>DASVRZ010000018.1:0-38938 GCA_036388355.1 Chthoniobacterales bacterium | reverse complement strand
CGGGCATGGCGCGGTTGGTTACTTTTAACCGCGCTTCCTTCACCGCCGCTTTCGTCATTGCCATAAAAGCCTCGGTATTGCCCTCGCTGGCTCCCCACGCTAGGTAGGCATACTTGTTGCGCAAGGTTTTCTTGGATTTGGTCTCGCGGCAGCCACCTTCAACCAGGATGAAACCGTGGAAGAATTCCACAAACTCCTTTTCTCCAGCGGCGAGGTAAGTGCCGACGGTATGGGCTCCATTGCTAAAGCCCGCGGCAAATTTCAGTTTGGGATCCACATTTCCCAAGGTGGCGACGAGTTTTTTGAGCATCGCCATGTGATAGTCGCGGATCACATCCATTTCGCCTTTGTCTAGTGCATTCTTGGGTGTGCCGACGGAGCCGGGATAGGGCATTGCTGCTACGGCAAATGTCTCGGTATCGACCAGAGACGCTCCGCCTCTCGGATCATTCGATCCGTCTCCACCGGCAAACCACAGAAGCAGCGGCATGGATTTGGCGGGATCATAGTTCCCCGGCAGGCGAACTTTGCAGGCAGCGACGGCACCACTCCGATCCTTCGGGAGGTCTGGAAATTCCAGAGAGATCGTTTCTCCAGGTGCACCCAGCGGGGCGGTCGAAGGTTTCACTGGCAAGGCGCTGGAACCCGGGCGCCCCATCTGGGTTGGCGTTGCGCTCGGAAGAGCCTCGGGTGTGACGGCGGGAACCGGAACGGGAACGGTGGGAACCGCCGCCGCGGCCGGTTTCCATTGGCGGAGAAATGCTTGGTCGGCAGCAGAAACATTGGCGAACGGGACATCATATTCCTGACCGGAAGGAAGTCGCAGACGGGCCGAAGATTTCGGCAGTGACACTGAGACCACTTCAGCCTCGACCTTTGTGCCCGTGTGACCGGTAAAAGTCCGCGCCAACACGGGCGCACTTGGAGAGAGGACCAGAAGGAGGAGCGGGATTGCTAGTCCGCGAAGAGCGGTGAAACGAGCGAAGGAAAACGGTCTCATGGAGGCGCAGACTAGGACCCCGCGTTCTGGCCATCAAGCGGAATACCGGTGGGTGGCGCCCAGGGGAGGAGCATTGTTCCAGCTGAGCGACCGGAGTTTACTCGGCACATTCGGTCAGAGCCTGCGGAATGTTAGCCCTAGCTAAAAGCCGAGAGAATTGACCTTCGCGATCGTCGCTGGATCCATTTTCACCAGATCCGGCCAGGTGCGGGTGTAGCCTTCGCCGGCGATTTTCTTGGTGGCGTCGAAGCCGATGTGGCTGCCCATGTTGGCGACGGTTTGCGCGTGGTCGAGGCTGTCGCAGGGGCTTTTGATGAAGGTGCTGTCGCGCTGCGGATCGGTGTTCGAGAGCCAGCGGAAGAGGACTTCGCTGGTGTTGTGCACGTTGCAATCGTCGTCTACCACGACGATGAATTTGCTGAACATCATCTGCCCCATGCCCCAGAGGCCGTGCATGATTTTGTAGGCTTGCCACGGGTATTGCTTGCGGATGCTCACCACGACGAGGTTGTGGAAAACGCCTTCCGCCGGAAGCGCCATGTCCACGATTTCCGGGAAGTTCATTTTGAAGACGGGGAGGAAGATTTTCACGCTGGCCGTGCCCATGTAGAAATCTTCCATGGGGGGAATGCCAACGATGGTGGCGGGATACACCGCCTTCTGCCGGTGCGTGATGGCGGTGACGTGGAAGACCGGGTAATCGTCCACCGGCGTGTAGAAACCGGTGTGATCTCCAAACGGGCCTTCCGCGCGCATTTCGCCAGGTTGCACGTAACCTTCTAGGACGAAATCCACATCGGCGGGAACTTCGAGATCGTTCGTGACGCATTTCACGAGCTCGACGGATTTTTTACGGAGGAATCCGGCAAAGAGAATCTCATCCAACCCATCGGGCAGCGGAGCGGTGGCCGCAAAGGTGTAGGCGGGATCGCCGCCGAGACAGACGGAAACCGGCATGCGTTCGCCGCGCTCGTAGTAGCGTTTGCCGTGGCGCGCGGCGACCTTGTGCACCTGCCAATGCATGCCGGTGGAGGTCTCATCATAGACCTGCATGCGATACATGCCGATGTTGCGTTCGCCAGAATCAGGATCGCGGGTGTAAACGGTCGGTAGCGTCACGAAGCGTCCACCATCCTGCGGCCAGCAATGGAGAATCGGGAGGTCGGCTAGCGAAAATCCAGATTTGCCCGTGAGGTGAACGACTTCCTGGCACGCTGCATCGGAGACTTTCTTCGGCCGCGCATGGAGAAGATCGATGCCGTTTCTGACGAGATCCCAGCCTTCGCGGAAGGATTTCGGCGGTTTCGCCTTGAGCAGAAACTGCATCTGATCGGCGATCTCCTGCACATTCTCCACGCCGAGCGCCGCGGCCATGCGTTTCTCGCTGCCCATGGTGTTGATGGCCACGGGAAACTCCGATTTGCGCCCGCCGATCGTCGGATGCTCGATGAGCAACGCCTTTCCGCCACCAGGTGATTTCATCTGGCGGTCAGCGATTTCCGTGATCTCCAACTCCGTCGCCACCGGCTGGCTCACGCGCAAAAGTTCACCTGTTTGATCGAGCTGATTGACGAAGCCGGAGAGCGAGGAAAATGCCATGGCGGAATCTAGGAGGATCGTGGGCGGTTGTCGCCCAGTTTTGCGTCACCAGCGAACGAGCTAGCGGAGCGGGGAAGTGCGCCAGGCAACGGCACGTCCGTCTTCAAAACGTATCGACTTGTAAGGGTACGATTGCGTGACGACCACTGGGTCGAAGACATAATCCCACCCGCTGTGATAGCGCCCGCGCTCACCGTAGATGACGGGAACGGGCCGATAACCCGGCACGATCTGCGAACGAGTGGCGTCGTAAACCCATTCCTCGATCGGCTGATTGCGTTCGCTGCCTTGCACAACGTGATCCGGTTTTCCCCACGCCAGATAAACGGCGTCACGGGACATGCCTTCTGTTACCTGGCCGCTTGTGACAAGCGCCCGTTGCCGCTCCGGGAGGCTGTTGAAAACGTCGGGCCGCTCTTTGATGCGCGATTCGACCGTGGAGCAGCCGGTCAACACGGCGAGACCGCCAGCCAGGCAGAAGAAAGCAAAAGCGCGCATGGACCACTGTAGTTCTCCGGCACGGCTCTGCAACCGGACCTCACAAGCGGCCTTACTGGGTCGGCTTTTTGGCGCGGACGGTCAGCTTGTTATCTTTCACTTCCAGAGCTGTGAGGTTCGAGCCGATGGAATCTTCCTCCGAAATGGACGGCAAGCCGAGGCCCTCTACGAATTCCTTGGAGGTGATGTAGCGCATCAACCAGCGGGGAAATTCAGTGTCGCCCGAGCGAACGGTGACGACGTTGGGCTTCGCTTTTCCGTTCTCCGTGATAAAGGTCATGGAGACGTCTCCATTGAAGAAGCGATCCTGCATGAGTCGGATCTGACTGAGCGGCAGGCTGACTTGTGCGGCGACCTGGTCTCCGCTGACCGTGGCAAAGGCGCGGCCGCGAACGGCTTGCCACGGTTCATAGCGAGAGATGAGCGTGTTGATCTCATTGGCGGTGAGGACGATTTCCGCCTCCTGGCCCGCGTCGAAAGTAGCGTTGAAAGCGCGCACTTTTTCCAAGGCGGCCTGCGTTTCAGCATCCGTGGCGTTGTAAACCGGCACCGGCTTCGGTTCTGCCATGGTCATGCCTTTGATGCCACTCAAGGTGCTCCAGGCACCCCAGAAAAGAGCTCCGCCGAGGATGAGGAAGATCACCAACCCAATGGCGCAGCCGCCGCCCAGGCAGCCGCAGCCCGACTGCTTGGTCTGGCGGTTCATGGGCGTGAGGACGGAAGGAAGTTGCGGACGCATGGGGCCGATGTTTTAGCGGCTGAGTTCCAGCATACGCAAGATTGGTTTTTCGGCCTTGCGGCGAATTTCCTCATCCATCACGAGCTCTGGCTCAAGATTCAGTAGGGCAGAATGGAGCTTTTCCAGAGTGTTGCGCTTCATGTAACGGCAATCGGCGCAGGCGCAGGTGTCCGTGGGGCCGGGGATGAAAGTCTTGCCCGGAACCTCGCGCTCGAGCCGGTGGAGCATGCCGCTTTCCGTCACGATGATGAAGGATTTCGCCGGATTGTCGCGGCAGAAGCCGATCATCTTTTCCGTGGAGCAGATTTCATCGGCCAGCATGCGGACGGCGGCGGAACATTCCGGGTGCGCGACCACGGGAGCGGCGGGAAATTTCTCGTGGATCTTCCGGATGCTATTCGCGGTGAACTCCATGTGCAGGTAACAATTACCCTGCCAAAGGTCCATGTGGCGGCCAGTCTGTTGCATGACCCACGCGCCGAGGTTTTGGTCGGGAACGAAAAGAATGTTCCGGTCTGCAGGCGCTGCATTGACGATTTTCACGGCGTTGCCGCTGGTGCAAATCACGTCGGACAAGGCTTTTACGCCGGCGCTGCAGTTGATGTAGGCGATGACGTAGTAGTTTTTATCGGCGTGCCGTTGCAGATACGCAGCGAGCTGATCGGGAGGGCACGAGTCGGCGAGCGAGCAGCCCGCGTCCATATCCGGAAGGAGAACGGTGCGGGAAGGGTTTACGATTTTCGCCGTTTCCGCCATGAAGTGAACGCCGCAAAAAACGATGACATCCGCTTCCGTTTCCTTGGCTTTGTAAGCGAGTCCGAGAGAATCGCCGACAAAATCAGCCACATCCTGGATGTCGCCGGTCTGGTAATTGTGCGCGAGAATCACCGCGTTGCGCTGACGTTTCAGTTCGTGGATTTCCTCGGCGAGATCGACTCCAGTGAAGGTGGGCATGGGGCGCGAAATATAGAGGCGTCCCTGGCGAAAGGCAACGGCTGCAGGTAACCCGGTTTGCCTTTTCCAGAGAGGCTGGTGAAACTGCAGGGCATGAAGCGTTTCGCTGTTCCGCCGCTGTGGACCGTTACCCGTCAACTTGCTGATGTTGCTTCTGGAAGGCGAATGCCGGATTTGGTGATCACCGGCGCGCGGGTGCTCTCAACGTATTCGGAGCGGATTCTGGAGGAACGAGAGGTGTGGATTTCGGCGGGGCGCATTGCCGCGGTGAAGTCTGCAGGGAGGGTTTCACGGGCGAGCGGCGTGGAATCTTACGATGCGAACGGCGGGATTTTAGCTCCGGGATTGGTGGATCCGCACATTCACATCGAGAGCAGCATGATGACCGCCTGCGCCTATGCAGAAGGGGCTCTGCTGAATGGCACCACGACCATATTCTGCGACAGCCACGAGATCGCCAACGTCTCGGATGTCGCAGGCATCGAATGGATGTTAGAAGATGCGCGGCAGGCGCCGATGTCTATTTATCTGACGGTCCCGAGCACGATTCCGGCGACGTCCGCTCAGTTCGAAACCGCGGGCGGGGATGTGACTCCCGATAAAATCGGAGCGCTCTTCGACAAGTGGCAGGAAGCGGTGGCTCTCGGAGAGAAAATGGATTTTGTGCAGGTGACGCTAGGCGATCCGCGCAGCCACGCGATTATCGGCGAATCGCTGAAACGCGGACGTCCGATTTGCGGGCATATCTACGGTCGGGATTTCGTCGCTGCCTACGCTGCGAGCGGAGTCACCGATACGCATGAGGCCATCGACCGTGAGATCGCCAATGATCTGCTCGATGCGGGGGTGTGGATTTTTCTGCGCGGCGGAAATCCAGCCACGCCCTGGCACAGCTTGCCGGAAGCGATCAAAATGGTCACAGAGCTCGGGGCTTCGACCAAGCGGGTGTGTGTTTGCACCGACGATCGGGATGCGGACGATCTCTTCCGCTTCGGAATGGATTGGGTGACGCGACAGGCGATGCTCGCCGGGTTGCCACCCGCGCAGGCTTGGAGTTTAGGCTCGCTGCACCCGGCGACGCGGTATGCGCTGGACGGCGAACTTGGGGCTCTCGGTCACTCGCGGCGTGCGGACGTCGTGCTTTTGAATGATCAGTTTGAAGTGCAGAACACCTGGTATGGCGGGGAATTGTTGGTCGAGGACAAGCGGGTGACGCCCCGCCTAGATGACATCCTTTCAAAGCCCTACCGCTACCCTTCGGAAGCCTATCGAACGATGAACCTGCCGGCAAAGATGGTGCTTACGCCTGCGTTGCCGGAGAAGGTGGTCACGGCCAATCTGATCCGCGCCGCGTTGCCGGGGATCATCTTGTTTCACTCCAAAGCGACGATTGATCCAGCGGACGGCAATTGGCAGGCGCAATTTACCAAGCATCGGCTGTGCTTCGTAAGCGTGATTGAGCGTTATGGGAAATCAGGAGCGGTGGCGCACGGGTTGTTGCAGGACTTCGGGCTGATCTCCGGGGCGGTCGCAAGCTCCGTGGGGCACGACGCGCATAATGTGATCGTCGCCGGGACGAATGAAGCCGACATGCAACTAGCCGTGGAGACGCTGCGGAAATCAAACGGCGGAGTTGTGGTGATTCGCGACGGGGCCATACGCGCGCTTGTGGAGCTGCCGATTGCCGGGCTCCTCTCGGACAAACGGGCGACGGTTGTGGCGGAGGAGACGACTCGGTTGAAACAAGCGTGGGCCGAAGCAGGCTGCACGCTGCCTTACATGGGTTTCAATCTAATCCCGCTCTCCGTGATTCCAGAGATCCGCATCACCGACAAAGGTCTAGTGCTGGTGCCGCAGCTGGAGATTGTGCCGCTCTTCGAATGAGTCGCGGCAGAGGCAAAATACGCGGAAATTAAGGAGCAACGAGCTCCGGCTCGTTCTCGCAAGGCTCGCTGCGACCACCGAATTTGTGGTAAACGAACTTGGCTGCCGGGATGCTCTTTTTGGTGATGCCACTGGCAGTTTCCAACCCGGACTCCCGTAGAAAGGCGAGCGATGCTGCGAGGAGCTGCGTGCCGAGGCCGCGGTTGCGATATTCCACCAGAATACATGGTCCTGACACCACTTGATTAGCTGCGTCGGAATCGAGGCTAAGGATCGAAGCGCCGATCACGCGTGTGCCGTGCGTGAGCACGAGGCATTTCGGCTCCTTCGCATTGAAGGTGTCGCCGATCTGTTCGTTGAGGGTCGGCCAGATGCGGTTGAGCGAATCGCTCCAATCAGAATCCAGGGAAAATGCGCTGAAAATGGCTTTGCGGACGGCCTCCTCTTCGCTGCGCACAGCGCGGCGGATGACATACTGTGAGGGCAAGCTCGTCTCCGGAGCCTCGAACGTGCGGAGATCCCAGATAAATTTAAGCCAGTTAGTTAACTTCATGCGCGCAAAACTCTGCTTGTGAGCGATACCGAATGCAATAGCCAAATAGTAGTCCCGCGGTTTCGCTAAAATTCTGCCGGGGAAGCGAGCCTACAGCGGGTACCTTCAGGGCTTCCCCTGAGCTGAAATCTAGGCGGTTCATCTATCCTCGAGGGGCTTTGCAGGCTTCACGGAAGTTGTAATAGAAGTCGTAATGGCGTGCCTTTCCGCGCCGGAGAACGGACTTGAAAGTCGGCATGTCTGCAAAATCAAAGACCAGGTCTACGCTGTAGATGAATGCTAACATTTCGTCGTTTGTGGGAAGATTGTTCCCCATGAGCATGACGTATTCGTTGCGACGAATTTCGGCGGGCAACTTGGTGATCGCCTGCAGGATCTCGTTTTCCTCGATGGCCCAGCCGGCATAATCCGCCTGGATGAGCACGAGATCGTACTGATGAGTTTTCACTTGGATCATCAATTCCTCGTAGGAATCAGTCCCGTGAACCTTGTAATCAATCGCGGTGAGCTGCTTGGAAACCACTTCCGCGTAACGCGCTTCGTCGAAAGCGACAAGGGCGGTTTGGTCGCCAGGTTCAAAGACATCAAATTGTTGTGGCATGGGTAGGGAAAGGTTAAGCGCCGAGTTTCGAGGCCAGGTCCAGGCGCAGTCCGGATTCGACACCCTGTGCCACGCCTCGGGCCTTCTTGATGCTGTCGATCGCACGCGTGACCGCGCCTTTGCGATTCGCATAGAGCAGGGATGTCTCTTCGGTGATGATTCCTGCCTCGTAGGCGCGCAGGATGGACTGGTCGAAGGTGGTCCAACCGTAAGTGGCGCTGGCTTCCGTGATGGAATAGAAATCGCGCGTCTCGTGTTCGCCGAGCGTGATCGCCTCCTTGGTGCGCAGGCTGTTTCCCATGATCTCCAGGAGCAGTTGACGTCCGCCGCCGATTTTCGGCGCGAGACGCTGGCTGACGACGTAGCGCAGGGTATCGGCAAGGCGCTGCCGTAGATGCGCTTCCTCGGCCGTGTCGAACAAGCCGAGGATACGGTTGATGGATTGTCCGGCGTCTATCGTGTGTAAAGTGCTCAGAACCAAATGGCCCGTCTCGGCTGCAGATATGGCGGTTTCAATGGTGTTGCGGTCGCGCAACTCGCCGACCAAAATGACTTTCGGTGCCTGACGCAAAGCGGCGCGAAGGCCTACAGTAAAAGATTCGAAATCAATCCCGAGCTCGCGCTGGCTGATGCTGGATTGCTTGTGAGGGTGCACGAACTCAATGGGATCTTCGAGCGTGACGATATGCACCGCCTGCGTCTCGTTAATCTGGTTGAGCACCGCGGCCAACGATGTGGTCTTGCCGCTCCCGGTGGAGCCTGTGAAGAGAACGAGTCCGGTTTTTTCGCGGGCGATCTCCTCGAAGATGACCGGCAAGCCGAGCCCGCGCAGCGTGGGAATATCCATCTGCAGCTTGCGCATGACGATGGAGAGATGGCCTTTCTGCTTGAAAATATTGACGCGGAAACGCGCCTCATCGCCGAGCGAATAACTGCAATCGCAGGAGCCGGTCCGAAGAAGCTCGTCGATCAGCCGTTTGTCGTGGCCGATGATATTCAGCGCGATGGCCTCCGTCTGATAGGAGGTCATCGAGTGAATCGGCGGCTCGACGTTGATCGATTTCAGACGTCCATACGCCTCCACTTGCAGGGGCCGACCCACAGTAAAGAGGAAGTCGGAAATCCCTTCGTAACTCTGGAGCATAGCTCCGAGGATGGCGTCCAGTTCGATTTTGCGCATGGTGATGAAAGCAGCTCCGCGGGACGTTTATTCGTCGAGATCGTCCGGCTGGGTTTTGAGGAAAGGGCGGAATTTTTTGCGGTCGCTCGCCTTGTCATAGGCTTCCTCGGGTGAGATGCGGCCCATGCGAAGATGCTCCGAAATGGCGTCGTCTAGCGGTTGGTTTCCCTTGCGTTTGCCCACCTGGAGCATGCCGGGAATCTGGTGCGTCTTGGCTTCACGAATGAGGTTTCCGATCGCGGTATCGGCAACGAGAATCTCCAGCGCAGCGACGCGGCCTGGTTTGTCGATCCGGCGGAAAAGGTTCTGCGCGACGACACCACGGAGGGATTCAGAAAGGGTGGCGCGCACCTGGTTTTGCTGGTCCACCGGGAACACGTCGATGATACGATCGACGGTTTTCGCGGCGCTGGAAGTGTGGAGCGTTCCGAAAACCAAGTGACCCGTGGCTGCCGCGGTGAGCGCCAGTTCGATCGTTTCCAAATCGCGCATTTCACCGACGAGAATGATATCCGGATCTTCGCGGAGAGCTCCCCGGAGAGCAGAGGCGAACGACTTCGTGTGCGCACCAACCTCGCGGTGGTTCACCAAGCATTGCTGACTGCGATGAACGAACTCAATCGGATCTTCGACCGTAATGATGTGATCGTGACGATGCAAATTGGCATGATCAATGATCGCGGCGAGCGTGGTGGATTTGCCAGAGCCCGTCGGGCCGGTGACCAGAACCAAACCCTTCTTGAGCATGGCCATCTTTTTCAAAACCGGAGGCAATCCCAGCTCATCGCAGGTGAGAACTTTGCTCGGGATGATACGGAACACAGCCGCAATGCCGTTCTTTTGGTTGAGGAAGTTCGACCGGTAACGGGCGAAGTTTTTAATCTCGTAGCCAAAATCGACGTCGCCCGTTTCCTCGAAATGCTTGATCTTCGCTTCGGGAGCAATCTCGTAAACCATCGCTTTCAGGTCATCGTTCTCGAGCTCCGGATAATCGATGCGGACCAGCTCGCCGTGGATGCGGAGCATCGGGGGGTTGCCGGTCGAGAGATGAAGGTCAGAAGCGTTCTGCTCCTTCATCAATTTAAAAAATGGGTCAAGCTTGGCCATGGTAGAGGAAGATTACCCCGGTGATTAAGCAAGGGCCGTGCTCAAGATTCCAGAGCGGCGAAACATCTCAAAGTTTCTGCAGCTCCGCTCCGTCGGAGCAGGCGAGGAGAAAACGCTCTGACTAAACAGAGTCGAGCACGTTGCGAATCTCGCTCAGCAAACGCTGCTGCGTGTAAGGCTTGGCGATAAATTCCTTCAAACCTTGAGCAAACATCCGGTTCAGCTTGGTCTGGTCTGCGAAGCCGCTGCTCAAAATAACCGCCACGGACGGGTTAATTTTTCGCAATTCCTCGAAAACCTGATCGCCGTGCATGCCTGGCATCGTAAAATCGAGAATGATGAGGTCGATCTTGTTGCCAAGCTTCTTATAGATCTCCATGGCTTCGAAGCCATCCTTCGCGGTCACCACTTTATAGCCGTTCTCGGCTAGCATCATCTTTGCAAGGAGCATGACGTGAACTTCGTCGTCCACGACCAGGATCGTCTCCTTTTTACCAGCCGGATTGGTGACGGTAATGTCGCCAATCATCTCGACGGCTTGCGACTTCAGACCCTTGAAGCCAAGAGATGCTGTGTCTTCGGGCTTTTTGACGGCCAGGCTGATCGGCGGGAAGGCTTTCTCTGGCACTTCGTCGGATCCGAGATGCGCGAGGACGCTTTTCACGGCCTCGGACGCCCGCTCAATGCTGCTCACGCAGCTCTGGAGATGTTCGTCGGCTTCGACCCGGGTGTTCGAAGATTCGCGGGCAAGATGAACGTAACCCGAAATCTCCTGAAGGAGATTGTTCAAGTCGTTAACCGTTGTCTTTAACCAGCGATTATCTTCTGACATAGATTGTGGGTCGAAAGATATTGTTCAGGGGAGGGGAGCGTTAGTTGGCGCTGTCGAGATCGTCGTTTTTGCAGGCCCACCAAACGCAGCCGAGAAGAGTGAAAGCGATGACAATGAAACTACCTAATGTAAGCATGTGAGTGGATATAAACTGGATTGATTGTGCGGTTGCTTGCATGGCTGTTAGGCAGAATCACACGCAGGCTGCCCGGTATTCGCGGCAGCCGCAATAAAAATTGCGTAAAATCACAGCTTTCCTCAAAAAAGCGTTTCACCGAGTTTTTGATCCGTTACTTAGCCGCGTCCGGGTCGAAAAACTTGCCGAAGTTGCGGAACTTCTCATACCGCGCTTCGAGGAGGTGATCTGTCGAATGAGCAGAGAGCTCGTCGAGAGAGGAGAGAATCGCCGTTTTCAGCAACTCGGAGGAGGCTTTCGGATCGTGATGCGCTCCGCCTTCCGGCTCGAGCACCACGCCGTCCACGAGGCCGAGTTCGACCAGGTGCTTGGAGGAAAGTTTCAGAGCCTCGGCCGCTTCCGGGGCGAAACTGCGGTGTTTCCAAAGAATGGCGGCGCAGCCTTCCGGGCTGATCACGGAGTAATAGGCGTTCTCCATGATGAGAACGCGATCCGCCACTCCGATGCCCAGAGCGCCGCCGGATCCGCCTTCACCGATGACGACGGAAACAATCGGCACCCGCAGAAGCATCATCTCGCGGATGTTCACCGCGATGGATTCGGCAATGTGACGCTCCTCAGCGCCGACTCCTGGATAGGCTCCGGGGGTGTCGATTAACGAAACTATGGGCAGCTGGAATTTCTCCGCGAGGCGCATCAGGCGCAAGGCTTTACGATAACCCTCAGGGTTCGCGCTGCCGAAGTTGCGATGAACGTTTTCCTTCGTGTTACGGCCTTTCTGATGGCCGATGACCACGCACCGGTAGTCGCCAATAGTAGCGAGGCCGCCGGGCATCGCGGGATCGTCGCCAAAGCATCGGTCTCCATGCAATTCCACGAAATCCGTGAAGCATTCCTCGAGATAATCCAGGTAAAAGGGACGGGCAATGTGCCGGGCAATCTGCACGCGCTGCCAGGCGTTGAGATTGCTATAAATCTCCTTCCGCAGGCCCGCGATCTTGTTCTCCATGCTGACCACTTCGGCATCAAGGTCGAAGCTGCTGGCTCGGGAGTGTTTCTTCAGATCTTCGATTCTCTTTTCGAGTTCGACGATCGGTTTTTCAAAATCGAGAGGCTGGACTTTCATGCGCAGAACAAAACTAGGGGAGGATCGTAACCGGAGTTCCGCGATTCACGAGTGCAAAAATTTCCTCCAGATCACCCGGGCTGAGCTGGGCGCCTGAGCCGGGAGGATCAACGTCCACCGGGCTGCCGTCTTCGATCACCGAGTAAAGATTCAGCCCGCTATTCGAGAGCGAAATCCAGCGGCTGCTACCGACGTAGTTTTTATCGCCGAAAGCGACGCGTTTCCCGTCGTGCCAGGCGATTTTCTCCGTCACCTCGACACCTTCAGGTGGGACGTTCGATGGGAGGTTGGCCACCATGAGCGGGTATTCTTTGAAGAAACTGCCGCGGTCTTTCAGTGTGAGGACCTTGTCCTTGGCCGAGATCTCGATGCTGAATTCACCGGTTGGGATGAGAAAACGGTCGCCGGGATGAATCAGCAGACGGTCGATGTTGTTGGCGCGAATGATCAAATCGAAGGACACCTTGTTCTTCGAAGAGATGCGAGCGAGAGAATCGCCGGGAACGACGACGTATTCGGTCTTGTTAGGACCTGGTGTGCGGGAGAAAAATTCCTCGATATTCAGATCGCCCAGCAGTTTGCGAGCGTCCGGCGCTTTCTTGGAACTCGGAAAATCGGTGAGGAATTTCTGGAGCGCAGCGATCGATTCACCGCGGGGTTTGCCTTTGAAACTGGCCACGAGCGCCTCGTAGTCCGCCGCCGAACGATCCGGAGTGGCCGACGGACGAGCTGCCGCGGCTACTTTCGATTTCACGACCTTCTGCGGCTTGAGATAGAGATTGTAAGCATACCAACCCGCCCCGCCAAAAACAGCCACGAGGAGGAAGAGCAGGATAAAAACTTTAACTAGGGTCTTCATGAGAAAATGGGAATTCGGAGGCCGTTCTTACAGCAGCTTGCGACGGCGCAAATCGCTGACGTTGCCACCCAGCGATTGCTGAATCAAGTCCATCGAGAACTTCAAAAGACACACCTCCCAGGCATCATCCACGCCCTGGATGATAACGCTGGTTTCATCGCTCGCGGCAATCCGCGCGTCGATCGTATTCAGGACGAGCTCCATGGATTCGTGGGCTGTCGTCTCGGTCATGTCGCGCTTCACGATCTGCATGCCGTAGCGGAGGAAATTGCCGAGGTCCGGATTGTGGCGAAGCATTTCGGCGAAGCGGCCCGCTTTCTCACCGAAGCCCTCGAGGAGAATGCGGGACATCTTCTCAGCCGTGAGGATCTGCGGACGTTCCGCTTCGATGCGGCCTTCGCGCACGCGGATTTCGTTCACCCGGTCCATCAATTCCGTGACGAGATAGAAGCGGAAAGTGGTGGTTCCAAACGTCTGGATGTTGCGAGTCGGCGGCCGGACGACGACTGTATTTTCAATCGCATATTGGAAATCATCCTCGCTGAACATGGACGCCGAAGATGCCATGTGGCGTCGGAGCGGTCCAATCAAAGTTTCCCTGAGCTGCGCCGAAGAAGGCGCCGATCACTGCTTCTCGGCGATGCCCATAAAGTAGAGCACTGCGCGTAGATCGGAGTGTTGGACGCGATACTTTGCCGCCGAATTGACCGCTGGTTTCGCGCGGAAGGCGACGCCGAGTCCCGCAGTGAGAAGCATCGGAAGATCGTTCGCGCCGTCACCCACCGCGACGGTCTCCGCCAAGGAGATTCCCATCGACGCGGCGGTTTCGCGGAGAATTCGCTCTTTTTCCTCGCGACCGGCCACCGGCAAAAGGGGTTCTCCGGTGAGTTTCCCGTCTTCAATGATGAGATCATTCGAGAAATCCTCTCCCGCACCGAGGATCTCCCGGACGCGGCTGGTGAAATACTTGAACCCGCCAGAGACAATAATGGTCCGGATACCGTGCAGCCGCAGCGAAGAGAAGAGCTCCTGCGCACCCGGCATCCAGTGCAGATTGTCGTAAGCGCGCTCCAGGATTCCGACGGGCTGACCAGCGAGCAGCCGCACCCGCTCCTGCAGCGAGCTGGCGAAATCGATCTCTCCATTCATTGCGCGAGCCGTGATCGCTTTGACGTTATCGCCGACTCCGCAAAAGGCGGCGATGTCGTCCAGAAATTCGTTTTCCACCAAGGTCGATTCCATGTCGGAAATGAGGAGCTTCTTATGGCGAGTGGCGGCGTCCTGCACGGCATAATCCACATGACGAGCGGCGGCCCAGCGGGCGAGAGTCGCTTCATCGAGCGTCCCGGTGAAGGCGACGTCCACCGCATTGTCGAGCTGTTGCATTTCTCCTACTTGAAGGCCGCTTTTCTCCAGGAAAGTTTCCAAGCTCAAGCGGGTTTCAATCGGCAGACCGGCGGTATTCACGATTGTCAGGATCTGTTGCATCGCGGGAGAACATAGATTTGCAATCGCCGCGGTGAAAGTCTAAAGCCTTGCACCATGAGCGATCGAACTTCCCAAATCCTAGCCGCCGTTGCCAGCGGTCAACTCCTGGCCGCTTCCGCAGAGAATATCCAATTGCTCCTTTCGCGCAGCACGGATCCGGTCGCCGCAGTGAGCATCGACGAGCTGATCGCCACCGCCAACTGGACGGAGCTCAACGACCGCTTTTTCCGCACGCTCACCTTTGGCACCGGCGGGTTGCGTGGGAGGACGATCGGCAAATCTGTGACTTCCGTCGAAGAAGGCGCGGTGAATGCCTTGGGACGTCCGCAGTTTCCCTGCATCGGCACGAACGCGATGAATTTTTATAACATCAGCCGCGCCACGCAGGGCTTGGTCGGTTATTTGCAAAACGTGGTTCCCTCTGGCACCCGGCCAAGCATCGCGATTGCGCATGACACCCGGCATTTCTCGCGGGACTTCGCTGAATATGTGGCGAAAGTGGCCACGGATCTCGGTGCCGATATTTACCTGTGTGCCGGCCCACGCTCGACGCCGGAGCTGAGCTTTGCCGTTCGGCACGTTGGCGCCACAGCCGGGATCGTCCTCACGGCGAGCCACAATCCGCCGCACGACAACGGCTTCAAAGTTTACTTCAACGACGGTGCTCAAGTCGTCGAGCCGCATGCGAGCGGAATCATTCAGCAGGTCAACGCTGTCGAAAGCGATGCCTACACGCCGGTCGCCTCTCCAGGCACGCTCCACACGCTGGGAGCGGAACTCGACGAGGCTTACATGAACCGCCTCGAGTCGCTCCTGCTCGATCCTGCGATGGTGAAAAGCTCGAGCCTGAAGGTGGTGTTTACGCCGATTCACGGAACTGGCGGCGAGATCATCGGGCCGATGCTGCAGCGCCTGGGCTTTTCCTATTCCACCGTGCCCGAGCAAGATCAGCACGATGGGCGTTTTCCAACCGTAAAAAGCCCGAACCCGGAGAATGCAGAAGCGCTGGCGCTCGGTGTTGCCGTCGCGGAGCAGACCGGCGCGGATGTGGTCATCGCTACCGATCCGGACGCCGATCGCATGGGCGTGGCTTACCGCTCCGCGGGCGGCCCGATGAAGTTGCTCACGGGCAACCAGATCGGCTCCTTAATGGCTTGGTATCGGGCGACCACCCTTTTCGCCCAAGGCATCCTCACCGACGCCAACAAGCACAACGGCGTGATCATCAAGACGTTCGTGACCACCGATTTGCAGAAATCCATCGCCAGCAAGCTGGGCCTGCGCTGCGTGGAGACGCTCACCGGCTTCAAATACATCGGGGAAAAACTCGGCAAATACGAACAGCAAATCCCGGCGGAACTGCGTGGCAATTATCGGCAGCTTCCCGACACACAAACACGTGCGTTGCGCCTGGAGCATTCCAGTTTCTACATCTTCGGCGGCGAGGAGAGCTACGGCTACAGCGGAGCCGACTTCGTGCGCGACAAAGACGCGAACGGCGCGGCGGTGATGTTCGCCGAGGTGGCCGCATTCGCCAAATCCAAGGGCCTCTCGCTCGATCAATTGCTCGACCAGATCTACGCCGAATACGGCTACTATCTGGAGAACGCCCAATCGCTCACTTTCGAAGGTGCCGAAGGCGCAGCGCAGATCGCCAAACTGGTCGCGAGCTACGCCACGAAGCCTCCAGCGATTCTGGCCGATACCGCCGTCACGAAAACGACCAACTTCGCGGTCGAAGATCTGGTCGACGTGGAAGGCGACCCGATTCCAAAAGAGAAAATGCTGCTGATCGAGCTATCGGACGGCCGCCGCATCGCCATCCGTCCGTCCGGCACCGAACCGAAGATCAAGTTTTACCTGTTCGCCAAGGTGACGCCATGCCAGGGCAGCCAATTCACCCAGGAGGAGCTCGCAAAGCTCAAACCCGCAGTGGTCCAATCACTCGCCCACCTTTGGTCGGCCATTGAAACCGACGTGGCGATCCGCCTGTTATAAAGCGGCTTTCCCAGCATTCCGGAAACAAAAAAAAGGGGCACGGAAACCGTGCCCTTTTTTATTTGTGACCTGAGACTGGAACTACGATTTTTTCGTAGCGACTTCGTATGCCTTGGCTGCGCCGTAAACGAGCGCCGCTGGCTTCAGAAGCATCAGCACCAAGCGGATGACGCTGCCGAGGATGGCTGCCACAGGCAGAATCCGCAGGACATAACCGCCGGCTGCCGCGTAAGCGATCGCCTTGAGAGGCTCCTGGCGGGCGTAAGCTTCCGCGTCTGTCACGCACTGAGTGGTGGCGGTGGTGATTTTATCCCAGCGTTCGCAGACGCATTGCTCGATCGTGGGAGAGGATGGCTGTTCTTCGGGCATAATTTTAGAAAAGGTTGAGGCGTTTTTTGGCGCGGCTGAGCACGTCTCCGAGGACGGAGCTCACGTCGTCGTAGCTGCCCTCGGCAGAGGAGCTGACCTTGGATCCGAGATTGCTCAGGAGATCCTTCAGTTCGTCAATGTGACCATTCAGCCGGCTGGCTGGGGCCTCCTGTTCCTTGGGAATCAGGAAACCGATCAGGATGCCAGCGACAAAAGCGCCAGCGATGATCGGGACGGGATTAGCCGCAACGTAAGTTTTGCCCTGCTCCAGGACTTCCTTAACGCGTTCGGTTCCGGCGTGCACGGCTTGCTGGCCTTGATCAGCTGCCTCGGAGAGGTCGGATGGAAATGGTTCGGTAGATTCGCTCATACCCGAAATTCGCATATAAACTCCGCGCTGGCTGCATCTTAATTTTCATTTGGACAATAAGCTCGTCAGAGGCAGAACGCCCGCCTAGCGTCCGCTGCGAAACGACTTTTTCGAGATGGCCCGGACCTGGAAAATGATCACGGTCGCCGCCTGTTTTTCGGGCCTCTCCATTGTCTCTAGCTCTCGCGCGGTGGACTTCACCTGGACCGCAGGGCCGGACGTTTTGGTGCCTCTGCTGAATTCGCAGGACGCCGATATTGGCATCATCCAGGACGGCGCGCAGCTCTCGGTGCAGACCGCTCTGGAGCAAACCTGGCCGCGCTATCTCGGCACGTCTTTGGATAATCTAGTGCGACAGCCGGACGCGAAGCGCGACGCCTCCTTTACGCAGCCAAACGGGGACGATGTTCATTGGACGAATGGCATGTGGCAGGATTCCACAGGCAAACGCTTCGCCATCGTTCACATCGAATCCAACTACGCCGTGCCGCGCACTCCGTTTCTCTGGAAGCGCCGCATCGGCCTCGCCACGTCGGTGGACCGAGGAGCGCACTGGCATTTCGAAGGTGACATCATTACCCCGCATCCGAAACGCACCGGCGCGCCTTCGTCAGCGAGCGACTTCCAAGATTTCGGCTGCGGCGACACTTACCTCTATGTGGATCGGCGAGGGGAGTATTTTTACCTCTACTACATGACCGCCTGGGTTCAGGCCAAAACCGGCTGGCGCACCAAACAAACGATGAGCGTCGCTCGCGCCCCGATCTCCGGCAAAATGGCTCCCGGCCAATGGAAAAAATGGCATGGCGGCACGTGGAATGAACCCGGACTCGGCGGTCACGAGACGGCAGTCTTCAGGGGAACAGAGAAGACCGAAGGAACCGACGCCGCCGTCGTGCATTTCAACACTTACCTCAATACCTTTGTCGTAATCGGCCACGACTCCACCGGAGCTGCCTGGATCAACACGGCGGGAGATCTGGCCAAGCAGAATTGGGGCACCGTGGACTACCGTTTCCCTCGGCGGCTCTATTGGTATAACTGGCCGATCGATCCGATCACGAACGACCGCTACGAGATCGGCCAAACCTTCCGGCTCTACTCCGCGCAGGCCAACGTGAAAGGCAACGGGACGAAATATTTCAACGTCACTCTCTCGCGGAATGGCAACGCCGGCCCAACCGCCCACCTCATCCAGCCCGAGGAAAACGCGGGAAACTATCCTTCCGGCGGTCTCACTCTGATCGCCACTGCAAGTGACGCGGACGGCACCGTCGCGAAGGTGGAGTTCTTCGCGAACCACGAAAAAATCGGCGAATTGACCGCCCGGCCCTACCTCTTCCACTGGAAAAACGTTCCTCCTGGCAGCTATCGGCTCTCCGTGAAATCCACCGATAACACCGGAGCCGCCACGCAATCGGCGGGTGTCTATATCAATGTCACCCGCTGACGTTCCCACCGGCATCCTTCATTTCCATACCCTGCGGATCTGGCGCCCGTGCGTTTCCAAGGAACTATGAAGAAATTCCTCGCGTGTTCCTTAGTTGCCCTGGCCTGTGCCGCCACTCTGCACGCCGAGACGAACAAAGCGGACGAAGCACCCCAGATGATCGTCGAACCCAGCGCGACCAAGGTCTCTGTGGCCAAAGCCAATCTCACCGTCAGCCCCCTCGAGCACCAGAAGCAGGCGTATCTCGGCAGCTACCAACTCAAGGTCACGCCCTTCACATCCAAAAACGAAAAGGGAACCCTCTCCGTAAAGGCCACCGACGAAACGCTCCGCAAAATGAGCAACGGCCAAGCAGTCGAATTCACCGGCAAAGCCACCAACGCCGAGAACGGCGAAGTGAGACTCATCCGCGGGTCCGCCAAGCCGGAGACGAACAATCAAGGAGCGCTGAGTTTCTCCGTAGAAACTGAAAACGGCCCCATGGTTTTCAACACTTCCTACCGGCTGGTGAAACGGTAGTCATAGATGACCGATGAGCCGAAATATTGTCGCTGTCCTGCTTCTCTTTTGGAGTCTCTCGGCTTGCTCGAGAAAGTCTCCCGAAACTTCCGTCTCCCCTGATGGTGGAGAGCCTGGTGTGTCGAAAGAGCGGCCGGAAACGCTGGTGACCGGAGGCTATGATCAATCTGCCATGGACGCTGCCATCGCTAGAGCCCGTGCCGAGGTGGATCAATTCATTGAGTTATTGCAAGCCGGAGACGCCGACTCGTTCTCAGTCAAAGCTCCAATAACCGACAGCAATGGCACCGAGCATTTTTGGATATCCGAAGTACGGTTTGAGGATGGCTTCTTTATCGGCAACATCGCCAACGAAGCTGGCATCGTGGGAAACGTTAAACTTGGTCAGCAATGGCGGATCGCCAAAGGGGAAATAAGCGACTGGATGTATGTCCGGGGCGAGAAAATCCATGGCGGCTACACGATTGACCCGCTTCTTCCCACCTATCCCAAAGACGAGGCGGAAAGCTTGCGAGCACGTTTGGTGAGATAAACGCTGGGCGAGTTGTTGCAGCGACACCTATCCCGCCTGGTACGAGGTCCTTTTGCACCGACCGTCAGACGCGCCCGTAACCGGGGGCGATGAAGGTCTTACGCCTCGAAACCAATCGCTGAATCACGGCGTCGCCGCTTCAGCCGCCGGCAAAGTTTTCAGCGCCTCTACCACGGCATCGGCATATTCGGCGTAGATGCTCTTGCGCTGCACTCCCCGGATCAGCCGGGTGCCCGGATAATCGCCCATCTGGATCCGGTCGAACGTGTCCAGATTGTTCATCACGTAGGGTTCCAGATACAGCGTCGGATTGCGGTAAAGGCGGTTGGCGAGCAGATTCCGGAGCCACACGAAAGTGCTTCCTGGTGCGAGCCGCGCATTAGTCGAAGGATATTTATAAGGCGGCAAACCCGTCGCAGTCGCGAGGCTTTTGGCCATCGCTTCGGAGAGAGCCAGCTCAGTGTTAATGCTCTGCCCGAGGAGTTTCTCCAACATCTCCAGGCGCACATCGTCGTAGGCAATTTCCTCCGGGCCGTATTGGCCGTTCACCAGCAAGTGGAGGTGATTCTTCTCCACAAACGTCGGCATCGTCGGATCGCCCCAAGCCTCCGCATTGAAGTGTACGCAGATCGTCAGGTCCGGCTTGAGGATTTCGTTGTTCCGCTTGGCCCGCGCGCGAATCTCCGCCAGACGATAGAAGAGACGTTCCGCCTCCCATTGCACGGAATTTTGCTTCTGCGGATCGTGCTGATCCGTATAGGTCAGCTGGATTTGGGCAACCCCTTTATCCTTCAGCGAAGTCGTGGCTTCCTCAGATAAAATCTCCGGACGGACCGGCGTCAATGGCTCGTTACTCGAACGCACAAGCGCCACCATCGCCCCGGCATTGTGCAGCCCGATGGCAATCTTTTTCGCAACGAGCAACGCCATGTCGCCCTCCACCACCGGCGCGCTGTTCCCGATCTTAAACCACCGTTCCTCCATCTTCGCCCAATCACCGCCGATATGGCCGGGATCGATCGCGATCTTCCGCCCCGTCAGCGAACCGGGAGTCACCGGACGCCACTTCACCGGCACCTCGCGCCGCAATTCCTCGCTCTCCGCGAAATCCAGCCGGTAGAATCCGCCTTCCTCACCGCCGCGCCGAATCAGCGCATGATCCGTGTCGATCCGGACATACTCCGAAGCCGCTCCATTCGGCGCGTAATACTCGCGCAGATACTTCGCAAACGTCTCGCGCGTGATCGTTTTCTGAAATTTATCGAGCCGCGTCCAGTCCGCTGGACGGGCCATCACGCTCACGCGCGCCTCCGCCATTTGCAGCAGAAAAAAAAGAAAGACCAGGGCCCAGATTGCTTTGCGCTGCGTCATGGGTCGTGAGTATAAGGTGCCCGACATGCTACGGATACTTTTTTTAGGCGACATCGTAGGCGCGCCAGGCCGTCGCGCCGTCATCGAAATGTTGCCCGGATTGCGGGAAGAGCTGAACATTGATTTCGTGATCGTGAACGGCGAGAACGCCGCCGCTGGCCGTGGCATCACGGGAAAGATTTCCATCGATCTGCTCCGCGCGGGAGTCGCCGTCATCACCACCGGCGACCACGTCTGGGACCAAAAAGAAACCGCCGGCTACATCGTCACCGAGCCGCGCCTTTTGCGCCCGCTCAATTACCCCGCCGACACTCCAGGGCAGGGCTCCATCGTCCTCGAAACCGCCAAGGGAAAAGTCGGCGTCATCAGCATTCAAGGCCGCACCTTCATGCAGCCGTTGCTCGAAAATCCCTTCCTCGCCATCGAGAAGGAAGTCATCCGCATGCGCGAAGAAACGAAGCTCATCTTCGTCGATGTCCACGCCGAGACGACCAGTGAGAAAATCGCCATGGGCCGCTTTCTCGATGGCCAGGTTTCCGCCGTCTGCGGCACCCACACCCATACGCAAACCGCCGACGAGCAGATCTTCCCCGGCGGCACCGCGTTTCTCTGCGACGCCGGCATGTGCGGCCCGGTCCATTCCATTCTCGGCCGCGAAATCGCCCCCATCGTCAGCCGGTTCATCACCAACATGCCCGTGAATTTCCCCGTGGCCGAAGGCGAAGTGCGCCTCCACGGCATGCTTGTCGATATCGATGAGGAAACCGGCCACGCCCTGGCTGTCGAACGCTTCGTTCGGACACATGCAGAATCTCTCACTCCTACGATTTAACGAAACTTATGGACTTTGCATGGATGGCCGACGGCCAAATTTGGATCAGCTTACTCACCCTCACCTTCCTCGAGATCGTTCTGGGCATCGACAACCTCGTCTTCATCTCCATCCTCTCGGGCAAACTCCCCAAAGAACTCCAGGCCAAAGCGCGAAACGTCGGCCTCATGCTGGCCCTCGTCACCCGCATCCTGCTCCTTCTCTGCATCTCCTGGCTCATGGCCATGAACCAGCCCTTCATGCATGTCTTCGGTCACGGCATCTCGGGCAAAGACCTCATCCTGCTCCTGGGCGGACTCTTCCTCATCTGGAAATCCGTCCACGAAATCCATAACAAACTCGAAGGCGCCGAAGAATCGCACAACACCGGCAAAGCCACCGCCAGCTTCAAATCCGTCGTCGCGCAGATTCTCCTCATCGACATCGTCTTCTCGCTCGACTCCGTCATCACCGCCGTCGGCATGGGCCGCAACATCGGCGTCATGGTAGCCGCCGTCGTCATCGCCTTGATCGTCATGATCGCCGCCGCCGGCAGCATCAGCGCCTTCGTGGAAAAACATCCAACGGTCAAAATGCTCGCGTTGAGCTTCCTGCTCTTGATCGGCTTCGTCCTGGTCGCGGAAGGTTGCGGCCAGCACATCCCGAAAGGCTACATCTACTTCGCCATGTTCTTCTCGGTAGCGGTCGAAATGCTCAACCTGCGCATGAAGAAAAAGTCCACCCCCGTGCACCTGCACCAGAACGTGTAAACGGGGAAACCACAGAGGAACCCACCGAAGAGGGAAAAAGTTGTGGCTTAGCCACCGAATCATCCCTCTCAAACTAGATAGGAAAGTCGGCGCAAGAGTGGAGGAACGGGGGCTCTCGCCTCTGGTCCTCCCGGCGTCGACGGCGTGGTGCCCAACCGTTCGCCCGTTTCACAAAGGCAGCCCTTTGACCTTTGAGGAACCGCTCATTCAATTAGCAGCGGTTGTAGCCACGCGCCTGTGGCCCGTTAGAGCTCATTTCGCATTCTGACTGCGAAAACGGCTCACAGAGCCGTGGCTACAACCGCTTTTCAGGCGGTAGCGCTGTTTTCCTTCTGGTTACAATCTCCTGTTGGTCACGTGCCCTGTCCCAGAATCTCCTGATTCCATCCCACCGGTTGAGAGCGAACGCTCCCATTCATGGCACGTCCAGCGAAACAGAGTTTCGAAGACACAGGGGTTACCAATCAGAGATTGGTAACGAGGGAAAGCTTGCCGACCGGCCGCGCGAGGGTCTTCGCCAAAAGAAAAGCCGCTGGGGTCACCAGCGGCTTTTCCGTTAAAGATCAAATCGCTACTCAATAAACCAGAACAATTCCGTCCCCTGTAGCAGATGCATCTGGAATAATAGTTTCGGCCGCCGGTCTCATCCCCGGCCGGTAGCTCACCGTCCGCTGAGTGACACCATTGGACCTATGCACAAAAGAAATCTTCCTGGAGCCAACAATCTGAATCCTCTCAGAGATGGTCAGCACGAACGGGGTAAATCCTGTTCTGTTCAATGTATGAAATGGCCTGACTGTAGCGGTCGTTTTGATGTAAAGCTTTCCGTTCTGCATCCTCCACCGGCCCTCAGACGTGACATGGCAGCGGTTGTAAGCACCTTCGGCATAGACATAGCCATTCGCCAGGCCCCTTGCGAGGCCGCTTGGGTATAGTGCTAAATTTCCCACAGTCGGAGGAATAGCCATCCGGTCAGGAGACTCGGTCTCGTCATTGTGAAAGTTCGCCAAACCGCGGCCCCTCACCATAAGCTCGGACCCGCGCTGAGAGATTCTACTACTGAAAATTTGCCCATTCGGGAGATAGCTGGTCGAAATAGACTCCCACCGCCCCGCAAACTTTCTTAACGGACTTGGGTTTCGAACTTCATCCTCGGCGCGGATCGATAAGCTGGTGGCAAAGACCACGAAGAGGAGGAATGTAATTTTGGAGATGAGTTTCATGGGTTTGGATGGGCGGCTAAAAAAGGGAGCTATTTGCAGCAACGTTGTCTGGCCTTCAAGGACGCGCCGCCGCCTGCGGCGCGGTGCCTGGCCGGTAGCTCACCGTGCGCTGAGTCGACCCGGAGGAGTTTCGGAGGAAGGTAATCATCTTGTTGGCGACGATACGGGTCGTGCCAGAGAAAGTTATGGACTGCGGCGGAAAAGCGCCCGCCTCCGCCGGAGTGATGGTCGCCGTAGCGTTGATGAGGATGATGCCGTTGGTGATCCTCCAGCGGCCACGCGTGGTCTGATAGTACCGGTAGCGAGTTCCCTGGACGACTACCTCGTCAGTACTCCTGCCGCGCACAATCCCTCCCGAAGCCAGAGTGTCGGTCCCAAAAGAGAGAAACCCGTTATCGGGATTCTGTGAAATGGTGTTAAACGAGGACTGCAAGCCTTGCCCTCTGGAGATGAGTCTCACGTTTTCCTGCACCACCCTGGTAGACGAGACTTCTCCATTGGCATTGTAGGTCGTCACATACGACTCCCAATTCCCCGTAAACTTCTTCAGGGGATTCGGCATGCGGACTTCCGCTTGGGCATGGATGGAAAACCCCGCGGCAAAAGCCACGAAGAGGATGAGGAATCGGAATAGTGAGATGAGTTTCATGGCTTTTGTATTCGGTTGAATGAGGCGGACCACAAGACCGTTAAAACGCGCTAACGTCAAACCGATTGGCAGTAATCTTCGCCATGTTCTTCTCCGGAGCGGTTAATAGTGCTTACCTACGCACGAAGAAAAAGTCCCCCACCTGCACCAGAACGTCTAACGGCCGGGCGTTTTTGGCACAGCTGCTTGATGCAGTCAGATCGTCGAAAGGGACATGCCTTGCGAAAAGGCAGCGCTTGTAGTGACCTTTTGAGGTGGCGCGGTCTTGGAGCATACGCTTGGCCTTCAGGCGCTTCTGGTCGTATTGGGACTCTGCTTAACATGCGAGGAAAGATCTGGGAAAAAGGTAGTGAAGTCTGTGTGAAACGCGTCGTAGTCCTGCTCAAGGACGGAGATAGACGGCCCGAGGTCAAAGGGGCGACGCAAACGGGAACCGATTCGCTGGAGCGCCTCCGCCACACCAGAAACATCGCCATAGGAGCAGAGCCAATCGGCGGTCTGCATCTGTTGGAGCCGCGCATACGCATCCGGCGGAATGTCCGTGCGGAAGCTCTCGAAGGAGGCGTAAAACTCAGAAACGAACTCGGGTAACTGCTTGTCGGAATAAGAGTGCCAGTCACCAGTGAGGAAATGGTCATAATAAACGTCAACGAGAATGCCTCCAAATCGGCGGAATGGTGGCTTCAGTCGCTGGACGCTCCTCCGGAAGATGGGATGTGCGTCGGTGAAGGCGTCAATCTCGCGGTGTCGTCGAATCCCGCGTTGGAACTCTGAAGGCATCGCAGCCAGGAGCGGTGCCGAAACGAGATCTGGCAGGATGCCGCCGAGCCGAAATTCTGGAGTCGGTTCCGAAAGTAGTAAGTGAGCCAGCCAGTTCATTTCAGGAGACGCAAGCAAACCTTGCCAACCGCAAGTTCACCGTTAGCCGCAACGCCTGGTTACCGCTAGCAGGTTTCGGGGAAGTGCTCATAAGCGTGCATGCCGCACTGTGGGTCGTGGAGCCAAATGCCGTGGTGTCGCTGGGTCATGTGGGATAGCAGGGCTAACAGCGCCGAGGATGGGCAATGGGCGGTGATGCTGGAGCCGCCCCAAATGTCTCCGAGGCCTTCCAAGAGTGTAAAGCCAACGTCGATGAAATCGCCTCCCGACTCCCAACGGGCCTGCCACGCCCACCAGTCCGACTGTGGAACCTGAACAAGTCGCAAACCGGGAAATGCCAGGAACGAAGTTGCAACAAGGTCGGCTGGTAGCTCCACGATGCGGTCTATGTGAAGACTGCTCATGGGCTGAGACTGGTTTGTGGGGCCGGGGATGAACGACCAATCAGAATCCGCTTTGAATCTTGAGGAAAGTTGCATGGCTCATTCACAGGATCGGCTGTAGCGCCCAGTTGGGCGGTAGTCCGGGATCTCCAAATACCTCGGAAACGTAATCGTGAGCTTCTTCGTATGAGGGGAGGACAGTGTGCAGATACCAGCCACCGTACGCCGCAGGAAAACAATGAAGAAACACGAAATTCTCTCCTCGATACCGAGTTACACAGATCCGCCGCAATTCATGGCCGGGATTTGTGATTGAATGGTGTGCAATCTGAACACTCGTGAGATCGAGGCTCTTTGAAAACTCTCTCTGACGGGAGCGATAAGTCTTCAGAAGATGATGATAGTAATCGAACGCTTCGGAGTCGCTTTCGGCTGCGTCCAAACAGTGATGAAACCAGGATCCTCCACGATGGGTTGCAGGATGAACTTGGCAAATCCAGGCACCCAGATCTGAAAAAGGGGGCTCCTCTGTGCTCTCTGTCGAACGCCTCTCCGGATCACAGTAATAGCCAGAAATGAAATCCTTCAGTGCGCTCAAAGTCCGCGAAGTGAGATACATTCCTGGCTTCTCTCGTATGGCTTCCAGAAGATTGTAGATATCCATAGGAGAAGATGCGCCAGCCGCTTGACGCTTATTAGGCTCCTTCTTCATGTGCTCTTTCTATGACCCATTGAGGGTAGGCCGATGGAATCGTTAGACCAAGAATACTCCGCAAGACCACTTCCTTGACTGGACCTAGCTGAGACATCACTGAGCCAGCCACATTACGGTGTCGGCGAATTGTGGTACGAATCTCATCCGCAAGGCGCTCCGCCTCGGGAGTGCCATCGCGCGAACACTCGTGCTCCAACAACTCCAATAGCGCACACATAGCCTCGGCCTTCTTGAACTCTGGCGCATCGGAACTCGCTAGATACGCTGTTAATCGCGGAAGATGCTCGATGTGAGCAAGGACAATATCCATGTCCTGCCAGTCCGCGCCACACATAGGATCGGAAAACCACTGTTCGAGGTCGTGAGTCATCGTTGAGGTTCCGGGGTCATTCGTTAGGCGCGTTTGGCAGATTTAAATCTCTGTTCCGCAACGGCACGATCAAGGAACGCGTCAAATAAACGTTGTTGGCGCTCTGGGGCCATTTTTCTTAGTGAGTGGCCCCAAATCGAGGATTTGGGAGGCATGTAACGATACATTTTAACGGTGGCGCGTAGAGGCTCCCGCGACCTCAAGTTCAATGGCTGGTTAGGCGGTGTGATCATTTGAAGCTGGTGTCTGGGAATCATCTGAAAAGAGCTTAATGCCGCAATGTCCGCAATGACCCGCAGCAATAGCCACCTGAGCACTGACTCCAACGAGCGGTTTATCGCAGGAATGGCAGTGGAGCCACTTGTTAGACTGGCGGCGAAAACCCACAATGGATACGAAAAAAGCACCAATAAGATAATCAAGACAGCAGCAAAGAAAATGATCCGAAAACCCTGTGATAAGGATTCAAGCTGGGTGGAGAAGACGGCTATGCAAATAAGGGAGCCGAAGAAAAGCCCTAACCAAGTGTTCCCCACAGCATAGCCTTCCCTCTGCAGCGCCCGGTGTTGTTGAATGAATTCAGCTTTAGTCATTGGCGGCGTCCGGTTCATTTGTGGCTTGTTCTGTTCGCTTGAGCCATGCTCGGATTGTGGCAGCGACGCTCTGTGCCGTCCTGCCAGCATCAGGCAAGTGTAGCCAAGTGCCTTCGCGTAACCTGAGAGCGGCTCTGCAGCCCTTTTCCCATTTTACGGTCTCGATCTCGCTCCGAGGGATGTCGCGCAAAAGGAAGTCTGTGACCGAGATCACGGTGAGGCGGTCGTCGTGTAGAGCGATTCGCGTCAGGAAGATGTCTGCGAGCCAGAAGGCACCGAGCAGCACATAGGTTGGGACGACCACGATCTTGAAGCGACTGGGGATGTGAAACGGAAGCTGATAACACAGCAGAGATATCCCGGCAACGTAGATGGCGACGCAAATGGCGCGAACGATTTTCGTTGGACGCAGAACTTTCCGGCTCGATAACATAGAGCAGCGATCAGTCGCCTAGGAACCGTTAGAGGAAATGGCGTTTCGGGTAACGGAGTTTGCGCGGTAGAACATGGAGAGAGGTTGCCGTCGCGGAGGTGAAATGACTGCGGATTATTCCGCTGGGTTAAACAGAGATCAAGTTCCTTCCGGGTTTATCTCGAGCGGAACGTTGCTCTAGCGCACGAATTTGTAGCCGAACTCTCGGACTGTTAGCAGGTGGATGGGCTGGTGGGGGTGGGGTTCTATTTTTTGGCGCAGGGTGGTGATGAAGCGGTCGATGCTGCGGCTGGTGACTCGGTTTTCGTAGCCCCAGACTTTGTTGAAGATTTCGTCGCGGCTGAAGGCGTGGTTGGGTTTCCTAGCCAGGAAATGGAGGAGTTCTAGTTCTTTGGGGGAGAGTTTGATTTCTTCGCCGTCGCGGGTGAGGCGGCGGGAGGTCATGTCGAGCAGGCAGGCGCCGAAAGGGATGATCATTTCCGCGGGTTCACGGTGGCGGCGGAGGATGGCTTCGGCCCGGGCGAGGAGTTCTTTGATGCTGAAGGGTTTGGTGACGTATTCGTCGGCGCCGAGGTTGAGTCCTAACACGACTTCAGACTCCTGGCCGCGCGCGGAGA
The DNA here is from genome assembly GCA_036388355.1 of Chthoniobacterales bacterium. GTDB lineage: Bacteria > Verrucomicrobiota > Verrucomicrobiia > Chthoniobacterales > DASVRZ01 > DASVRZ01. Next base: position 10,330 of record DASVRZ010000018.1, on the reverse strand, counting down.
GGATGATGACGGGGGTGGCGATGCCTTGTTGGCGGAGGAGGCGGCAGATTTCGTAGCCGTTGATCTTGGGCAACATGACGTCGAGGACGATGAGGTCGGGCTGGCTGTTGGTCGCTAGCTCGAGGCCGCGTTCTCCGTCGCTGGCGGTGAGGACGCGGTGGCCGACGAAGGCGAAGTTGTCGCGCAGGCCGCGCAACATAACGGCGTCGTCTTCGATGAGGAGGATGGTTTCCATAGGTTAGGCGGCGGGGAGCCAGACGGTGAAGGTGCTTCCTTTTCCTAGCTGGCTCTCGACGTGGATGCGGCCATGGTGGGTTTCGATGATGCGTTTGACGATGCTGAGGCCGAGTCCGCAGCCTTCTTCGGCGCGGGCGAGGCGGTGGTCGATCTGGTGAAAGCGGTCGAAGATGGCGGTGCGTTCTTCGGGGGGGATGCCGATGCCGTTGTCGCGAATGGCGAATTCGACGCCGCCCGCCTGGCGGCTGACATGGAGGGAGATGTGTTTGTCGGTGCCGGTGTATTTCCAGGCGTTATCGAGGAGGTTTTCGAGCAGGCAGGTGAGGGAGGCGATGTTTCCGAGAATGTCGGGGAGGTTGTTTTCGAGGGTGCTTTGGTATTGAAGCGGCGAGGGGTGGCGGTGGGCGGCGAAGTTTTCCTCGGCGGCGGCGACCACGGCGGAGGGCGCGACGGGAGCGAGGGGGAGGGCGTCGGTGCCGAGTTCCAGGCGGGCGTGGGTGAGAAATTGATCGACCAGACGGGAGAGCCGGGTGTTTTCGCGCGCCATGAGTTCGAGGTATTCGGTTTGATCCGGGCAGCGGCCTTCGCGAATGGTATCGAGGAGCAGGCGCATGGAGGCGACGGGTGTGCGCAGCTCGTGGGCGAGGGTGGCGAGGGAGCTGGTTTTGAGTTCCTGCGTGCGGATTTGTCGGAGAAAAGCCCATCCGGCGAGGAAGGCGATGAGCATGTTGGCGCTGATCGTAAAGACGGCAATGCGGGTGTAATTTTCGATTTGTTCCTGCGTGGCTTGTTGGATGAGGGAGCGCTCGAGGATGTAGAGTTCCACGCGGGTGCCGGGGAGCATGTCCGAGATGCTGGATTCGGCCACGGGGCTGCCGGCGATGGTGGTTTCCCCGGCGAGGAAGGTCTTGCCTGCGAGGATGCGCACGCGGACGTCTTGATCGAAGGAACGGCGAAGGGCAGCGGCGATGATGCCGGCCGCGGCGCGTTGGTCGGGAGCGGCTTCGACTTCGGTTTTGAGGGATGTGCGGAGGGCGCGGGTGGCGATGGAGAGGGAATCCTGCCAGGCGGTGGTGAGGGTTTCGCGAGCGACGGCGCGTTCCTGCTGGATGGTTTCGAACATGAACCGGAGCAACAACCCAGTCGGGATGAGCGGGGCGAGCACTAGCAAAAGCAGGAGCGCGCGAATCTGCCGGGGCTTAATTTCCTGAAGGCTGATCATGGGGGGATAGGGCTTATAAGCCGTTTGCGACTTATAAGCCCTATAAAAAACCTCAGCGACGGCTTACTGAGGCCGGGCGGGTTCCAGCAAACGCGTCGTGCTGCCCATGTATTCGGTAACGGCGAGCGCGTCTTTCGTTTCGTCGTTGAAGCGAGGCAGGGTGCGGTTGGTGCCGGTGCCTTTGGTTTTGACGATACTGCAGCTGGCATCGACGTTGATGACGACTTGTTTCGTGCCGCCCCAGGTGCCGCCGAATTCCGCTTCGTTGACGGTGTATTTCCCGGCGCCGTCGGTGCCGCTGACGATCAATGGCCAGTTGGAGTTCGCCGTGGTGGAGAGGCCTGCAATGTAGGCGAATTCGTTTTCACCAGGCTTGATGCATTCTTCGGCGGGTTCGATCTTGTTATCGGCTTTCGGGCCGGTCTTGGAGCGCGGGGTGACGAAGATTTTCTCGCTGTCGAGGTAGCCGGGAAGCAGGCCTCGGAAGACTTCGTTGGAGTCCGCAAACGCGACGCCTTCGGAGTTGGTCGCGGCCGGAAACAAGCCGTCGGAATCGGCCGCATACATGCGCAAGGCGAGGGCGATCTGCCGGCCGTTTTGCATGGCGACGTTCATTTGGGCGGTCCTGATGGTGCTATTGTAGACTGGGACGGCCATGCCGACGAGGATGCCGATGATGACGATGACGACGAGGAGTTCCACGAGGGTAAACGCGTCGATGTGGCGGGTGCGGGAGGGTGTTTTCATAGGATGCAGTTTTTGCGGGTGTGTGGGCGTCTCCGTTGTGGAGTCGTCCGTGTCTGCATGAAATGAAGCAGCGCGATGTTACCGGTTTGTTACCGGTTGATGCGCGTTTCGTGATTTCTCTCCGGCTTGCGAGAAATCGTGCGGCTTAGAGCTCGCGAGTGACGAGTTCGGGCCTGGCGACGCGCTGGTAGATCTCGGCGAAGGTCGGGAAATCGATTTCGCCGAGGACCGGGCGGAGTTTCTCGAAGAGATAGGGCGCGTCCTCCACCAGCCGCGGGAAGAAAAGCAGGGTGGTGGGGACGTCGTGTTTGCCGAGCGTGACGATGAGCTGGGAGAGCTTTTGTCCCAAGGTGGCTTCCTGCTCGATGGCGTTGCGTGCTTCCCAGAAGCCGCCGGTGACTTTTCCCTCCGGGAAGCCGGCTTCTTTCGAGATGCGTTCCCGGCTGCGGGCGGCGGCTCCGAGATGGCGCACCGGCACGAACGCGTGATCGACGATGACGTTTCCCTCCTCCAGGATCGCTTCGAGGTGATCGCAGAGGTTCGGGTTTTTCACGATGTAGGGCGCGTCTTCCTGCCGCAGATCTTTCTCAAGCCCGGCGTGGGCCTTCTCGCTGGTGAGGCTGGTGAAATGTTCGTAGCCCGTGTCCAGCCCGAGGGCGGTGAGGAGTTGCACGAGAAAGGTGGTGCCCGCCCGGCCTGTGCCGGTGATGACGACGTGATGCCGCGCGTCTGCCGCCGACTCGGGCTGAACCACAGAAGCGTTTACCTCTGCTGGGACGGTGGACTTCTCCGCTGCGGGAGGTGAAAGGAGCCCGCGGATGGCCTTGATCTCCGCCTCGACGGTTTTGCGATTGCGCCGCATGGCACCCGGTTCGGCGATGCGGCTCCAGAGGAGCTTGAGCGGGTTCTTCGTGCGGGCGAAATAATCCGCCAGGGTGTGATCCACCAAACGAAGGCGCGTGGAGCACGAACGCACCATGGCACGCAGCTTGGAGAGCTCGTTTTGGCTCTCGTCCAATTGCGCCCGGCACTGCTGCAGACTTCTCAGTCGTTGCGCAGATTCGGAGGGGGTTTCCTGCGGTTCCATTCGCCTCACAAGCTAGCGATTCCCTCCTGCGAGACAACGGCAAAGATGGTTTCCGCTCCTAGAGGTTGAAATGTCGGCGGCTTCCTTCTTTAATCGGGGATGAGTTTGAAACAGGTCATCGAAGCGCTGCTTTTTGCTTCTCAGAAGCCGCTTCTGCCCAAGGAAATCGTGGCTGCCTTGCGCGGCGCTACCGATTTCTCGGATGAGCCTGAGGTCGTCGCTCTCGCCACGACGAAAGAATCGGAGGCGGCCATCGCCCTCAACGAGCTGAAAACCGAATACCTGCACGCCGGTCACTCGTTCCAACTCATCGAGCAAGTCAATGGCTGGCAGCTCACCACCCACCCGAATTACGCCGTTTGGGTGCGGCAGCTTTTTCCCGAAGGAAAACCCTCGCGGCTCAGCCCGCCCGCTTTGGAAACTCTCGCTATCATCGCCTACCGACAGCCGATCATGAAAGCCGACATCGAAGCCGTTCGCGGAGTGGCTGTGGACGGCATGATCCAGAAATTGCTCGAAGCCGGACTCGTGAGAATCGCCGGCCGCGCGGAAGTTCCCGGCCGCCCGCTGTTGTATGAGAGCACGCAGTTTTTCCTGGAGCATTTCGGGTTGAAAACGCTCGACGAACTTCCGAATTCCACCGAGCTCCGCCACATCAAACTTCCCACCGCGCCCGTCCCCGCCGCACCCGAAGCCGAGCAACTCCCTCTCAACCCCGAGGAGAAATAGCCGCGCTCCTTCGACTTTCCGATACCCATTTTTTCCACCTCATGAGCCTCGAACCCATCCGCCAAAAAATCGACGCGCTCGATTCTCAGATCATCGAACTTCTCAACCAGCGCGCCGATCTCGTGCACGAGGTTGGCGAAACGAAACGCGCCCACGGCCTCTCCATTTACGCCCCGGAACGCGAGGAAACGCTCCTGCAAAAGCTCGTCGCCAAGTCCAAGGCCATTCCCGACAGCCGCCTCGACGGAAAGGCGATTCGCGCCATTTATCGCGAGATCATGTCGGCCTCGCTCGCGCTGGAAAAGGATCTCGCCATCGCCTATCTCGGGCCCGAAGCGACCTGGACGCATCAGGCCGCGCGCAGCCGGTTTGGAGCCAGCGTGCGCTACGTGGCGCAGACGAACATCAGCGACGTCTTCACGCAGGTCGCTCGAGGCAAAGCTGATTACGGCGTGGTGCCGATCGAGAACTCCACGGAAGGCGCGGTCAACTACACGCTCGACGCCTTCATGGATAGCGAGCTGCGGATCTGCGCCCAGATTCTCCTCAAGATCGAGAACAACCTCATCGCCAGCATTCCACGCGCCGACATCCGGAAAATCTATTCGCATCCGCAGGTCTTCGGCCAGTGTCGTCAATGGCTGGAGCACCACATGCACGGAACGGATCTCATTGAAGTCAGCAGCACCACGCGCGCGGCGGAACTGGCCGCTTCCGAGCCAAACGCCGCTGCGCTCGCCGGGCGCATGGCGGCGGAAGTTTACGGTCTGAACGTCCTCGAAGCGGGCGTGCAGGACAATCCCAACAACACCACGCGCTTCCTCGTCATCAGCCCCACCACGTGCCCGCCGACCGGCAACGACAAGACCTCGCTCATGTTCTGCGTGCGCGATCGCTCCGGGGCGCTTTTCTCCGCGTTGGAGCCCTTCAACCGCCTGCAGATCAGCCTCAGCAAAATCGTCAGCCGCCCGTCGAAACGTAAAGCGTGGGAATACTTCTTCTTCGTCGATCTGGATGGCCACCATGCCGATCCCGCCGTGGCTCAAGCCATTGCCGATCTCGAGGCGCATTGCAGCTTCATCAAAATCCTCGGCAGCTACCCGAAGACCGAGCTGACGGTGTAAAGATCGAGCGCCAGCAGCGTTCTATTTTCTCCACCACGACCACCATGGGCGGGCTGCGGGTTGGGCGTGGCACGCGCGCAAAGTTTCGCACTTCTGCTTCCATTTGTTGGCGCGATGCTTCTGCGCGGCTGCCTCAGCTTTGAGGGTGGTGATCTGAGCTTGCTGCGCGGTTGCTCGAGCTTGAAGCGCCGCGGCGCGTTTATCGCGGGCCTCCAGCGCAGCGGTGAGTTTCGCTTCCTCAACGTTCCGCTCCAGGATGTGGGTTCGAGCATTCTTGAGAAGTTGATGCTGCTCCCAAGCGTAGCTATCGAGCGCAAGCTCAGCGGCGTGGCGAACGTTCTGTTCCCAAACATGCCCATCTTCCGCGAGGAGCATGCGCCCGATGTGCGCCTGGGGAAGCTCCTTTTCCGTGAGGTTCGCGCGCAACAAGTCCGGGTAAGCACCCGGGGTTGAAAGCAGCCGCCGCCATCCGTCCAGTTGATGCGGGTCAGGGTGAGCCGCCGTTTTCCAGAGCGCGCGGAAATGGAGCGCGCTAGGTGTCGTGAGATAGCGAACACTCTGTGGTCCGTGGTGCAAAACGATCCGCCGCCAGAAGTCCAAATCCGCCGCTCGCGGAAGTTGATCATCCCAAAATCCCACCTCCGCAAACGCGCTGCGACGATGCGCATATGACGTCGCAGGAAGCGTGTGAGAGCCATCAATTAGGTCTTGGAAAATGAGACTGCATTCAAGGTTATTCGCCGCAGGAAGGATCGTTCCAGAGTCATCCACCCACAGCGGGCGACTCGCGACAAGTTGAGTCGCCGAATCGGAAAACGGCTCCAGCATTCGGAAAAAATGATCCCGAAAAACGAGGTCGTCATGCGCCATGAAGCCGATGAATTCTCCCCCCGCGTGCTGGAGCACCTGGTTGCGATTCGCGTAGCCGAAGCCCGGCCCTTTTGGCAGGTCGAACCAACGAAAACGCGCGTCCTTCGTTTCCCAGGCACGCGCCAATTCGTTCGTGGCGTCGATGCAGCCGTCGCCGCAAATCAGCACTTCGAAATCTGCCTCCGTCTGCGCCTGCAGCGACCGCAAAGCCCACTCCAGCGTCTCGGCCCGGTTATGCGTCGGCAGCAGAATGGAAAGGCGCATCAATAGCCCTGGATATCAGCCGGAAACTCGTAGGGAATCAGCGGCGTGCGCAACGGCAGGCGGTATTTATCGGGCGAAGCGTGGTTGTATTGGATCGTCGGGAAATTCACGCAGATGCACTCCTTGTCCGAAGCATTGTAATCAGCATGCCAGACACCCACGGGAATGCTCAATGCGCGCGGGCGGCGGTCGCTCAAATGCAGCTCGAAAAAGCGTCCGAAAGTCGAGGCTTCAGGCCGGGCATCGTAGAGAAGAACCTGCATTTCCCCGCGGACGATGGCATAACGATCTTCGTGGGTGAGGTGAACCGCCCAGCCCTTGGCAGAGCGCGGCTTCAGCGTAAAGAAATAGCTGAAAACCATCGGCTCCGGATGCCAGCCCCAGCGAGGATCGAAGAGCTCGGTCACCTGCCCACGGTCGTCGGGGAAAATAGGTAAATCGCGGATGCGCACCCCATCTGGAAGTGGAGGAAGCGGGAGCCCAGTCGGGGTGCTCAGGGCGGCGTCTTGTTGAGCGTGTTCGAGGAGTTCGGTGAGAGTCACTGGCATGCAGAGTTTTTACGCGCCTGCGAAGTTTTTGACAACCGTTTCACTCCGTCGAATCCTAGCTGAATAATGGTGCCCCGTTCAGGGCGGGCGCCTTTTTTCTTGCAAGCGATTATTCGCTGCATACCGATTATGTAGGAAATCCCTCTCCCTGTTTTCTCTCCCTCTTCCATTGAAAGTTGGCCCTCGATGATTGATCTCATGACCGCAAAGACAGCCCCCAGATCCAGCACGGGGATCGCCGGGCTCGACGAAATTCTCATGGGTGGGCTGCCCTCTCACCGCTTCTATTTAGTCCAGGGCGATCCCGGGGTCGGCAAGACCACGCTCGGTCTGCAATTCCTCCTTGCCGGCGATGCAGTCGGAGAAAAAGGCCTCTACATCACCCTTTCGGAGACGCACGACGAGCTCATCGAAGTGGCCAATTCCCATCAATGGGATCTCTCCCCCATTTCGATTTTTGAGTTATCCGCGATTGAGCAAACGCTCGCAGCGGAATCGCAAAACACCCTCTTCCATCCCGCTGAGGTCGAGCTGAACCAGATCGCGCAGGTTCTCATGGACAAAGTCGCGGAGGTGAACCCGGTGCGCGTGATTTTCGATTCCCTTTCGGAACTCCGGCTGCTCGCGCAAAATCCCCTCCGCTATCGGCGCCAGTTGCTTTCGCTGAAACAATTCTTCGCCGGTCGCAAATGCACCGTGGTCGTCATGGACGATCGCACCAGCGAATCCTCCGACCGCGAAGTGCAAAGCATCGCCCACGGCGTGATCAAGCTGGAACATAACTCCCCAAAATACGGAGACGCTCGCCGGCGCATCACCGTGGTGAAAGTGCGAGGCTCGGTATTTCGTGGTGGGTATCACGACTACGTCATTACCCGTGGCGGGCTCGTCGTTTTCCCGCGGTTAAGCGCCGGTGCTCGCCAGGAAGACTACCGCTCGGGCGACTCCTCCAGCGGCATTCCGTCGCTCGATAATCTCCTCTGTGGCGGTCTGGATCTGGGCTCCAGCACGTTGTTCATGGGACCTCCCGGAACCGGGAAATCCACCCTCAGTGCGCAGTTTGCCTCCGCCGCAGCCGCTCGCGGGGAACGGGCTGTCATCTTCACTTTCGACGAAAAAGTGGAAACCTACGTCCGCCGTGCGGATCTCGTCGGCATGCGCTTCAGCGAGCACATCGCAGAGGGCCGGATTGAGGCTTCCCAGATCAATCCAGCCGTCCTATCACCAGGGGAGTTTGCCAACCGGATCGTCAAAGCGGTGGAAGAGCGCCAAGCCAAGGTCGTCGTCATCGACAGCCTCAACGGTTATTTAAATTCAATGCCGGAGGAGAGCTTCCTCGCCATCCAGATGCACGAACTTCTGTCCTATCTGGCGCAGAAAGGCGTGGTGACGATTCTAGTACTGGCGCAAAACGGACTGATCGGAGCCATGCAGGCGCCGGTGGATATCACCTACCTCGCGGATTCAGTGGTGATTTTACGTTACTTCGAAGCGATGGGAGAGGTGAAGAAAGCTATCTCGGTGATCAAAAAACGGAGCGGACAACACGAGAAGACGATTCGTGAGTTTGGGATTAACTCCCACGGCCTGCAAGTGGGAGAGCCGCTTGCTTCCCTGCATGGTGTATTGACCGGGGTGCCGACCTTTCTGGGTGATGAAAGTGGGTTGATGAAAGGCATGGCAGCGCATGGCCGCTCCTAGCACAGTCGATGAGACCATCTTGATTCTCGCTCCTTTGGGGCGTGATGCCGAGCTGGCCAGCATGGCTCTGAGCCAGGTGGGATATTCGCCGGCTGCTTGTCGCAATGTCGGCGAACTGGTCGAGCGGCTCTCCGGTCCGTGCGGGGCAGCGATCATCGCAGAGGAATCCCTCGCCTCTGGAAATCTGAATCCGCTCACTGACGTGTTGCGCGCTCAGCCGCCCTGGTCCGATCTTCCAGTCATCATCCTGACGAACGGACGCGACGCTACGGACCTGAGTCAGCCGCTCCTGAAGCTCTTTTCGCCGCAGGGAAACATCACTTTGCTGGAGCGACCGCTTCGGATCATCACGCTCCGGAGCATGGTCGAAGTGGCCTTGCGGGCGCGCCGCCGCCAATACCAGGTGCGCGATCTTCTCAACGGCCGCGAACAAGTGCTCGCCAGCGAACGCGCCGCGCGCACGGAAGCCGAAAAGGCCAGCCGGATGAAGGACGAATTTCTCGCGACGCTCAGTCACGAGCTGCGCACGCCTCTGAACGCCATTCTCGGCTGGGCGTCGATTTTGCGGACCGCCTCCGACGATCCCGAGGAACTCGAGCAGGGTCTGGAAATCATCGAACGAAATGCGCGGACGCAATCGGTGATCATCGACGATTTGCTCGATATGAGCCGAATTATTTCCGGCAAGATCAATCTCGATATCCAGAAGATCGAACTCAGCCAGCTTGTCGAGGCGGCGGTGAAAACGGTGAGTCCGGCCGCCGCCGCGCGAGAAATCGATCTGCGCGTGGTGCACGATTCCGAGGTCGGAGCCTTTGCTGCCGATCCCAATCGTCTGCAGCAGGTTTTTTACAATTTGCTCACCAACGCCATCAAGTTCACGCCGAACGGAGGAGCCGTTTGTGTGACGTTGCGTCAGGAGGAGGCGATGGTGGATGTGAGCATCAGCGACTGCGGGATTGGGATCGAGGCGGAGTTTCTTCCGCTGGTGTTCGACCGTTTTCGGCAGGCGAACGCGTCCAGTACGCGGAAACACGGCGGTTTGGGCCTCGGCTTGGCGATCGTGAAGAGTCTTGTGGAACTGCACGGCGGCAGTGTTCGCGCCGAGAGCCCCGGAGCGGGTTTGGGATCCACCTTTATCGTGACCCTCCCGATGGGACACCACGCGGTCCCCGGCAGGCCGCAGCCAGTGGAAAATATCCATCGCGAGCCTGCCGCGGCTCACGAGTGGAAGACATCGAAACGCCTGGAGGGCGTTCGCTTGCTCGTGGTGGATGACGAGCCCGATTCGCTCTCGCTCATGAAGCGCCTCTTGCAGGATTCCGGGGCGCTGGTGCGCACCGCAGGCAGCGCCGCGGAGGCTTTCCAGCTTTTCCAGATGGAAGTGCCCGAGGTTTTGGTGAGCGACATCGGGATGCCGGTGGAAAACGGCTATTCCCTCATCCGCCGCATCCGTGCGTTGTCCCCCAAATCCGGAGGCAATGTCCCGGCCGTAGCTGTGACTGCCTACGCCCGGGCTGAGGACCGGGAACATGCGCGGGAGGCAGGCTTCAACCGCCACACCACCAAACCCGTCGATGCCGCCAGCCTGCTGGATCTTCTCGTCGATCTTTCAAAGAAGGCGACCAGCGAGATGGCGCACTCGCGGTAATCCAAACGTCGCCGCCGTAACTGGGGACGTCGGGACGCTAAAAAGGAACGTCGGGACGCTAAAAAGGAACGTCGGAGCGCTAAAAAGGAACGTCGGAGCGCTAAAAAGGAACGTCGGAGCGCTAAAAAGGAACGTCGGAGCGCTAAAATG
>DASVRZ010000017.1:0-72233 GCA_036388355.1 Chthoniobacterales bacterium | reverse complement strand
TGCTGAAACGCACATCGCCGCGGTCGAACACTTTCTGGATGCCCTCCATGAGCGAGAGGCGCACCCCGTGGCCCAATTCCACGTGGTCGAAACCCAGCTTGAGGATCTGTTCCAGCATCGCTGAGCCATCTTTTGAGCCCGAAGAGTTCCAGCAGCAGGAAAAAGAAAGTCGCACGTGCTAAGATTAGGACGAACCCCGCGGCTCTGCCACAAAAGAAGCAAAAATGGCTTTCTCTTTGCCTCGGGAATCTGCGTTAATCCAGCCCCGCCATCCTCGTATGCCTCGCAATCCCGACCTTCATAAAATCCTTCTCATCGGCTCCGGCCCCATCGTTATCGGGCAGGGCTGCGAATTCGATTATTCCGGCGTCCAAGCCTGCAAAGCCCTCGCTGAGGAAGGCTACGAAGTCATTCTGGTGAACTCCAATCCGGCGACGATCATGACGGATCCCGAGTTCGCCTCGCGGACTTACATCGAGCCGATCACGGTTGAGGTGATTGAAAAAATTATCATCGCCGAGAAGCCGGACGCGATTTTGCCAACCCTCGGCGGCCAGACGGCGCTGAACGCGGCGATGGATCTTTTTCATCAGGGAATTCTCGATAGATACGGGGTCAAGCTCATTGGAGCAAATGCCCAGGCCATTCAAAAGGGCGAGGATCGATTGCTCTTCAAGCAGGCGATGGAAAAGATCGGCTTGGAGTCCGCCAAATCAGGCGTAGCGCATACGGTCGAAGAGGCGAGGGGATTTGCTGCGGAGCTCGGTTCGTTCCCGCTAATTATCCGCCCTGCATTTACTTTGGGCGGGAGCGGTGGCGGCATCGCTTACAACCGCGAGGAGTTTGAGACCATTGTCGCACGTGGTCTTGATTTGTCGCCCGTCACGGAAGTCCTCATCGAAGAATCGCTGCTCGGCTGGAAGGAATACGAGATGGAGGTGATGCGCGATCACGCCGACAACTGCGTGATCATCTGCTCCATCGAGAACCTTGATCCGATGGGCGTGCATACCGGCGATTCGATCACCGTGGCTCCGGCGCAGACCCTTTCCGATAAGGAATATCAGCGGATGCGCGACGCGTCGTTTGCCGTAATCCGGGAGATCGGCGTCGAGACCGGCGGGTCGAACATCCAGTTCGCGATCAACCCCAAGGACGGTCGGATGATCGTGATCGAAATGAACCCGCGCGTTTCGCGGTCTTCGGCTTTGGCGAGCAAGGCGACGGGTTTCCCGATTGCGAAAATTGCTGCAAAACTTGCGGTGGGTTACACGCTTGATGAGCTCAAGAACGACATCACACGGGAGACGCCGGCGAGCTTCGAGCCGACCATCGATTATGTGGTGGTCAAAGTGCCGCGGTTTACGTTTGAGAAATTCCCGCAGGCAGACGCGACGCTCACGACTCAGATGAAGAGCGTCGGCGAAGCGATGGCGATTGGCCGCACGTTTAAGGAAGCGCTTCAAAAAGCGCTCCGCTCCCTGGAGGTTGGTCGCAGCGGGTTGGGTGCTGACGGCAAGTTCGTTAAAGGCGAAAACGCAGACGGAACATTCGACATGGACCTGATCCAGGCCCGCCTCGTCGTGCCTAACTTCGAGCGTATTTTTTATCTCCGCGTCGCGCTGCTGGCCGGCTTTAGCCTGGAGCGGATCTTCGAACTTACGAACATCGATCCATGGTTCCTGCGGCAGATCGCGCAGATCGTGGAGATGGAAAAACAGATCCCTCAGCAATGCGCGCAGGTTCTCATTTCCGAAATCCCCGAAGCTGAGCGGTCTGAGGAAAGGATCGCCTCCACCCTGCGGCTCCACATGCGCCGCTGGAAAAAAGCCGGCTTCTCCGACAAGCAACTCGCCTACCTCTTTGGCACGACCGAAGACGTCATTCGAACTGGCCGCAAGAAATTCGGTGTCGTGCCGACCTATCGGCTCGTGGACACGTGTGCCGCAGAGTTTGAGGCTTACACGCCCTACTACTATTCGACTTACGGCGACGAGGACGAAACCCGCGCGTCTGACACCAAGAAGGTGATGATTCTCGGCGGCGGGCCTAACCGCATCGGGCAAGGGATTGAGTTTGATTACTGCTGTGTGCATGCCGCGTTCGCTCTCAAAGAACTTGGCTACGAGACGATCATGGTGAACTCGAATCCAGAGACGGTTTCGACGGACTACGACACCAGCGACAAATTGTATTTCGAGCCGCTCACGCTGGAAGATGTGCTCAACATTTATGAGCGCGAAAACGTCTGGGGTGTGATCGTGCAGCTCGGCGGTCAGACGCCGCTTAATCTGGCGAACGCCTTGCAAGCCAATGGCGTGAACATTATCGGCACCTCACCGAAGAGCATCGAAATGGCTGAGGACCGCAAACATTTCTCCGAGATGCTGCACCGGCTGGGATTGCTCCAGCCGCCCAATGGAACAGCGACTAACGAAGAAGAAGCAGTCGCCATTGCAGCGCGCGTCGGCTATCCGGTGGTCGTGCGCCCGTCGTTTGTGTTAGGTGGCCGGGCGATGGAAATCGTTTATCACGAAGACGACATTCGCCGCTATATCCGCACCGCTGTGGATGCGAGTCCGGAGCGGCCTGTGTTAGTGGATCGCTTTCTGGAAGATGCGACCGAAGTGGACGTTGATTGCCTCGCAGACGGAGAAATCGTCGTCATCGGCGCAATCATGGAGCACATCGAGCAGGCGGGCATTCACAGCGGCGACAGCGCCTGCGTGATTCCGAGTTTTTCCCTGAGCGACAGTGTTCTCGCAACCATCTCGAAAGCCACCAAAGACATGGCGCGAGAACTTGATGTCCGCGGATTGATGAATGTGCAGTTCGCTGTGAAGGGCGAGACGGTTTATGTCCTTGAAGTGAATCCCCGCGCCTCGCGCACCTCGCCGTTCGTTAGCAAATCCATCGGTGTTCCGCTGGCAAAATTGGCCGCGAAAATCATGGTCGGCAAAACGCTCGCGGAGCTTGGGTTCACCGAGGAAGTGATTCCGAAACACTTCTGCGTGAAGGAAGCCGTGTTCCCATTTATACGCTTCCCAGGCATCGACATCGCTCTCGGTCCTGAAATGAAATCGACCGGCGAAGTCATGGGCATCGACGAAGATTTTGGCATCGCCTACGCGAAATCCCAAATGGCATCACAGCCGCCGCTCCCAATGAAGGGAAATATTTTCCTCTCCGTCAAAGACAGCGATAAAGAAGCGGCCTTGGAGATTGCGCGCGACCTCATCGACCTAGGCTTCACTCTGCACGCCACATCTGGAACCGCTGCCGCTTTGCAAAAACTAGGAATGCCGGTGCAAAAGCTGTTCAAGATCAGCGAGGGACGTCCAAACGTTCTCGACATGATCAAGAACGGCGAAATCCAGTTTGTCATCAACACCCCGAGCGGCAAATCGCCCAAGCAAGATGAGGTCAAAATCCGGAGCGCCGCAGTAGCCGCCCGCATCGCCATTATGACGACCCTCAGCGCCGCTCGCGCCAGCGTCTCAGGCATCCGCTCGCTGCAATCCAAGACTTGGAACGTAAAGCCGTTGCAAGAATACCACGGCTCTAAGAAGTAGTGCCGAGTCGCCTTTTCGCCGGCTGCTCCGCTCGTGCGAGCAGCCTGAGGCGGCGAATTTCCGCCGGCAAGATTACTTCATCCGAGGTTGTAAGACATAACCACGCGAGAGACAACGCGTGCACCCGGTACTCGAGGGTGCTTCATCGAAGATCTCGCCTTCCACATCATCGCTCCGGAGCTCCGACACTTTCCCCGGCTTGTTCGAGTCCAGCTTTTTCTTGCTGATTTTCGCGAATATCCGCCGGCCGAATCCTTTGCAGTCCGCACATGTTTTCGCGGCAGCAGGTAAACGTAAGGCTTTTGTTCCCTTCCCGCTACACAGTGGGCAGATGCTACTGGTATCCGTGATCGAGCCACCCACCGCTTGGCGGAACATGTATCTACCTTCGCCCTTGCAGAGGTGACACGTGAGCTCAGTCGCCCGCACGACCTGAGTCTCCCCAGCTTCGTTTACCCGGATTCCCCCTGATTGAAAGGCGAAGTTCTCCGCTGCAACAAGTTTGAGATAACTCTTTCTGAGGACTTCGCGGCGTTGAGCACTAAATTCCCCCCAGCTCGCCTCGGGATCCTGCATGTAGAAAGCCCTCCGCGCAGGCGCTTCTTTCGTCTGCACTTTCTCCAGTGCGGACTGCCACAGACTCATCACTCCACCTTTGTTTTTTCGAACGCACCCTAATGCAATTTCCCGTTCCTCAGCGACGGACTGGATCTGATTACTGAGTTCGCTAGCAACATTCCACGCAGGCTGAAGAGGACCAGCCTTAGCTTTTTCTGTGTTAATAGCTCTTGTGATCGGCTCCATGTCCAGGGCGATTAGGGAACTTTGCCCGTCCAGGCTACCTAGCAGAACGGGCAACTTTTCCTTCATGATAGAACCCATCACGGATGAGGGTTTCTCATTCCCGATTTTGTAAGGGTAGAACTTTTTATAGGCGAAAAGCCCTCCACCAATGAGAAGAGCTCCCACGATCAGAAGTTTGAGGCATTGCGCGAAAAAGCCAAACGTCCTGGCGCCGATTTCATTTCTCCTTACAGGCTTCGTCATAGGGATTGGTGGTGAGATCTGGAGCTTATTTCTCCGCTCGGGCCTCAGCGACTAGGAGCTGTCGGTAGAGTGTCTCTATTTTGGCCTGCCTCGAGGGAACGGCGGCCTTCCAGCGTTGTTCCGCCGATTGCACGAAAAACGCTTGTTTCGCTTTCTGTGCCTGAAGGTCGGCTTTAGATTGAGCCGCCGTTGTGGAGGGCGCTGCTTGCTGGAGCTTCTCCAAAGAGACTGCTGCCACATTGCGTTCATCACAAACGGAGCGGATCTGGGCACAGAGCTGGCCAGCGATCTGCCAGGCGGGCTGTAGCTTGCCGGATGCCCCGCCTTCTCGTGCCGCGGTTTTCTCCAAGGCGAGAAAGTCAGGTTTCAACTCCACTGGTTCCGTAGTGAAGTCATTCCACAAGAGCGGTAGATTACCGGTCATCACCGGCGTGAGCAACTTGGATGGCTTCTGCGAATTGACAGCGATGGGCGCGGGGGCAGGCTCCTCTCCGGGCGCAGCTTCTTGAGGCGCGGCATTCTCACTGCCTTTTAGAGACTTAGTAATTTCCGACAAAGACAACTTCTTAAAATCTACGTGGTGGTAAGCGTAGTAACCTCCCCCGCCCACTGCAGCCAGGAAGAGGAAAAACCTGACGTAACTGAAGAAGTTGGAAAATTTCTCGCCAGCGGATAGTTGACTCATATCAGGTGTGAACTGTCGCAGTGTGCCGTTTTCATTAATCCATGCAATGGAAAAACTCTTTTGGTCTCTGAGAATGTTCTGCGCCTTGACGCACTCTCTCCGTGAGAGCACTTTTGGCGCTTATGGCTTCTTATGATTTGATCGTGATCGGTGGCGGACCTGCGGGCTATGTGGGTGCGATTCGCGCGGCGCAGTTGGGGAAAAAAGTTGTCTGCATCGACAAGGATCGCGCCGGCGGCACTTGCCTGAACTGGGGCTGTATCCCCACGAAATCGCTTCTAAGAAATGCCGAGCTCTACCACCTCATGGTTCATAAAGCCGATGAGCTGGGCATGAAATTCGAGGGACTGAGCTATGACTGGAGCAAAGTCATCGCGCGGAGCCGGGGCATCGCGAACAAGCTCGCAGGCGGCATCGAGTTCCTCTTCAAGAAGAACAAAGTCGATTACGTTCTGGGAGACGCAGACATCAAGAGCGCGGGCAAAGTCGAGGTGAAGACCCGCGACGGCAAAGTCGAAACGTATGAAGCGCCAAAAATTCTCGTGACGACTGGCGTGGCCACTCGCGAGCTCGCTGGGTTTCCTTTCAATGGCACCTCCGTCGTCGGAAGCCGTCAGGCCATGATCCTGCCCACGCAGCCGAAAAGCATCGTAGTCATCGGCGGCGGCGCGATTGGTGTGGAGTTTGCCTATTTCTTTAACGCCTATGGCACCAAAGTGACGATCGTTGAGATGATGCCGAATGTTCTCCCGATCGAGGATACGGAGGTGAGCGTGACTTTAGAGAAGTCCCTCGTGAAGCAAGGGATGAAGATCCTCACGAACACCAAGGTTACCAAGACGGAAACGACAGCCACCGGCGTCAGGATCACGGTTGAAGGCAAGGACACCCAAGTCTTGGAAGCCGACGTTTGCTTGGTGGCGATTGGCGTAGTGCCGGTGATTCCGGGCGGCATCGATCTCCAGAAAACCGACCGTGGCTACATTGTCGTGAACGAACGCTACGAAACAAACATCCCGGGCATTTACGCGGCCGGCGACATCATCGGGCCACCGTGGCTCGCACACGTTGCCAGTTTCGAAGCCAAAGAAGCCGTCGAAGGCATGTTTGATTTAGCGCACCAGCCGAAGAAAATCGGCGTCTTCCCAGGATGCACCTACTGCCATCCGCAGGTGGCGAGCGTCGGCCTCACCGAACGGGCGGCGAAGGAGAAGGGGCTCGCAATTAAAGTGGGCAAGTTCCCCTTCCAAGCGAGCGGAAAGGCCATGGCAGTGGGCGAAATCGAAGGCTACGTCAAACTCATCTTCGGCGAGAAACACGGAGAAATCCTCGGCGCGCACATCATCGGCGCAGAAGCCACGGAACTCATTGCCGAACTCGGTCTTGCCATCAACATGGAAGCGACGATGGAAGACATCGAAGCGACCATCCACGCGCACCCGACACTGAGCGAAGCGGTGCACGAAGCCACCGGCGCAGCCGAAGGCATGGCGATTCACATCTAGCTGCAGCCGCAGCTGTTAATAGCCGGGGAAGGGGACGAGCGCCTCAACCCCGGCTTTTTAGCGTGAGAGTGAAAACTCTGAACCAGCAGGTGCTAGTGGAGAAGAGCGGCGAAGGCTTTCGTTCTGCCCAGAGGAGGAAAGCTGTCGGTGCCACGATGACGACCAGTGCAGGATCGAAAAGACCGGAGCGGTCGGTCAGAAAAACGTGGAATGCCAGGATGTTCACGATCACCGGACCCAGGAAGAGGAGCCCGAAGTTCCGAGTCTTGGGAATGGCAACGAGAATGCCGCCGATCAATTCAATAGCCTTCACAAACGCGAGATATCCGGTTGGAACCAACGCGCCCATGAAGAGAGCCACCGGCGAGCCTGCTGGAGGCGGCGCCTGGTTGGGCATCATCTTCAAAAAGAACATCAACGCAAAGGCAATAAAGGCGAGTCCAAGGAGGCCTCCTGCAATGTGAGTGGCGATCTTCATAAGATGGAGCAGTTGGGCTTCGGGTTGTGCGGTGGAGGTGGTGAACCCCCCTTCGTTGGAATAAGAAAGTGCTCCGGTCTCTGACAAGACATATCTTCCACAGCCGTTGTGCGTAGCGCACGACCGGCGCACAATTCGGCAGCATTTTGGAAAAAGAACTTGCGGAGGAGGCTGCTCTGCCCTTTTCTAATGGTCCTTCAACGGCTGGATAGCTCAGTTGGTAGAGCAGAGGACTGAAAATCCTCGTGTCGGGGGTTCAAATCCCTCTCCAGCCACTTTCTAGGTTCGCCATTCAGCGACCTTTTCGCCGCATCTTACCTGCTGATGCGTCACGCTTTGACCGTTTCGGTGCGTGTTGTTTTTCCAGATCCGGCCGCGGTAAACAGCCAGTAGCCGAAGGAGAGGGTGACGCCCATCCCGAACGTCATTGCCCATGTGGAGAGGTGTGCGGCGGGATTGAGAATGGGCGAGACAATCGAGTTCAGGAGGTGAAAAGGTCGGCAGATCACGTCCCAGCTATTCAGCCTCACCACGCGGCCGAGATAGATGCCGAAGGAACAGAGAAAGAGACTCGTGATGGCAAAGACCCACGACAGTTTCGCACAGCCATTTTCAAAGAAGGCATTTTGCATTTGCCTTAGGGAGAGGAATCCGAGAATCGAACCGGCGGCTCCATACGAAAACAGCATCAGCCCATCGAAGAAGAAAAGGGGAACCCCACGCCTCAGGGAGAGATGCACCAGATCCGTCAACAGATACGGTGCATTCGGGAAGAACAGGAGCCAGCATGCTCCCAAGAAGATTTTTTCCCGCATTAACGACCGCCGGGCAGCCCATTCGCTCAAGAACAACGGAATGGCAGCCAGGAAGAGGTTGTAAGGGAGAAAAAGGAAACTCTTCGACTGCCAAAAACCGACTCGGAAGCCCAGGAGGATCAAACACCAGAGGCACAGGGTCGCTACGGCGAAACGCATGTCTTTTCTCATGCGCAGAGCTTTGGCGCTCCGGCGCGCACAGGCAACTTTCAGCTCATGAAGTTTCTGTGAAGGAACCGGCCGAGCCGATGCTATTCCTGAACGCGGCTGGTGAGGGGAATCCCGTATTGCTTCGCGAGAGCCGCCGTATCTGCCTCCACCGTGTGCGCATCGATGTAGAGCACCTCGGGATCGTCTCGTACTTCGATCTTATGGAAGCCGTCCAGAGGGGTTTTGATCGCTTTAGCGACGTCGGCAATGCTCTTGATCACCTCATTGTTGATCTTCTCCACCACCAGGTAGCTCAGCTGATCATAGCCGACGGTGCTCGGTGCAGAAAGAATGTGGCTGATGAAAACAATGCGGCCGCGGTCCGGCGGGAAAAGTTCCGATTGATAGCGGTCGAAATAGACAAACTTAATCGGCGCGTCTTTTTGCCAGGTGTTGCCCCATTCGCGGAGATATTGTCGGCTCAGCTCCTGAAAGAGGCAGCCGCCGAAGAGGAGGAAATTCGGAGCTCGATCAAATACATAGGGCTCGATCACATAACTCTGCGGAGGACGATCGGCAGCAATAGCCGTGGTTTCCTTGATTTCCCCGCCGCGGGAGTAGGTGATCTTGATCGAGTCGCCCACGTAATGCTCAGTGCTGATGAGATGGTTAATGGAGATCTTGCCGAAAACCGGGTGGCTATAATTGCCGTCGGGGTCCACCGTCTGATCGTCAACACTGAGGATCACGTCCCCTTTCTGGAGTCCCGCTTGGGAGGCGGCTGTGTTGGGATCCACCTGGCTCAGATAGATGCCGATGTTTTCCGAGGGAAGTTTCAGATAACGCCGGAGCTGTGGGTCGCGAGTGGGTTCAAACTGGATGCCGGCTCGTGGGAAGCCGCGATACGGTGTCACCTCAGCCGCTTTCAGAAAGTGTTGGATCACCGGGAGGGAAATGGATTCCACCGTCTGGGATCTCGGATCGAAACGCAGAAGAAGCCCGGCCAGTTTTCCTTCCTGCACGATGGGAACGGTGTAGCTGTTTTCCCGGTATTGGAGCGCGGCGGTGATCTTAAAGAGCAGATATCCGTAATCCTCCAGGGCGTAGCGGCCCACCTCGCAGGAGGTGACGAGCCCACTCGTCGCGACCAGAGTGCCGCTGTTTTCCAGCTGCCAGACGTCCAGGCGATCGCCCGTTTTTACCTGCGGTGCAATGGCGAGGCTGTCGAGCGCCTCGAGAAATTGCGGATCTTCAGGAGCAAGAAGAGCGAGATTCGCTTCGTAATCCACCGCGAGCAACTTGGCGGCAATCTTTTCACCGGAACCGGCTTTCTCTAGCTCGATGTAGCTCTGGTTCGCAACCATCTCGGCCGTGACGAGCACTTTGTTCCCGGGCAGGACCGCTCCCAAAGCGCGGCGGGAGGCAGCGGCTTTCTTGCCCCACGGGCGCAGTAAATCGTAGGCCTGCGTAGTGCCGTTAACACGCACGACGGAGAGCGGTTTCCCAACAGAGACAGGTGTCTCTTCCGCCACGAGGACACTTGGAAAAACCAGAAGGACGGCGGCAACAAGGTTGCGGAATGAGAGTAGTGAGAAGGTCATTTCGAAGGAACCACAGGGTTGGCGAGATTTTGCTCCTTGGTGACGTTGTAGCGGTCGAGGATGCGAGTGCGCGCAGCCTCCACCACGGAGCGCTCCAGAACGGCGGGTCGTCCTCCACCGAGAAATTGGATCACGTAAGTGTCCTGCTTTTCGCTGAGAGCACTTGCGAGATCATCCAGAACTTTGATGGGCTTGCCATTGATGCTTTCCACAATGTGACCCCGGAATTCTCCGAGGTAGGTATTCACCGGATCGGGGAGGATGTTGCTCAGCACGACGAGATCCGGATGCAGGACGTAGAGTTCCTCCGTGATGTAGGAATTGTAAAAATAGCGGGTGCGCAGATCATCAATCGGCACAGCCGTCATGAAGTCGCGATTGATCGGCTGAAACAACAACCCCGCAAAGAGCACATAGCGTGGCGGCTTGTCGTAGGTGTTCGCCTGCATGAGGTAAGGCCAGGCTGATTTCAGGGTCACCTTTGCCGTGTGCGGTTTGCCGTCGCGGATCAGTTGGAAGACAACGGTGTCCCCTTTGAATTTGCGTTCCACGATCTCCATCATCTCGATGCGATCATTTCCGAGTTGGACAAAGCCGTCGCTGGCAATCGGCACGTCGTCGAGGCTGAGCAGAATGTCTCCGGGCTGCAGAACGCCTGCGCTGGAGCCGGCTGCGGCCACGCTCGTGACGATGATTCCACGGTCATCGTCCGGTAGCTTCAAGGCGGCGCGCTGCGCGGGGTTCACGAGCTTGAAGTAGTTCAGCGAGAGATCGACATAATGGTCGTAACGACCATCTTCAATGTCCCTAAGGAAGCGATTCACCACCGGAGTGGGAATCATGTAAGCGACGTTTTGTGCGTGATCGCCGCTGTAGCCTTGGAAGGCGACGCCGACGACTTTTCCATCCTGCATGACCGGCCCGCCCGAGTTGCCCGGATTGATCGGGGCATCGATCTGGATCGCCAGATGGGAATCAATCCCAGAATGCGTATAGGGCTGAAAATCGATCCGCGAAACGATGCCGCGCGTGACTGACATCAAGTCTCCGCCAATCGGAAAGCCGTATGCGGAAACGACCGTCTCGATCTCCGGAATCCCGCCAAATGTTAGCGGAGAGCTGCCCTTGAAGAAGTCGGGATTCTCCACATCGATGAGGGCGAGATCGCAGTCATGGGCAATGTATTTCACGTAAGCGACATACTTTTTTGGATCGCCCTGCCGCTCCACCGTCAGAAAGCGATTGTTGCTGACGACGTGGGCGTTGGTCAGGATACGGTTTCCTTCGATCACGAAACCCGCGCCGACGCCGCCACCTACGGGACCTGGATTCCAAGGCACTTTGTAATCTACGTCCTGCTCGGTGCATGCAATCCTGACGAGGCTCTTTCGCATCTCCTTCGCTGGAGCTGCGGGCGCACTCGGTGCAATGGGAGCGGATGGAGCCGTCACCGTGTCGGGCTTACTCGGAGTGCTCACCGGGGAGGCATCTGCTGGGGCGTCAGAGGTTTGTGCCGACAGGGGCTGAAGGACCAGAAAGCAGAGAACGGCGGGGAGCAGGCGTGAGATCATGCAGGTTTGGCAAGAATTATGGAGGCGGTGCGGGTCGCTGTAAATGGACTTCACGAGCGGCTGGGAAAACAAAAAAACCGCTGCCCGGAGACAGCGGTTTTCTGAGGGGTTGGAAGTGTGTCCTAGACGGGGGGTTTACGGCCCATGAAGAAGGAAACGACGAACAAGACGAGAAAAACGATGAAGAGAATCTTTGCGATTCCCGCCGCCGTTCCCGCAATTCCGCCGAAGCCAAGCACGGCGGCGATAAGTGCAATAACGAGGAATGTAACTGCCCAAGAGATCATAATATTTCCTTTCGATTAGTGTTGTTGATTGACAACTATAGTTCGCGGTAGGGCCATTCCCCGATTGTATGGAACTTGTCACTGTTCGAGGCAACGGCGCGCAACGTGACGGTGAGTGCGCCTGCGCTGCGTGCGACATGATCGAATGATACATCCGCTCCCAAGCAATGGACCGATTCGAAAATATATTTAGCAAGATCGATTGTTTCCCCCCGTCTTTTTACCCCCCAAGAACATGCAAATACTTCTCTCCATCGTCGCAGCCTTTTTCCTAACGAGTTGTCTCGTGCTGCTGTGGGCCTGCACTAATGCCGTGGAAGGATACCAGGACGAAGAGGGCTTCCATATGGGCCGTGGCGTGAGAAAATAATCAGTTCCGGCGGGACTGTTGCTCCTTGGGTGCACTAGCGGACATTTCGCCCGGTTAGTATAGGTTCGTTGCATTAACGCTGAAGTGGCGCTTCTGCAGTTTCCTGGACGGTTTACACGTTAAGCTTCCCATTACTGCTGCTGTCTTTGTCCAGTTTCCTGGACACGTCTGCTGAGCGCACTGAATCCCAAGAGGTTTTTGTTAAAACCTTTAACGTTAAAGCGTCGCGACCGACCGCCTGGAGAAGTGTGGCGAGGTTGGCACTAACGTGGCACCCAAAATTTGCGGCTGGGCCGCGAGATTTGCCAAATCGGGCTGACTGGATTCGAACCAGCGACCTCTTGAACCCCATTCAAGCGCACTACCAAGCTGTGCTACAGCCCGTTTATTGGCAGAGCGGCAAGATTCCCGCAGAAAGAGAAAAACTGCAAGCCCTGAAATGTCTGGGCGTCGCGTGATGCGAACTCTGGACGCTGACTGAAACGAAAAACCCCGCGGGACCTTTCGATCCTGCGGGGCTGAGTGGAAGATTGCGCGTTCTATTCAGCAGTCGAATCCCGGCGGTCGCAGATGTCGTCATGCGCGGCTTGCACCGCTGCGAGTTGCTCCTGGATCTCGTTCCGAATGTTCGAAGGCAGGTCCTGATCCAAGGCGTCTTTGTAGGCCGCAACGGCGTGATCTTCGCCGCGTTCGCACTCGGCCAGAATCGCGTGGTCACTGCCCTTCGTGAAGGCGGACTTCAAGTCGATCCATCCACGGTGAAGCGCGCTGGCGATGCTGCTGCTTTTTTCGGCGTCCTCGCCGAGGTTGATCACGTGTTGCTGAAGGTCTCCGGCAAATTTGGAACGTTGGAGGGAGTATTGCGAGAAGAGGGTTTTCAGGTCGGAATGACGAACGTTTTCCGAAGCATCCCGAAATCCGTCCTGACCATCTTTACAGATCTGGATCAGGTCATTGAGTATATCGACGGTCGCTGCTGTTTTCATGGGAGTCTTGGGTTGTGGGTTCATCCCCTCAGGGAAGAACGCGGTTACAAGAGATAAATCGATCTCCACAGCGAAGCGGTTGCTTTTTTAGGCCTCTGGCGTCGCCGCCGCGCCTTCACAGCCCGGCTAAGCGAAGAGATTCGCAACCCGCTCCATGCTCAACTCGGCAAGGGAATGCACCGCGAGATCGGCCTTTCCCAACTCCTCGATGGGATTCGTGGTGGCCACGGCGATCACCCGCATTCCAGCCCGTTGCGCCGCTTCGATTCCGACATGCGCGTCTTCAAAGACCACGCAAAGTTCCGGCGCGATACCCGCCTTCGAGGAGGCTTTCAGAAACACCTGAGGGTCGGGTTTTCCCGCCGTCACATCCTCAGCACAAACAATGTCATCGAAGGCATCGCGCAATCCCAGCCGGTCCAGCGTCGTCTCGATATTCAGCCGATGGGTGGAGGATCCGATCACGCGCGGGATCCCCGCGGCCTTTAATGTTTCGAGCCAATCGACCACACCCGGCAGTGCCTCAATGCCCCAGTCGGCGACCACCTCGCGATAGAGCGCTTCCTTCCGCAGCGATAACGCGGCGACCTCTTCCACTTCGTTGGACCACTTCAGCAAGTTAGGGATAATCCACTCGTTCTTCATTCCAAAGCCACGTTTGAAATGCCCTTCCGGCAGCGGCTTTCCGATCTCGGCAGACAGCCGTTCCCAGCTCTCCTCATGATGCCGCGACGAATCAATGATCACTCCATCCCAATCGAAAATAGCCCCAAAACGTTTCATGCGCCCATCGTTGCACAAGAGACGCGCGACGTATAGCGAACAGAGTTTTCGCTGTGCGCGAAAGGCTGTCTGAGGTAGAAGAAACGCATGGAAGTCCCGCTGCTCGATCTGAAGCTCCAATACGCAACGCTGCGCGATCAAGTCCAAAAACGCATCGCTGCCGTCTGCGAAACCCAAGGTTTTTGCCTGGGCCCGAAAGTGGTCGAGCTGGAGCATGATCTCTCGGAATACTGCGGCGCAAATTACGCGTTTGGCACCTCATCAGGAACGGACGCGCAGCTCGTCATTCTCATGGCTCTCGACATCGGGCCTGGCGATGCCGTGATCACCACGCCCTACACATTCTTTGCGACGGCTGGATGCATCGCGCGGCTCGGAGCAACGCCGATCTTTGCGGACATTGATCCGACGACGTACAATCTGGACCCGGTCAAAGTCCGCGAGTACCTCGAGGAGCATTGTCATCACTCGTCCGATGGCACCATCGTCAACGACAAGGGACTCACCCTGAGGGCCATCATCCCGGTGCATCTCTTTGGCTGCTGTGCGGAGATGAATGCCTTCCGCGCCATCGGGCAGGAATACGGGCTGCATGTCATGGAAGATTCCGCGCAGTCAATCGGCGCGGAGTATCCGCTTTCCGACGGCACCGCGGGGCGTTGCGGTTCGATGACGGAAAGCAGCTATTTCAGTTTCTACCCGACGAAGAATCTCGGCGCCTTCGGCGACGCTGGCATGGCGACCTGCCGGGATGCAGATCTCGCCGCGCGCATCGACGCCTTGCGCAACCACGGCATGGCGCCGCGCTACTACCACAGCCTCATTGGCGGGAACTTCCGCATGGACGCGATCCAAGCCACCGTCCTGCAAGCCAAGCTTCTTTACCTCGACGATTGGTCTGGAGCGCGGAATGATAATGCCGCCCGTTACCGGGAACTCTTCACGGCTGCCGGTCTGCTGGAGAATATCACGCTGCCTATTGAGCCCTACGCAAATCGCGATCTCAAGCACCACCATATCTACAACCAATACGTCATCCGCACCGGACGGCGGGATGCTCTCAAAGCTCATCTGCAGGCGAACAAAATTGGCTGCGAAGTCTATTACCCGCTCTCGCTCCACCAGCAGGAATGCTTTGCGTATCTCGGCTATCGCAAGGGCGATTTCCCGCTCTCTGAGCAGGCCGCAGAAGAAACGCTCGCGCTGCCGATCTTTCCAGAACTTCGGCCCGAGCAGCAGAACTACGTGGTCGAGAAGATCGCTGAGTTCTTCCAGCGACCTGCCTAATTGCTCCGAA
Source organism: Chthoniobacterales bacterium (assembly GCA_036388355.1). Taxonomy (GTDB): domain Bacteria; phylum Verrucomicrobiota; class Verrucomicrobiia; order Chthoniobacterales; family DASVRZ01; genus DASVRZ01. The sequence continues at coordinate 57,086 of DASVRZ010000017.1, read as the reverse complement.
GCGAACGGCCATTCGGCCGCTCATTTTCGAAGAGAGAGCATGAGCACGACACCAGACCGCGATTTCGACGAAGTGGATCCCCAAGCCATCGACATGGCCGCACAGGAAGAGGTTACCGAGACTTCTGCCGAGCCGGAAGTGGATGAGCAAACGGAAAAACTGATCGCTTGGGATGAATCGCCGGTGAGCTCAGGAGGCATGGTTCCACGCGTGCCGTTGGAAGACAATGTTCCTCCAACCGAGCAGCTGACGGACGAAGGTCTGGACATCGCAGATAGCGAACAGCGCATCGCTGCGGAAGATCCAGACTTCGGCGCGTAAGGGAAGGTCTGGAGATCGCGGAGCCCGAGGAGTTTCCACGGGCCGAGACGCGGCGCGTAGTTGGGAACAGCGATAATCCTTTCCCCTGACGCAACCCACAGGCAGGGGCGATCCGCCAAAGAGAAACAACCACGAATCCATTCACCATCGAAATGGAGCAGGATGGGCGTCCATCCTCACTTGCTGTGAAACTCTTAGCCCTTCTCCTCATCATGTCAGTCTTACCTTTTCCCTCTTCTCTTGCTGAAGCCCGGACCCAAACCGAGCGTTTCGAAAGCGGAGGGAAAATGATCCGGATGGAGACGTTCTCCGATTCTCCAAGTCCAGACACGCCCGCTATTTTGGTCCTCCATGGATCAACCGGCGTGGCCTTCGCCAATCGCTTCATTGCCGGCCTGGCTTCCAGTTTCGCGCAGCAAGGTTTCGTGGTCTATCTGCTCCATTACTTCGACCGGACGGAAACGAATTACGCGGACGAAGCGATCATTCGTCGCTCCTTCAACGACTGGTCGGCGACCGTGAATGATGCGATCAAAGTCATCCGTCAGAAGCGTCCAGAAGCGAAGGTCGGAATCTTTGGTTACTCTCTTGGCGGATACCTTGCAGCAGCGGCCGATGTTAGGAATCCACAAGTCGCTGCAACTGTGATTTTGTCTGGGGGTATCGATGAAAATTCTCAGCGTCTGGCTGAACGCACCGGCCCCACCCTCATCTTACACGGAGAGGACGATCGCCGCGTGTTGCCCGCCGAAGCGCGGAAACTCGAGAAGAGCTTGCGCAGTGTCGGCGGGAAACCGGAGGTGCATTTCTATCCGGGGGAAGGGCACATCTTCTCGATGCCGATTTACGCTGACATCGTAGCGCGGGGGACCTCTTTCTTTCAAAAGAACCTTCGCCGCGGAAAGTAATCAAGGCTCCGAAACGGGGTCCCTTGTAGGTGCAGACGGAACTCCAGAAAACCGCTAACCCGCGGTGACCGGCACGCACTTGGCGCAGGAGCCGTTGTTGATCTGCTGGAAGAAATCGTTGCCTTTGTCGTCCACCAAGATGAACGCAGGGAAGTCTTCCACTTCGATTTTCCAGATCGCTTCCATCCCGAGTTCGGGATACTCCAGCACTTCCACTTTCTTGATGTTGTCCTGCGCGAGAATGGCTGCCGGGCCGCCGATGCTGCCGAGATAAAATCCGCCATACCGCTTGCAGGCGTCGGTGACTTGCTGGCTGCGGTTGCCTTTTGCGAGCATGATCATGGAGCCGCCGTGGCTTTGAAATAGATCGACGTAGCTGTCCATGCGGCCAGCGGTAGTGGGACCAAAGGATCCGCTCGGCATGCCGTCTGGAGTCTTGGCCGGGCCGGCGTAATAGACAGGATGTGCCTTGATGTAATCTGGCAGTCCGTTGCCAGCATCGATGCGTTCCTTCAGTTTCGCGTGGGCAATGTCGCGGCCGACGATGATCGTGCCGTGAAGTGAAAGCCGTGTGGCGACAGGATATTTAGAGAGCTCCGTCCGGATGTCTTCCATCGGCCGGTTGAGATCGATTTTCACGACGGTCCCTTCTGTGGCGCTCTTGCGGAAGCTGTCGGGAATAAACCTCTCCGGATGCACTTCCAGCTTCTCCAACCAGATCCCGCCGTGATTGATCTTCGCCTTGATATTGCGATCCGCAGAACAGGAAACTCCCATCCCAACTGGACACGATGCACCGTGTCGTGGCAGCCGAACCACGCGCACATCGAGTGCAAAATATTTGCCGCCAAACTGCGCGCCGATGCCGAGTTCTTGCGCCGCCTTGAGGAGTTGCGCTTCTAGCTCGCGATCTCTGAAAGCTTGACCGAGCGCGTTTCCTTTTTCTGGAAGCGCGTCGAGATATTTGGTGGAAGCGAGCTTCACCGTTTTCAAACATGCCTCCGCGCTGGTGCCGCCAATCACGAAAGCTATGTGATACGGAGGACACGCGGCGGTGCCGAGCCCCTTCATTTTTTCAACCAACGTCTTCACCAACGTGGTGGGGTTCAGTAGCGCTTTGGTCTCCTGGAAAAGATACGTCTTGTTCGCCGATCCACCGCCTTTGGCTACGAAGAGAAATTTGTATTCAGCGCCGCCCGTCGCGTAGAGATCGATCTGCGCCGGAAGGTTATTGCCGGAGTTCTTTTCCTCATACATGTCCAGCGCGACCGTCTGCGAATAACGCAGATTCTCGGTGGTGTAGGTCTCGTGAATTCCGCGGGATAACGCCGCCTCGTCTCCACCGCCGGTCCAGACCTGCTGGCCCTTCTTTCCAATGACGTTTGCCGTGCCGGTGTCCTGACAGAAGGGCAGCACACCTTTGGCTGCCACCTCTGCGTTGCGCAACAACGTCAGCGCCACATAACGGTCATTTTCGCTGGCTTCCGGATCATCGAGAATGGCGGCGACTTGGGCCAGGTGCGCCGGGCGCAGCATGTAAGCGCAATCGTGAAATGCGGCACGGGCGAGAGCGGTTAGCGCGGAAGGGTCCACCCGCAGAATCGGCTTCCCGTCGAACTCGGCTTCGGAAATACCGTCGCGGCTCAGCAGGTAATATTCAGTTTCGTCAGATCCGAGCGGGAAAGGTTCTTGGTAGAGGAATTCAGGCATGGCTGAAACGATTATACACCAGGAGCTCGCGGAAGCAGCACATGAGTGCGGCGGAGCTTCATTCTCGAAAGGCGCTACTCGCCGCGATAAGCCCGCGCCAGCAAGGTGACGGGATGCACCACCTCCAGCGGATATCCCGCTTTCCGCGCGCCATCCACCAGTTGCAAATGACACCCTGGGTTCGCGGTGGCGACGGTGTGAACGCCGGTGGAAATGATGTTCTTCAGTTTTCGCTCCTGAAGCTCGCCGGCCATCTCGGGTTGCGTGATGTTGTAAATTCCAGCACTGCCGCAGCACCAGGTGGACTCCGGAAGTTCGACTAGGTTGAGTCCGGGAATACTGCGGAGAACCTCCCGCGGCTGACGGGTGATTTTCTGCCCGTGACACAAATGGCACGCTTCGTGGTAAGTGACGTTTCGAGCCGTGGCGGGCGCCTTCGTAGATGGTGGCTGGATTCCGATTTCGCCGAGGAATTCGTTGATGTCCTTCAGCTTGCGCGACCACAACGCAGCACGCTCTGCATATGCCGGATCATCTTTCAGGAGCCGCCCGTAGGTTTTTAGGTGTGAGCCACAGCCGGCGGCGTTGGTAATGATGGCATCGAGGTTTTCCACATCGAAAGCATCGATCAACTGACGCGCCAAATGACTCGCGGCGTGAAGCTCACCATTATGCACGTGGAGCGACCCGCAACAGACTTGCACCCGCGGCGTGTGCACCGCGCATTGGTTCGCTAGCAACACGTCCACCGTGTCGCGATTCACATCCGACAGCACGATGTCCTGCACACAACCGGTGAGCATCCCGACCTGATATCGGGGCTTCCCGGGTTGCTCGCGCACATGAATGAGGTCGTTGGAAAATTGTGACAACGCCGTGGGTGTTTGGCCTTCCAAATTGCGAAGTTTCTTTGGAAGTAGCGCAGTTAATCTCAGCGTGCGCACCAGCCACTGTGCGCCACTGTTTTGGTAGAACCACAGACCGCGCCCGACGAGCCGCAAGAGGCGTGGGCGGGTGAATAATCCGCGCAGGAGCAGAGAGCGAATGGCGTTGCGTTTGGGATTATCCAATGCGCCAGATTTCTCCACTTCGGCACGAGCCACTTCAAAGAGGTGGCCGTATTGCACGCCCGCTGGACAGGCGGTCTCGCAGGCCAGACAGCCGAGGCAAAAATACATCTCCTCGCCGAAAGCTTTCGTCGCATCTAGCTTTCCGTCTGCGATAGCCCGCATCAACGAGATGCGGCCGCGCGGGCTGTTGCGTTCCTGGCCGGTCGCGTCGTAGGTCGGGCAAGTGGGCAAACACATGCCGCAGTGCATGCATTGCTGCAGCGCTGCGTAATCCATCGTGCGGAGAGATTCGTGCTCGGACATCGTCTACAACATTTTTCCCGGATTGAGCAGGCCGTCAGGATCGAAGGCAGTTTTCATCCGCTTCATGACATCGAGATTGAGATCACTGATCGCGGTGCGTAGAAACGACTTCTTTGCAAGGCCGACACCATGTTCGCCGGTAATGGTTCCGCCGAGGCTGACCGCAAAATCGAAGATCTCTTGCATGGCGAGTTCCACGCGGTGCATCTCCTCCGTGTTGCGTTCATTAGTTAGAAAAGTGGGGTGCAGATTTCCGTCCCCCATATGTCCGAAGGTCCCGATTTTCAAGTTGTGTCGGAGAGAGGTTTCCTGGATGAAGCGAATCATTTTGGCGAGCTCGCTCCGCGGAACTGTGGCGTCTTCCAGGATGGTGGTCGGCGCGACTCGTGCGAGCGCAGAAAATGCGGAACGACGCGCGGTCGCGAGCAGAGCCGATTGCTCCGCAGTCTGCGCCACCTGAACGGAAGTAGCTCCATGCTGTTGCGCGAGTACCGCCATTAAATCCGCTTCCTGAGCGACCGCAGCGGGATGTCCATCCGACTCGATGAGCAGCACAGCGGCAGCATCTCTAGGAAGTCCCACATGCGTGTAATCCTCCACACAATTGATGGTGACCGAATCGAGAAACTCCAACGTGCAGGGAATGATTTTCGCGGCGATGATTGCGGAGACGGTTTCTGCGGCGTCTTCCATTTTCGAGAAGATGGCGAGGAGCGTTTTCCGCGCAGGCGGTTTGGGAATGAGCTTCAACAAAACCTTCGTGATGACGCCCAACGTTCCTTCGGAGCCGATGAAAAGATCGCGCACCGAATACCCGGCGACATCCTTCACGCATTTGTTTCCGGTGAAGATAATCTCACCGGAGGCGAGTACCACTTCCAAGCCCATGACGTAGTCTTTGGTCACGCCGTATTTCAATCCGCGCAGGCCGCCCGAGTTCTCCGCAACATTCCCCCCGATGGTCGAGACTTTCATCGAGCCCGGGTCCGGCGGATAAAACAATCCCGCCGCCTCCGCCGCCGTAGCGATATCCAAAGTCACAGCGCCCGCTTCCGCGAAGAGCGTTAGATTTTTCGGATCGACTTCCAGGATGCGGTTCATCTTGAGCAGACACAAAACCACACAGCCTTGGACCGGAATGCTGCCGCCGCTCAACCCGGTGCCCGATCCGCGGGTGACAATTGGCACCTGAAACCTGCCCGCGATCTTCACCAACTCCGCCAGCTCTTCGGTCGCGGTCGGAAAGACAACCAACTCTGGCATTTCCTGAAATGTGGCCGTTCCGTCGAAGGAATAGGGAATAAGATCTTCCCGATCGCGCAGGCAGATGATATGAGGAAAACGAGCCGCCAATTCCCGGGCAAAGTCCTGGATCATGGATGGGAAGAATGGTTGCTCATGATGATCGAAACGATACCATCCGACAATGTTCGCTCAAGAACGACATAACGCGATTCGTAAAATTGTTCGCGAACATCAGCGGATTAACTTCGCGGATCTCCAGGAACTCGTCGGCGTTTCCCCCGCCACTTTGCGCCGCGACCTAACGGAGTTGCAGCAATCGGGTGATCTGATCCGAGTGCACGGCGGGGTTTTGGATCCCGCGTATGCACGCGCCGAGATCTCGTTCGACGACCGCGTGGAGCGAAATCATTCCGCAAAGAGCTCCATCGGAGCGGAAGCCGCGGCCCTCATCCCGTCCGGAGCGATTGTCTTTGTCGATGCAGGCTCAACCTGTTTGGAAGCGGGCAAAATTCTTCTCCGGCGAAGCGACGTTCGGATGATCACCAATTCCGTAGCGCTCGTCGCCGCAGCGGTGCACGCAACGGCTCCGGTGCTCTGCATTGGTGGGGAACTGCGAAAAGTCAGTGGAGCCCTCGTCGGAGCGAGTGCACTGGGAGCCCTGGAGATGTTGCATGCCGATTATGCGTTGATCGGCGCCACAGGCCTGAACGAAGAAGGGTGCTGGACGACTGAGCTGTCGGAAGCCGAGACGAAACGCATCTTCATCAAACGCTCTTCCCGACAGGTGATCCTGGCAGACTCCACCAAGTGGAACTCGACGAACGCGGTGCGTTTCGCCACGTGGAGTGACATCCGCGATTGGGTGACCGACGTGCAACCGGCGCGCTCCATGGAGGAGTGGCAGTCGCACGGTATTCAGGTCCATTGGCCGAAAAACGGCTGAGGTCTGAGGCCGCGGCACAATCCGCAGAAGAGAATCCGTTTGACAGCGTGATCGAAGCAGTCAAACGTGATCACGTTCGCTCATCCTATGAAAACCTTCCGCCTCAACCGTCTGTTCAATCCCAAGTCAAAGCGGTGCTTCGATGTCGCCATCGATCACGGGTTCTTCAATGAATCGTCCTTTCTCGGCGGAATCGAAAACATCAACGAAGCCGTGCGCGTCCTAGTGGAAGCAGCTCCCGATGCGATTCAGCTCACCATTGGGCAGGCGCCGGTTTTGCAGAGCATTCCCGGTCGTTTTAAGCCGTCGCTCGTTCTCCGTACCGACGTTGCGAATGTTTACGGCAAAGACCTTCCGCGCACCTTGTTCAGCCGCATGATCGAGAACCCTGTCGAACAGGCGGTTCGGCTCGACGCCACCTGCGTGGTGGTCAATCTCTTCAGCATCCCCAATGAGCCGGAAGTCGCCGATCAGTGCATTCAGAATATTCTCCGCATCAAGCCGCAGTGCGAACGCGCCGGAATGCCCCTGATGGTCGAGCCGCTCGTCTTCCAGGCAAACGCCGCAGCCGGTGGTTACATGGTCGATGGAGACGCTACGAAAATTCTCCCACTCGTCCGCCAGGGTGTCGAACTCGGCGCGGATATCATCAAGGCCGACCCGACAGACGACGTGACGATTTACCACAAGGTCATTCAGATCGCAGGTAACATTCCCGTGCTGGTTCGCGGCGGCGGCAAAGCTCCCGATGCAGAAATCCTGGCGCGCACGGAGGAACTCATCAAACAAGGCGCGGCTGGTATCGTCTATGGTCGCAACGTCATTCAGCATGCAAATCCGGCCGGGATGACGAAGGCGCTCATGGCCATCGTTCATGACGGCGCGACTGCCGCGGAAGCTGCCAAGTTTCTCCAGTAACCGCACCTCCGCATGAAGACCAAAGTTAGAATCGGAATCATCGGTGGAGGCCTGATGGGCCGCGAAGTGGCGAGCGCTCTTGCGCGTTGGTTCGTGCTGGAAAACTTCCCGGTGGATGCGGAGCTGACTGCCGTCTGTGATCTCGCGGAAAAACAGCGGGAATGGTTCCGCCAAATCCCAACCGTAAAACTACTCACCGCCGATTGCCACGAGCTGCTGGCGAGTCCGGACGTTGATGTTGTTTACGTTGCCGTGCCGCACAATCTGCACGAGGCGATCTACCTCGATGTTCTAAAAGCAGGCAAAGATCTCTTCGCCGAGAAACCTTTCGGCATCGATCTGAAGGCCGCTCGTTCTATTGCGGAAGCGGCGAAAACCTCCGGCCGCTTTGTGCGCTGCAGTTCGGAGTTTCCCTTCCTGCCCGGCGTGCAACGCGCCTTCCAATTTGCAAGCGAAGGCAAGCTCGGAAAAATCCTGGAAATCCGCTCCGGCTTTCATCACAGCAGCGATCTCGATCCTAACAAACCAGCCAACTGGAAACGCCAGGTGAAGACCTGCGGCGAGATCGGAGTGATGGGCGACCTCGGCATGCACACGGTGCACGTGCCGCTGCGCCTCGGATGGAAACCCAGCCGCGTCTATGCGCAGCTTCAGAAGGTTTATCACGAACGTCCCGACGGCAAAGGCGGCATGGCTCCCTGCGACACTTGGGACAACGCGCTTCTGCACTCCGACGTGTCCATCGACGGCGCGGATGTTCCGCTGCGGTTCGAGATGAAACGCCTGGCGCCCGGTGAGACGAACACGTGGTTCATCGAAGTGCTCGGCACCGATGGCGGCGTGAAATACAGCACCAAGGAACCTAAGACGTTGTGGACATTTACCCGCGGCAAAGAACAGCTTTGGCAGCGGACGGACCTGGGATTCCACGGACCTTTCCCCACGATCACGGGCGGCATTTTCGAGCCCGGCTTTCCCGATTGTTTTTTGCAAATGTGGGCCGCGTTTTTGGCTGAGCGAGCGGGCGAACTGAATGGACGCTTCGGTTGCGTAACGCCGGAAGAAGCTGTGGCGAGTCACGAGATTTTTGCCGCTGCCCTTGTTTCCCAAACGGAGAAACGTGCCGTTGATATCTAACATCCGCTCGAACTTCTCCTCAGATGAAACGAAGTGAAATCAACGCGCTGATCCAATCCGCGCAGGAATGTTTTCGGGCTCATGAATGGATGTTGCCGCCGCGCCCGCGTTGGGATGTGACGGATTTTGGTCTCGGCCAATGGCGCGACTTTGGACTCGTTTTGGTAAACCTCGCCGAGGAGCCGGAGTATTGTGAGAAGTTGATGTATGCGCAGAAAGGCATGACCACGCCGGCGCATTGTCATCGACAAAAGAAGGAAGACATCATCTGCCGCTGGGGCCGTCTGGCGGTGGAAGTGTGGGCTGGAGTTCCGTCGGAATCCGACGGAAAAACATTCAGCGTTCCGATCAATCATGAGCCGGTGTCGGTGATATCGGGAAGCGTCGTCGAGCTGGAAGCAGGCTCGCGGATCACGCTCGTTCCCGGCGTTTACCATGCTTTCTATCCGCTCACTGAGAAGTGCATTATTGGAGAAGTCTCCAGCGCGAATGACGATCTCAACGACAACTGTTTTGCGGATCCAGAGATCGGCCGCTACCCCGGCATTGAAGAAGACGAACCTGCTCTCCTGCGGCTCGTGAGCGATCCCCAGCTATGAGAGAGCGCCTAGGTTTACTCGCAGGCGGGAACTGGATCGTCGATAAGCTGAAGGTAATCGACACCTATCCGCAGCAGGATGCGTTGGCGAATATTCTCGGTCAGACGATCGGCAACGGAGGCAGCCCTTTTAATGTATTATTAGACCTCGCCAAGCTCGGCGCTTCATTTCCGCTTGCGGCGATTGGGTTGGTCGGCGCAGATGGCGATGGGAAATGGATCTACGATCAGTGTGTTCAGGCTGGGATCAATACTCAGCAACTTCGGAGGCACTCGGAGGCACCGACGTCTTACACGGATGTGATGACCGTGCAGTCGACTGGACGCCGAACCTTTTTTCATCAACGCGGAGCCAACGCTTTTCTGGCCGCGCCGGATTTTGAATTTCAAGGTGTTGAGGCCAAGATCTTCCACCTGGGGTATCTGCTGCTGCTCGATCAGTTGGATCAGAGCGACCCTGAATACGGGACGGTGGCCGCGCGCGTTTTACACGCGGCGCAACAAGCCGGCTGCAAGACGAGCATCGATGTGGTGAGCGAGGACAGCCAGCGGTTCTCAGAGATCGTGGTGCCAGCTTTGAAGTATACGGACTACTGCATCCTGAACGAATTCGAGATCGAGAGAACCACCGGAATCGCGACTCGTCCCAATGGCAAAATCTCATTGGCCGCTGTCGAAGCAGCTTCGCGGGTGCTGTTGAAATACGGTGGGCGGGAATGGGTCATTGTTCACTTCCCGGAGGGTGCGACCGCGCTTGGTGCGGATCAGATTTTACGGGTGCAGGGCAGCCTGCAAGTGCCGCAGGAGCGGATTGTCGGAACCGTGGGAGCAGGGGACGCCTTCGCCGCCGGAGTTCTCTTCGGCTTGCACGAAGAGCTAACCATCGAGACGGCGCTTCGTTACGGCGTGAGTTCCGCCGCGTCCTGTCTGTTTGGTGCGGGGACGTCGAATGGGGTTCTGCCGATTGCCGATTGCCTGGCGCTGGGAACAGAATTCGGGACGCGCCAAATCAGGTAAGTCGTGGCGGAGTGCGAGACCGCTTAAGCGTGGCGGTCAGGACGCAGCCCTGAGGAAAACGGACATGCTGCGGGCGGCACCTGGGCCAGCTCCGCAATCGCAGCTTTCACCACTGAGATGTCGATCGGCTTGGTGAGGTGTTTGGAGAAACCTGCGGCGCGGCTTTGTTCCAGATCGCTGTCCATGCCGAAGCCACTGAGGGCAATGCCCTGCAAGCCGTAAGTCTTGGAAAGCTCGCGCATCAGATCCAGCCCACTGCCATCGGGGAGCCCGAGATCGCTCATGATCAAATCGATGCCGCTCCCGTGCATTTCCTCGTGCGCCATGCGGAGTGCTCCGGCGACCGTGTCGGCGTGGATCACATCGTGACCCATCCGGCGCAGCAGACGGATGAGGATGGCGGCGGTGTCGGCGTGATCTTCGACCAAAAGGATGCGCCGAGGGCGATGCGCTGGCTTCGCTGCTGGCGCGGGGTGTGAAGCGACAGACGCTCCCTGAGCAGCCTCTACGCTCGGTGTTTCTCCTTCCGCGTGACATCCGTCAAAGGGCAGCTTCAGCGTGAAAGTGGTGCCGTGACCGAGACCCTCGCTGGTAGCGGTTAATTTCCCGTGGTGCGATTCCGCGATGGCTTTAGAGATGGCTAGTCCGAGACCGAGGCCGCCGAACTGCCGCGTGATTTTCCGGTCGCCCTGCTCGAAAGCATCAAACACGTATGGCAATCGTTCCGGCTCAATGCCCATGCCGGTGTCCTGCACATCCAGAACCATGAACGAGACGCCATCTTCATCCACCCGCCGCAAGCGCACAGTGATGCTCCCGCCTTCAGGGGTGAACTTCACGGAGTTCTTCAGTAGATTCCAAAAGATCTGGGTGACTCGTGCCGGATCGACGCTGATTTTTTGTTCCGTCTCTTCCAGCTCTCGTACCAGGTTCAGATGCTTCGACTTGAGCTCTGGCAGACAGGTATTGATCGCGTCCTCGATGAGGCGGCCCAGCGCGACGTCTTCGCACTGCAGCTCCAGCTTGCCACGGGTGATGCGAGTAAGATCTAGCAAATCGTCGATCAAGCGCGCTTCTAGTTCCACGTTGCGGCGCACGGTTTCCAGATCCTCGGTGAGTTCCTTCGGCAGACCCGCCTCTTCCCGAATGTTAGAAAGAATTGCGAGCACTGGCGTGAGCGGCGTGCGCAATTCATGAGAGAGTGCCGCGAGAAAATTATCCTTCGCGTGACTCGCCTGCTCGGCCAGCGCGCGCGCCTGCTGCTCGCGTTGATAGAGCCGTGAGGTATCCACCGCCGCCGCCGCTTGTGCTGCCACGCCGATGATAATTTTCTCGTCGCGTTCGGTGAAAACGCCCTCGTCGGCGTGACCAAAAAACAACCCCCCGATGACTTCGCCCGTGCGCGAGATCACCGACACGGCGAGATAACTAACCACCGGCAGATGCCCTTTCGGCATGCCGTGGTAAGGCTCGTTTTTTCCAAAGCGCGGGTCTTTGCGAATGTCGGCTGCGCGGATCACGCCTTCGCCGCGGAAGGTCGGACCGAAGACGTGAGTCGCCCGCGGCATCGGGAACTTCTCGAACATCTCGCGTGGCACTCCCGAGAGCGTGTAAAGCATGTAAGAGGCGCCTTTTTCATCGAGCAAGTTGTAGAAAAACGCGCCGAACTGCGCCCGCGTAATGCGCGTTCCCGCATCGGTGATGATCTGCACGACCTTCGAGAGATCTAGCTCCGTGGCGAGTGCCTTGGCCACTTCGTTGAGCTGCTCGGTAATTGTGTATTCCTCGCGCAGCGCGTCCGCCGTGACCTTCTGCTGATGAATGTCGGTGCACGAGCCATACCAGCGGACAATCTCGCCGTCCGCGTTGTGCAATGGCACGCTCCGGGAGACAAACCAACGATACTCCCCGTCGTGACGTCGGATGCGGCATTCCGTTTCAAACGACCCGCCGACCGCCAGCGCTCTCTGCCATTCCGCAATACTGCGTTCGTTGTCGTCGGGATGCACAACGTCTGCCCAGCGCCAATTCGTTTGGCCCGTGTAGCTGCGCCAGCGTTCGTTGAGATACTCGACCTTGCCGTTCGCGTCCGTCGTCCAGATGAGTTGCGGAACCACCTCGCCCAACAGCCGGTGGCGCTCCTCGCTTTCTTCGAGCGCCACTTCTTTTTGGCGGCGTTCGCTCACGTCGTGAAAAACCATCACCGCACCGATGATCTCACCCGCTGGGTTCCGGATCGGTGCTGCGCTGTCTTCGATCGGAACTTCCCGCCCGTCGCGCGCGAGCAGGATCGTATGATTAGCGAGGCCGACGATGATGCCTTCCGCTAGCGCCCGCTCGATCGGATTCGCCATGCGCTCGCGGCTGGTTTCACTGACTAGCTGCAGGACTTTAGCCATCGGCCGACCAACGGCATCCTGTGAGGTCCAGCCGGTGAGCGCTTCCGCAATGGGATTTAGAAACGAAATCGTCGACGTGGTATCCACCGTCACCACCGCATCGCCGATGCTGCCGAGGGTCACGCGGAACCACTCGCTCTGCTCCAGGAGCGCTTCCTGCGCCTGCTTTCGCTGAATGCCGACGGCGAGCGCTTGCGACACCGTTTGCAGGGCTTCGAGAGTGGCGTCGCTGAGCGGCTTCCGCGCGAACATTCCGATTACGCCGATGAGCCGATCATCTGCCAGGAGCGGATAGCCGGCAAACGAGGTCATCCCTTGTTCCCGTGCCCAGTCCTGCTGCGGCACGTGTGGGTCGCCGATCACATTATTGGTCAAGTGCGGCTGACGTTCCTTGGCGATCATCCCAATCTTGAAAGCGCCTACGGGCACACGTCCGTGCGGTCCATCAAGATGCGTGTAAAGGCCGGAGCTGGCGCGCAGGATGAGCACGCTTTCCTCGGGGTCGCTGATCCAGATTCTTGCAAAGGCGGCACCGAGATGTTCGACGAGGAGATCGGCGCAATGGTGCAGCATCGCCTCCATCGACTCCGCCTGCCCGAGAGTCTGGTGTACCGCGGCGGAAAACGCGGCGAGCCTGGCCCGTTCGGCGCGGTCGTTCTCCGCCTGCCGCTGCCGCGTCACATCACGAAAAACGAGCACCACCCCGTTGATCTTTCCGGTGAGGTCAAAGATCGGTGCCGCGCTGTCATCGATCGGAACGCGCCGCCCGTCCTTCGCCACGAGCTCCGTGTGGTTTGCCAGGCTCACGACCTTTCCTGTGGCGAGCGCCTTCTCCACAGGGTTCTCCGCGGGTTCGCCTGTTGCCTCGCGGACTATCTGGAAAACCTCCGTCATCGGCCGCCCGATCGCTTCTGCCGCGGGCCAGCCGGTGAGTGACTCCGCCACCGCGTTGAGGAACTTCACCGCGCCCTTTTCGTCCGTCACGGCAACCGCATCGCCGATACTGCGCAAGGTGGTGCTGAGCCATTCCGCCGACTCGCGGGACTCGCGGTAGAGCCGTGCATTTTCAATCGCCAGCGCCGAGCGCGCCGCCAGTTCCTGGGCAAAGGCAAGATCGCGCTCACTGAATCGCCGAGCCGGATCGGCGGAGACCAGCGAGATCACACCCACGCTGCGGCCATTGGCCAACAGGGGAACGCAGATGAAAGAGGTGAGGCCCAGCTCCCGCAAAATCGCCAGGTGCTCCTCGTCTCGCGCTGCAGCGAGCAGGAGCTCTTCCGTGACTTCAGTGACCATGCCCGGTTTGCCGGTGCGGAAGGTGTGATAGACGCCGAACTCCAGATCTTGCTTCTCCGGATAACGCCGGCTGAGGTCCTGCGCCAAGGCGATCTTTTCTGGATCGTTGTGCGTCACAGCCAGTCGGCGCAGTTGCCCGTCTGGATCGGCCACATCCACGAGACACCAATCCGCCAGCTTCGGCACCGCCAGCCTCGCGACGGTCGCCAGCGTTTGCTCATAATCCAAAGACGAAGCGAGGGTAGCGCTAGCGTTCGACATGAACTCGGCCCGCAGATTCGCCTCAGCGATCTCCTGCGCCACAACCGCAGCGTCGCTCGGGACGCCGCTGCCGGGCGCCACAACGTCATTCAGTGAGCGCGAGGATGGATTCGGTTGCAAAGAAAAAGGGGGATGAGGCACGTGAGTGCGCGCCAATTATGCACACGCCAGAAGCCATAGCAACTGACCGGCAGGCCGAAGCCAACGCGCACCCGAAGTTCCGTTCCTGACTTCCTCTAACGGCCTCGAGTCAACGGTCGTTTCGCGGTCTAAAGCGGCTGTCCCGGTTGGAGTTTCCAAGGCGTCTGGACCTCGTATGGTAAATCAGTCGATCAGTCGATTCGGTCGGCACACAGCGGAAGGAGGCTTGAACTCTGTCGGTATCTTTAATGGCTAGACCTGTTTGTAGACGGCAGCTAGTGATCTGTCACACGTGCGGGCTTCCTCCGCCGACTTATGCCACAACCGAAACCCTCATCCGTTTAACACTTGTTGGCCAACTTCGCACGCCATGAACCTATTTGAGCTTGCGCATTTTCTTTCTCCCGTCGGCGGAGCTGTTGGAAGCGGCATCGCCGCGCATCGCGTAGTTCCGTCCACGCCCGCATGGATGTTGGTTGCGATTCCGGTCGGGTTCGCATTGGGCGTTGGCTGCTATCGAGGTTTGGTATGCCTAGCAATTGGTCCGCACGCCGGGAATCCGAACATGCCGGGCTGGCGAATGGCATCGATTTTGGGTATCAGCTTTTTCGCACCGTGGATTGCGGGAACTTTGTCTTATGGTTTGTTCCGATTGTTATTTCATATTGTGGCGTAACCAAGCGCTGCGGCGAACGCTCCAGGCTCGTTACTTCGGCTGCGGGGCAGCCTTGGGTGCCGTCCCCGCCGCGTCGCTGGGATTGAGGTCGTCAAGCCACTCACCCCACTCCAACCCGAGAGCATCTCGATCACCGAAGCTATTGGGTTGATCTGTGACTCCGTCATATCTTGAGATGCCTGTTCCGAATTCGATTAGCGCCACACAGGGAGAGTTGAGCGGCGAGCAAGCCTTCGAGGATGTCGCGGAAGGCGGTAATCGACCCTCCGCGGGGGAGCCACTCCTGGCTCTAGCATCCAGTGTTTGGCGGCAAATTCTTGCGCCGGAATGGTATCTGTCCACTTACCCGGACGTGGCCGAAGCAGGCCTCCCTGCGTGGGAACATTTCCAAATGTATGGGATGGCGGAAGGCCGCAACCCGCATCCGCTTTTCCACGTGGCTGACTACCGAGCTAGACATTTGCAGGGTTCCCCGGAGGATCCTGCGGAGCATTATCTCTGGACCGGCGCTCGCCTGGGTTTGGATCCGCATCCATTATTCGATACTCAATGGTATGTCTCCCAGCATCCCGTTCTTGCACAATGGGGGGAAAATCCTCTGCTCCATTTCATCTCGCGCCATGGCACAGATTGGAAAGTTTTCCTTCCGGCGATCGTGGAAAAGATCGAGGCCATCCTTCACGCCCCGGATTCCTGGCCTCCAGATATGGAGCCACAGCAGGAGGCGGGAATCGTCGTTTCCGGTTGCGGCAGACTGTTCCGGCCACTCTACGCGAACCTGCTGAACATTCGGGAAACTGGTTGCGATCTACCCATCGAAGTCTGGCATCTGCCGGGAGAATTTAATGTCCGCCAAAAGGCCGCTCTGCATTCCCTGGCGCGATTGGTGGAGACGGGCGACTCGCCTTTTTCCGGCTTGTCGGGCCGCCATGAGGTGCATGGCTTCAAGGCATGGATGCTTTCGCAGTCGCGATTTGGGAAAACCCTGATGCTGGATGTGAATTCATTCCCGTTGCAGGATGTGCGGAAAATTTTCCATTCCGAGCATCCGGCCATTCTCTGGTGCGACGGGCCTTGGGAATGCGCGGCGGCACGGACCGGTCCGCTGCGAGACGCTCTTGGTGTGCCGGTGCGTCCTACGGAGTTTGAAAGCGGCCAGCTTTATGTGAACAAATTCGACGCACGCATCAGAACTGCTCTCCGCCTGGCCGCTGCGCTTAATTCTCTAGGACAACGCCTTTATGCCTATACTTATGGAGACAAAGAGACCTACGCCCTGGCGCTGGATCTGTTAGAAGTGGCGTTCATTACCGCACCTGCCCCAGAGCGGGCGAGTCATGCCGCCTCCCTCCGACTCAACAGCGGTGTTCTGCAACCGTGGCTGGATGATACCCCGCTATTTTATCATCCTCTCGACGACCGCGACAGCTGGTGGCATTATCGCCCCGAATGGATCAAATTGGAGCAGACCGCGCGAGAGATGGACGAAGCTTGTCAGTAGGCATCATCGGATTGGGCGTAGTCGGGGGAGCCATGTATCGGGGACTCCGCTCTCTCGGACGCGATGTGCGGGGCTACGATAGCGATCCAGCGCGCTCTCCCGATTCGCTGGAGCAAACCCTCGAGCAAGAAGTCAGTTTTCTAACCTTGCCCACTCCAGTGAGTGCTGATGGACAATGTGATCTCTCCGCCATCAGGTGCATTTTAGAAAAAGCCTCGACCCTTAGAACGAGCAGCCTGCTGGTGCTGCGGTCCACCGTGCCGGTTGGAACCACGGAGCATTTTGAAAAAAAATTTCCGAGCCTCAATCTCGGCTTCAGTCCAGAACTTCTGCGGAGCGCAACGGCAGATGCCGACTTCCTACACCCCTCTCTCACCATCTACGGAGGCAAACATCCAGACCAGTTTTTTCTAGCCCTCAAGGATGTGTGTGGCACGTCGGAAACTCAGCGGGTCATGTCCGTCGGTGAAGCCGAGATGGCCAAACTTTTTCTCAATGGCTATGCGACTCTGAAAGCTGTTTTCGCTTCTGAGATGGCCGAGCTAGCCACGCGCATGAAACTGGATTGGAGCCAGGTCATCAGTGCGGTGGAGATCGATGCTCGAGTTGGATCCGGATATCTGGCGGCAATCGGCCCTGATGGAATGCCTGGGGTGGGTGGTCACTGTCTTCCCAAAGATACCCGGATGCTGGTTGAACAATTGGGCCCAGGCTCCCTATTGGCAAACGCCCTCCACCAGAATGCCAAACTCAGAGCCGCTACAGGCTCCACGGCTCGCTTAGCATACGTGAGAAGCGCACGCAGCCCTCGACAACATAAAAGCGGTTTGAGTCAATTTGACTCGCATTAGACCTGCCAGTCGAAATTGAGTTCCGATCGCTCCCACCAGAAGAGCAGGAAGACCAAAGAAGAAGGCACACGGCATTGCCACCCGATGCGAAGTAGAAAGACTTAAAGCAATCCCCCCAGAAGAAGACTACAAGACCATGGAACTTATCAGCCACCAAATGCCTCTTATCCGTATCAACGCTCCGGAATGGTACCAACGAAGCGACTGGAATGCCTGGCTTAACGGAACAAACAAACCTGCACCGCCTGCGACATGGCACCCATCTGGATCACTTCCCAAAGACACATCGGACGTCTTCTTCACCTACCACAATGGAGACGGATCAGACAGCCCCAACAACACCGACGATTCCGTCATCCCCGTCGACATCTGGGAAGAGATTACCAAACTACTGGAGGTACAAAAAATCTCCGAATGTTTGGTATGGGTCTCCAATCTGAAAAGCATGTTGCCAGAATCTCTCACCGAAAAAGAGTTCATGGAAATTGTCCTTGGGGCAGCAGCCAAAGCACCCACCCACTGGCTGAAAGACTACATCGGGTTGCCGGATGAACGGGTGCTGAAAGTAGATGGTCCCGACCAATCCCTGCGAGACTGGCTTTTCGGAAAAGGACTGCGAATTATCGACGAAGATTCCGCCCGCAAGCACACCATTTGGGCAATCAAGAAGACTCCAGAAGAGTAATTCACCGCGGGAAAGTAGATGTATCAAACTTCCTGATCGTGAGAAAAAAGAAACCTTCTGATCCCGCACAAACGCGACCACATTCACCAAGGAGCCGCCATGAAGAAGCCCATCATCGTTACCTTACCGCACCCGCACACCAAGGCTGAGGCGATCAAACGCATCCGCGAGGGGTTGGAGAAGATGAAGCCGCAGTTGGCAGCCTACACCTCTTCAATCGAGGAGGAATGGCGCGGCGATGACTTGCATTTCAACGCCGTGGTGATGAAGCAGACCCTTAGTGGCCGCATCAGCGTCATGGACGACAATGTGCGTGTGGAGGTGGATCTGCCGTGGATCCTCACCACGATTGCGGAAATGGTGCGCGGCCAGATAGAAAAACGCGGATCGCAGATCCTGCTTCAGAAGAAGTAGCGTGAGCTGGAAAGTGGTGCACCCATGAAGACTCGAACTTCAAACCTTCTGATCCGTAGTCAGATGCTCTATCCAATTGAGCTATGGGTGCGTCGGGGAGGAAGCAGAATAGGCAAAACGCACGCGGCGTCAACAGTCTAGTTTGTTTTTGTCTCAGCAGCAGGCGCGAGGGGAGGCAGGTTGAGAAGCTGGAGGCTGGCGAGGCCGGCGCGGCGGAGGGATTCGGCCTCGAGTTGTTCCGGCGTGTCGTCCGCGGTGCCGAGGGCGGGGAAAAGCGCGTCGTGCAAGAAGGTAGCCGGGATGCCCGCTTGCAGGGCGGGGAGATGAGGTCCCCAGGCGGGGCGGCCGAGAAGGGTTAGTTGGCCCTCCCATTTGTGGAGGAAAATGCTCGTTTGCAGCGCGCGGTTGAGATCTGCGTTGGTAACGGTGGGTAACGTCCAGCGCGCCCGGCTGTGGCCGATGGCCCCGAAAGCGAGGAGGGCCCGAACTCGAGACGTCTCGCCGTTGGTGTTCAGGCTGTGGAGATAAAACCGGGAGCCCGCGAGGCCATCGGTGGCGGACATTTGCTGGACGGGTTCCTCTCCGTCGAAGATGACGAATTCGACCCGGGCAGCGAGGGTGGGGGCGGTGGCCAGGCGTTCAGCGAGTTCTAAAATGAGGCCGCAACCGGCGGCGCCAGAACTGGCAGCTGGGAAGTCGGTGAGTTCGGCGTTGGGAGCGTCGTAGTGCGCTGTGAGGATGAGCCGGTTTGTGGCTGCCTTGCCCTTGGGCGCGTCTTTGTCGAGGGGCCAGGTGGCGATCAGGTTGGTGTAAGTGCGATCTCCGGCGGGTGTTTTGGACTCGAAGGCCTGAAAAACGGTGTGCCAGCCGAGGCGGGTGAGCTCGGAGCGGAGATACGCGAGCGTCTGGCGGTAACCCGGAGTTCCGTAGGCGCGGGAGCCGAGTGTGCAGATGGTGCGGGCGCGTTGAAGGGCAATTTTCCCGTCGATCCGGTCGGTGACCGCAGAGATCGAAGCGGCCTTGGGAGAAAGGGGTGTCGGAGTGGGGGCTGAGGGCGCGGGTGCCGGATCTGCTGGAGTGGCGCTCGCGGCTTTCTGAGGGAGGTCAGCCAGCGGCGGCGCTTTCTTACAGCTGGTGGCGAGAAGGAGGGCGGCGAGGAGGAGCGGTGAGCCAAACCGTAGGGAAGCGTGCCGGTTTCTCACTTCGGAGAGAGCGAGGAGTAGAGAAGCTGCACGCACGAAACTAGGAATCGGGATCAGCGGAGCAATTGGACGCGCCCTTTTTCGGCCTACGCTTCCTCTGACAGACCGAGGACGTTGAGGAGGCGCTGAAGATCGTCGGCGCCGTAGTATTCAATTTCGATGCGGCCCTTTTTGTCGCCGTGAGCCACGGTGACGTGCGTGGCGAGGTGGCTTTGCAGGCGGTTTTGCACGTTCTGCAAAGCGGGAGAGAGGTCGGTGGTTGGCCCGGCGGAACGTCTGCGGGGGGATGGGGTGAGGCCGTGTTTGTGGAGGAAATTTTGCACGATGATCTCTGTTTCCCGGACGGTGCTGCCCTGGCGCAGGACAAGCTGGGCGGCGGCGAGTTGCTGCTCGTGATCCTTGAGGCCGAGCAGAACTTTTCCGTGGCCGACGGTGAGCAGATTTTGCGTGAGCCAGGTCTGGATCTGCGGGTCGAGCTCAAGGAGGCGCAGCGAGTTGGCGACGCCGGCGCGGCTGCGGCCGACGCGTTGGGCGATGTCTTCCTGGCGCAGGTCAAATTCCTCCGCCAGACGTGCGAACGCCTGCGCTTCATCGATGGGATTGAGGTCGGCGCGTTGGAGATTCTCGATGAGGGCGAGCTCCAAAACGTCGCGGTCGCTGGCCTGGCGAACAATGACGGGAGCTTCCATGAGCCCGGCGCGCTGGGCGGCACGCCACCGGCGTTCACCGGCGATTAGTTCGAATTTCGGCCCGACTTTCCGAACAATGAGCGGCTGAATAATGCCGCGTTCCTTGATGGAATCGGCGAGCTCCTGAAGCGGCTCTTCCTTGAACTCGCGGCGCGGCTGAAAGGGGCTCGCGACCAGGCTTCCAACCGGGATCATTTCCACTCGCTCGCCTTCGCTGACGATGGGAACCGGCGTGGCGACTTTGGGAGTGATCAAGGCTCCGAGACCTTTGCCGAGTGCGAGTTTAGCCATGGCGAAAGGGTTTACACGTCGATCTTGCGCTTGCCAATCGGCAAAGCATGATGCCGCCATGATTTTCGACCGTTTGCGGCTGATCGAAGAGACGATTCCAGGCAGTGGAGCGTGGAATATGGCGGTGGATGAGATGCTGCTGCAGGAGCTCGCGCTGCCGACATTGCGCGTGTATCGATGGGCGGAGCCGACGGTGACGATGGGGTATTTTGAGAAGTTGGCCGAGACGCGTGGGTTGCGTCCGGGTTTGCCGCTCATGCGGCGCTGGACGGGCGGCGGTCTGGTGGATCACGGCGCGGACTGGACGTATTCGCTGCTGATTCCGCCGGAGCACGAGTTGGTTCGCGGGGAGCGAGCGAGAAGTTATGTGGAGATCCACAGGGTGATCCGCGATCTAGCCGCGCGACTTTGCGAGACTCAACTGGAGCTGGCGGAGGTGCCGGAAGGCTCAGGCGACGGGTGTTTCCGACGGGCCGTGGTGGGCGATTTATTGATCAGGGAAACTAAAGTGGCCGGGGCGGCGCAGCGGCGCACTCGATGCGGACTACTCCATCAAGGCAGCGTGCAGCGGGTGCCATTTGATACAGCGGGAGCAGCCGCCTTCGCTGGAGGCTTCGCTAGTGAGGTCATGCCCATTCCGCTCACCGCCGACGAGCGGCAACGCGCGGAAAGCTTGGTGGCGAGCCGCTACGGAACCGCCGAGTGGCTGGAGCGCTTTTGAGAGGGGCGGTAGCGCAATTCCTCTGTTGACGCTGCGACTAGGAAATCTAGAATCACTCCCATGGGCTTACTCCGCAAACTCTTCTGGGTGGCATTATTTGTTGTCTTCACCTTTTCCTTTGTGATCCTGTTTGAACACGGCACAGAGAACTTCTTCCGAGATTTCTCGAAGAACGCCCAACTGGAGTATGCCCGACTGGAAGCCTACACCGCTCCAGCCACGCTGAAACAGGACGACGGTGGCGCTCAATAGCCCTGCGTTCTTCGACGACCTCACCCAGGCCGCTCTTTACTAGCTCTTTTACCCATGCCTCCTCCCAAAACCGAAAAACAACTTTCCTCCCAAGCACGCTCCAATTACCTCAAGGCCATCTCGGCCCTGGAGCTGAAGAACTACCAATACGGCATCACGCTCCTTCAAGACGTGTTGCGTGAAGAGCCGGGTTTCGTCGACGGCCGGAAAGTTTTGCGTAAAGTCGCCACTGGCCAGCTCAAGGAGAAAAAAGGCTTCTTCGGACTCAAAGGCGGTTCTCCCCTTGGCGCGATGAAGGCTCAGGGCCTGTTGAAAAAAGATCCTGCGGCAGCCATGGATGCGGCCGAAAAGATTCTGGAAACAGACCCTTACAACACACAGGCCAATCAAGTTCTCAAAGAAGGCGCGCTCGCCCTGGATCTCTACGAAACAGCGCGTTTCGCAATGGAAACCGTGCGCGACGGCCATCCGAAGGAGCCCAAGGTGCTTCACGAACTTGCCAGACTCTACTATGAGAACGGCGAGCCTGCCAAAGCCGTGGAGATCTACAGTCAGCTGGTTGAGATCAACCGCAGCGACATGGAAGCGGTGAAATTGGGCAAAGACGCCGCTGCCGCTGCCTCCATGAAGAGCGGAGGCTGGGAAGCCGTCGCGGAATCAGGCGGCACGAAAGATTATCGCGATCTCATCAAGGACAAGGATCTCGCCACGTCCCTCGAGCAGCAAGGCCGCGTCGTGCGGTCTGAGGACATGATCGAGAATCAGCTCGCGGAACTCACCGTTCGCTACAACGAGAACCCCTCAAACATCGACGTCGTTCGCAAGATGGCGGGTTTGTTTGAGCAAAAAGGCGACCTGCCCACGGCAGTGCAATGGTTCACCTACGCGGCGTCCCTCACGCAGAACACCGACGCCACTTTGGTCCGCAAAGCGACCGATCTGCAGATGAAGCTCTACGACGAAAACATCAAGTCGTACGAAGACTTCCTCGCGGCCAATCCCGACGATCCTGCCGCTCCGGAGTATCAGACGCATCTCACGGAATACCGCCGTTTGCGCGCCGAAGTGCTCCTCGGTGAAGCCCGCAAACGTGTGGAAAAAAATCCGACGGACCTCATGCTCCATTTCGAGCTCGGCGAAGTGCTGGTTAATTCCGGCGCCTATCGCGAAGCGATTCCGGAACTCCAGACCGCCCGCAAGAGCCCGAACGTCCGCCTGCGCGCGATGAATTTGCTCGGTCGCTGTTATCAGCAGCTCAACATGCTCGATCTCTCGGTCCGCACCTTTCAAGACGCGGCGAAAGAGATCCTCGTCATGGACGGCACGAAGAAGGACATCCTCTACAACCTCGGCCTGGTGCTCGAGCAGATGGAGAAAAAAGACGAGTCGCTCGATTGCTTCAAACAAATCTACGAAGTGGACTACGGCTACAAAGACGTCGCCGCCCGGGTGGAGAGTTCTTACGGCGGCTGACCCGTTCCGAACTGTCTTAGCGTGTAGAATTGGCTGGAAGGATCACCGCATCCTTGCCAGCAGGCGAAATTCTTCTATGGTCGCCTGTTCCCCATCTCTTGAATGACTAACCAGCTGCCCATTCTGGCCTCTGTGCTCCGCGAGCATAAGTCCACTCTCTTTTCCCGATGGAAGGCGGAAGTGGGTAAACTGGACGGAGCCATCGATCTCGATCCAGCCAGCCTCCGCGACCACATTCCCCAGTTCATCGACGAGATGATCAGGGCGATCGCCGGGCGCCAGGAACAAGTGGTTGGCGAGCCTGGCGGTGGGAGCCCGCACGAACACGGCATGCAGCGGCTGGCGGCTGGCTTTAAAATCAAAGAGGTCGTTACGGAGTACAACATCCTGCGCGACGCGGTTCATGAAGTTGCCGAGGACGCGGGGATGCAGTTCTCCGCCTCGGAAAGTCGGAAGATCAATCACATCATCGACGACGCCATCGCCCTCGCAGTGGACACTTACGCCAACGAGCAGGCTCTGGAGCTGCAGCGGCGCCGGGACGAGCATTTTGCCTTCATCGCTCACGATGTGCGCACTCCGCTGAATGCCATTTCCCTCACAGCCTCACTTTTGGCGGAGGATCTTCCTCCCGACTCCGGGGAATCTGCTGAGATGCTCCGCCTTCTTGTGCGAAATGTGCAACGCATCGAGGAGTTGATCGGACGCGTCATGCAGGAAGAGCGCGATCCAGATTGCAGTGAAGGATTGCGGCTCATCCGCCGGAATTTCGATCTTTGGCCGCTCGTCCACCATCTCTGTTTGGACATGCGGACGGTGACGGCTGCCTCTCAGATTAAGGTCACGAACATTGTTCCGCGCGATCTGATGATCAATGCAGACGCGAACCTGCTTTCTCGCGCCTTCCAGAATCTGGTGAGCAACGCGGTCCGCTTTGCGCCCGGCGGGGAGATCACGGTCGGAGCGACCGGGAGCGACGCCGGCGTGGAATGTTGGGTGCAGGATACCGGAATGGGCATCGCCGCGGATCGCATGGAGAAGCTTTTCGACAAATCGGAGACAGATCCGGACCCCACTCTCGCCGGATCGGGCCTCGGTCTCGCTATCTGCAAACAGATTGTGGAAGCTCATGGCGGAACCATTTCCGTGGAGAGCGTCGTCGGCGAGGGAGCTGTTTTCCGTTTTACGATTCCGTCCGCTCCTTAAGGGCAGCCGCTTTCGCACGGCACGCGTTAATCCTGATTAGCCGAAGCGTGCGATAACCGATTGTCAGATTCCCGCAAAAATGGTTGGATCACGCCTCTCTTTAACCCTCATCCCTAAAATACATGTCCTTCCAACTGAAAAACAAAGCAGGCAAACAAGGCGTCGGAGCTGGCGTCTGGAATCTCGGACCCGGTGGCGATCCCTTCGGCGGTCCTACCCGCGAAGCGATTCCAATCATTGACCGTCTCCCGCTGCTCGCCGAGGCCGGCATGTCCTGGTTTGAAGCGCACGACGTCGAGATCCCTGCGACCGACGCAGAGAAAGCCCTCGCGATGGCCGAAAAGCACGGGCTGAAATGCGCGATGTACACCCCATCGTTCTTCGCTGATTCGATTTTCAAAGACGGCGCGATGACTTCCAACGTTCCTGCCATCCGCGCCAAGGGTCTTGAGAATGCGAAGCTCGCCGTGGACACCACGAGCGTTCTCGGAGCCGAGACCATGGTTTTCTGGAATGGCCGCGAAGGCTTCGATTTCGTTCTCGCGAAGAATGGCCGCGACTCCTTTCAACGCCTCGTCGAAGGCTTCAACGCCGTCGGCCAATACGCTTTGGAGAAATATGGCCACTCCATTCGTTTCGCTCTCGAGCCGAAGCCAAACGAACCCCGCGCCAACATGTATCTCGCGAACGTCGGTGAAGCGCTTTACCTCATCAGCCGCCTCGATCCATCCATTCAGCCACTCTTCGGTTTGAATCCCGAAACCGCTCACAGCCGCATCGCCGGCCTCGATTACCTCTGGGATATCGAGATGTGCCTCGAAGCCAACAAGCTGTTCCACATCCATCTCAACGCGCAGGACGGCCAGCGTTACGATCAGGATTTGCCGTTCGGTTACACCGAGCCGGTCAAGGATCTCGCCCTTTGCGTCGTCCTACAAGACACCGAGTGGGACGGAATCATTTGTTTCGACGTGAAAGCCCCTCGCACTGACGACCCGAAAAACATCCAGGACGTCCTCACCGTCAGCGGCAACAACCTCACCTGGCTGTGGGAACGCGCTCTCGAAGTGGATCGCGCGAAGATTGCCGAACTGCGTGCGGAAAATCGCGCCACTGCGATCTCGGGTTACCTCACGAAGTGCCTCTACGGACGTTAATCGCCCTCAGGTCACAGGCCTGAAATTAAACAACCGCTCCCCGAAAGGAGCGGTTGTTTTTTTTGTGCACACGAAATGGACGGGAAGGCGGCTAGCCGGAAAAGGAAATGTTGATGTGGTCCGTGGACTCCTCATCCAACGTGATCCCTCTTTGCGAGGCCGTTTTGGGTGTCGCGAAAGTGGTAGGGCGCGCGCCGCTCGGTGGAGCTTCTACAATGGTACGGAGCTCGTCGGCCGCTCGATAAAGCCGCATGAGAGCCGCAACGGCCTTTGGATCTCCTAGGGAATCGGCGTGCAGCGGAGTGGCAGCGCGCCGATTGGCCGCCTCAAGTTCTGTCATCAGCCGGGTTATCTTCTCTTCCTGGACTGGAGAAGGGTGGGCACTCACAGCCGGACTTGTTCGCAACATCCGCACTTCAGCTCTGAGCTTGTCCCGCTCGGCGACGGCCTGGTTCAACTGCATCTCCAGACCGGTTGCGCGCATCGCTTCATTGGCCAGGCGGTGACGTTCCTCCCGTAGTTTGGCAATATCGGCCTGCAAGCGGACGAAATCCTGCGTGGTGCGATCGAAAATCGCTTTTAGCTGCGCAAACTCATTGGATTTCCCGGCGAGCTGCCGTTGGAAATCCGCCGCCATTTCCGTCGCTTGCTCAAAGTCGTTTTGGAGCGCATCAAAGTCCGCGCGGAGGGTCGCTCCCAAGCTCTGAGGGACAGCCGCCGGAGGAGGGGTGTGGTCTTGCTGGTAGTCCATGGGGCGGGTTTGTTAAGGAGGGCTTCTGGAGCAAAACTCAAGCGCAACTTACGCAAAATGGCCCAGTTGCAACGCAAATGTCACATTTGCGTGCTGCTAGACGGAACATCAGGGTAAACCCTGACGCTCGGAGCGGGAGTGTTCCCAATCGGCGCGAGTGTCGATGTCGTTCAACTTTTGCAGGGCGAAAACGGACAGAGCCTCGGCTTTAGCGGCGGCGATAGTCTGTGCGAAAACACGCTCGCTGCTCCATTCAATGCCAGTAAAGAGAGCCGGTTGCTCCGCCTTTAGTAAGAGGAAATAGTAACCGCCATCAAAGGTAGGGCCGATGACGACATCGCGGGTGCCCAGAGCGGCCCATGCCTCCATGTAGATCTCCGATGTGAGCTCCAGGCAGTCGCTCCCGATCACTCCGACGTGTCTCCAGCCGCCTCGAAAAGCGTTCGCGAATGCTTCGCGCAGGCGCTCCCCAAGATCTCCCGTCGATTGCTCAGCAAATTCAGCTTCCGCGAGCGCGGGGTGCTGGAGCCATTGCTGATAATCCGCCAATGGTCGAAAGCCGTCGTAGAGCACGCGGACCTTTTGCCCCTCGGGCAACGCGTCCAACACCTCCTGAACCATCTCGCGGTAAATAGCTGCCGCTGCTTCCGCTCCGGTTTCCGCAGCTATGCGGGTTTTCACACGCCCCGGCTCCGGATATTTCACGAAGATCATGAGCAACGGAGCAGCCGACATGGACTTGCGGGCTAGTAGCAGAAAATCGTGAGCTTCTTCGGGCCGTGGGCCCCGAGGACGAGAATGCGCTCGATATCGCCGGTGCGGCTGGGGCCGGTGATCAGGCTCATGAAGCTAGGGAAATTGTCTGCGTATTTCTTCTTCAGCGCGGCAAAACCGGCGGAGAGATCGGGCAGCAATTGTTCGCGCCGTGCCAGCACCACGTGGTGCGGCGGAAGCACCGAAAGCGCGCGGCCACCGGCGCTGCGGGTGGTCACGAGGACGGATCCTGTCTGCGCGATGAGGAAATCGCATTCTGAGATGCCTACGTTGCAAGTCTCCAATTCCTGCGCCGAGTAGGTGTTGTCAGTCCTGAGGATCGGCAGACCGAGCGTCGGGCAAATCTCATCCGTGAGCGCTCCTCCGTGGGTTCCGATGCGCTCCCAGCCTTCGATCTGCGCCAGAGTTGCCAGTGCCCCCCGCAGTTCGGACTGGGAGTCGAAGAGTTGGAAATCGGTTTTCAGCTCAAAAGAATTCTTGGTGAAAAGGGCGATCTGCTCGCCAAAAGTTCCAGCGCCAGAAGGGAGCCATTTGGTCACCATTCCCGGCAGGATGGGGGCGGGGTTCGGAGCGTGTTCGTGGCCATGCAGGTCGTGCGCGCCGGGTACGGGAGCGGGCATGGCGAGACCTTCCCGAATGCGGGCGAGAATGTTGGCGCGTTCGCTCATGACTTCTTTTCCATGCGCCGGCTGCGCCAGTATTCCTTAAAAGTTTGCTCCGCCACGGGTGGCAACTCGCGGGTTTTCGTCCAGGCGCGAGCGGGGTCGAGAACGGAGCCTTGGATTAGCGGATGGAAGATTTGCCCAATGCGTCCGCCCCACGCGGCGAAGCGATACAGCGCCGGATGATTGAAGAGCAGGGAAGTGAGGCGGAAGATGATTTGTTCCCACCAAACAGGTTTCTGCGCGATGGCGTTCCGCCGATTGTGCAGCAGATGGTGGTGGAGATTAATCTTCACCGGGCACGCTTCGGTGCACGCGCCGCAGAGGGAGGAGGCGCTGGACAGATGTTTCCATTCTTGGATCCCGCGCAGATGTGGTGTGATCACCGAGCCGATCGGGCCTTGATAGGTCGTGCCGTAGGTGTGGCCGCCGACGTTTTTGTAAATGGGGCAAACATTGAGACAAGCGCCGCAGCGGATGCAGTGCAGGGCGTCGCGTTGCTCGATGTCGGCGAGTAGATGGGTGCGTTTGTTGTCGAGGAGGACGACGTGCATTTCCTCGGGGCCGTCGGTTTCTCCCGGCTGGCGGGGACCGGCATACATCGAGTTGTAGCAAGTCACGGCCTGACCCGCTCCTGCCGTGCCGAGCATGGGCAGGAAAAGGGCAAGATCTTCAAAGCGCGGCAGCACTTTTTCGATGCCCATGAGCGCGATGTGCACCTTGGGCAAAGCGCAGGTGAGGCGGGCGTTGCCCTCGTTTTCCGTGATGGATATCATGCCCGTTTCGGCGACGGCGAAATTGGCCCCGCTGATGCCGATGTCGGCAGCGAGATACTGATCCCGCATTACGCGGCGCGCAATCATGGTGAGCTCTTCCGGGCTGTCCGTAGGCGCGGAGCCGAGTTCCTTCTCGAATAAGTCGCTGATTTCGCCCCGCGACAAATGCATGGCCGGGAAGACGAAATGATACGGTGCCTCATGCCGGAGCTGAACGATGTATTCGCCGAGATCGCTTTCCACGACATCGTAGCCGGCTTTTTCCAGCGCGGCATTGAGGTGAATTTCTTCGCCGGTCATCACCTTAGATTTGATGATTCGCCGGGCTTTTTTCTCATGAACAATGCCAAGGATAATCTGCCGAGCTTGTTCCGCTGTGCTCGTCCAGTGCACTTTCGTGCCGCGCGCTTCCGCCTTTTCGGCGAACTGCACCAGATACTTATCGAGGTGATTGACCGCTTCCCATTTCGTCTCGGCAGCGGCCTGGCGGGCAGATTGCCAATCCTGGAAACGCGCCTTTTTGTCGTCGCGGGCGATCTCGTATTTCTTGAGCGCGGACTGGATGCGCTGGCGATGATCCAGATCGTGCGTGATCCGCTCCGAGTCGCTCTTAAACTGGAGGACGTTCAGATTCATGGGCGGGAATTCAGCACTTCGGCGATGTGCAGGGTGCGGATTGGTTCGCCCTGCCGGTTGAGCAGACCCTGGATGTGCATGAGGCAACTCGAGTCGTTGGAGATAATGTAATCCGCGCCGGTCTGGATGGCGGAGGCGCATTTCACCTCGCCCATCGCTGTGGAGATCATCGGGAATTTCGCGGAAAACGTTCCGCCAAATCCGCAGCAAGTCTCGGCTTCGCCCATTTCCACAAGTTCGAGATCGCGCACTTGCGAAAGGAGCTGGCGGGGTTCCTTCTTTTTGCCGAGTTCACGCAAACCGTGGCAGCCGTCGTGAAAGGTGACTTTCGCGGGGAAACGCGCGCCGAGGTCGGGATTGCCGAGTTGGTTGACGAGAAAATCGCCGAACTCATAAGTCTTCGCGGCGAGTGCAGCCGCTTCCTCTGCGTGAGGCGTTCCCGCAAACAGCTCCGGGTAAAACACTTTCAACATCGCGCCGCACGAGCCGGAGGCGATGACGATGACATCGGCCGATTTCAGCCGTTGCATCGCGGGGAGAGCGACCTTCCGCGCCTCTTCCCAGTAGCCGGAATTAAACGCCGGTTGCCCGCAGCAGGCCACTTCCTCGGGGCATTCCACTTCATGCCCGAGCCGCTCGAAAATCTCCACGATGCTTACCCCGACGTGCGGATAGCACATATCGACAAAGCAGGGGACGAAGAGGGTGATTTTCATGCGGCCTCCATCACTATACTGGGCGTCTGGAAAAACAACTCACATCCTAATCTCCGCCGGTTCAGGCGAAGAGATCCCCGGCTCTTCCGGGCTGCGCGAGCCCCAGTTTTTTGTAGGCGGCAGGCATGGCAACGCGGCCTTGAGCGGTGCGTTTGATGTAGCCTTGCATGATGAGATACGGCTCGTTGACGTCTTCGATCGTTCCGGCGTCTTCGCCCACGGAAACGGCGAGTGAATTGATGCCGACCGGGCCGCCTTGGAACTTGATGATGAGCGCCTCGAGGATCCGCTTGTCCATTTCGTCGAAGCCATCGGCGTCAATCTCGAGCATGGTGAGCGCTTTCGCCGCGACCGGTTGGGAGATCTGCGAATTGGCTTTCACCTGAGCGTAATCGCGCACCCAGCGCAGGAGATTATTAGCAATACGCGGCGTGCCTCGGGAACGGGCGGCAATTTCCAACGCGCCAGCATCGTCGATGGTGAGCTCGAGCAAATGCGCGCTGCGGAGGACGATTTTTTGCAATTCGTCCGCTGTGTAATAGTCGAGGCGTGGATTGATCCCGAACCGCGAACGCAACGGAGCGCTGATCATTCCCGCGCGGGTGGTCGCTCCGATGAGGGTGAACCTCGGGAGGTTCAAGCGCACACTGCGGGCGCTCGGGCCCTGGTCGATGAGGATGTCTAATTTAAAATCCTCCATCGCCGGATAGAGATACTCCTCGATCGTCGGCTGCAATCGGTGGATCTCGTCAATGAAAAGGACATCGCCCCGCTCCAAGGTCGTTAGCAGTCCGGCAAGATCGCCGGCTTTCTCGATCATCGGGCCGCTGGTGTTTTTGATGCTGCCGCCCATCGCCGTCGCCAGAATGTAAGCGAGGGTTGTCTTTCCCAGACCGGGAGGGCCGCTGAGAAGGATATGATCCAGCACGTCGCCACGTTGTTTCGCTGCTTCCACCATCAGTTCGAGCCGCTCGCAGACCTTCACCTGCCCGCCAAAATCCGCAAAGACCGGCGGCCGCAGTGAGCGATCGAACTCCGGATCAGGTGTAGTGGTGGTGCCAGGCATTGGCGGAAATATAGATCGTCGCCACGGTGAAGAGCACGCATGAATTTCCGCAGTTCACGCCCTGTTCGCGGCCTGGAAGATTTTCCAACTAGATTCCACTTGGCAGTCGTGATCCGTTCTGCAATCAATTTGTAACATAGTCCGGGTTGAGCCGGGCAGTGACAAGGGGCACAGGTTCCAACCAACCGTGCAGTGAATCATGGGAGAATTCGCAAACCAGCACCGAACAGGCGGGCCGATAAAGAATTGCCAATTTCAGGCGGGCTTCACTCTCGTTGAATTACTCGCTGTGGTGGCGATCCTGCTCCTGATGCTCGGGATGACGCTTCCGGCCATTAATGATGTGCTCGGCTCGAAGGGGCGAAAGGGCGCTGTTAACATTCTGCTCAACACCTTCGAGCAAGCCCGCGTCGCTGCGTTGGAGCAATCCACTAACGTCTATGTGGGCTTTGCCGATGGCAAGATCCCGATGCGATCCCGCGGCGAGCAAAACGAGGGATTTCCCTATACGCGGTTCATTGTCTTCCGTGAGTACAACCCCTCCCTGGACCCTGCCTCTGCGAATCCCCCTAAATACGTGGCTCTCACGAAATGGCTGGCACTGCCCAAGGGGATCTCCTTCAAAAGCGGAGCGGGCACGGTCGCTAGCGATGCATCCGGCGGAACAGTAGCGCTCACGAGTTCAGACAAGTTTCCTTCCATCACGGCGGAGTACGCCATGCCGGTCGTTCAGTTTACTAATACCGGCATGATACAAATGCCGTCCGCGAACCTTCGGCTATTCCTCTATGAAGGCTTTTGGAGTGGCAGCTCAGACGTTTTTACGCGAGCTAACAACGGGAACCTCTTCGAAAAGATCACGTTCGCCCGCTTCACCGGGCGCGCGCAGGTGGAGATTACCAGCACCTAGGGAAACTATGAGCCTGCTCTGCACATCCCGGCCCGTTGCTGCCAAGCGGAACGGGCGGGCCGCCTTTACATTAGTCGAGGTGGCGCTGGCGGTGGGGATCTTTGCGTTCGCCATCGTGGCCATCCTGGCGCTCTTTCCGGTGGGTCTTCGCAGCGCCAACGACAGTCGCGTCGAGACGATCGTCGTCCAGATCGCCCGGACCGTGCTGAGCGATCTGCGCACTGGGAATTTCCAAGCGGCCAGAGTGATGCTCGTGCCATTACCGGAAGATCTCGCTGCACCCGCCGCGCCGCCCTCAGCCAGTGCGGTCTCTCCCTATGACTTATCGCAAGCCGTCGGTGCGGTGAAATACGTCGCCTACAGTTCGGATGGCACACCGACCTACAAGGACAAGAATAGCAACCCCGCCCCAAGTCGACGTGAGCCAATTGCCGTGAACTACACCCACGGCACGCCCGACGCCGACTTCATCGTGAAGATCGAGTCCCGGCTGGTTAGCACCACCGCGCCAGCACTGGCGCAAGTGACCGTTACCGTCGAATCTCCCGCCATCGCTCCGGTTGCCTACCGGACGAAATACCCGGTCGTCACCTTAATGGGAGACATGCGATGAAGCGGGCGTTCTCCTGCCGTCGAGACTCGTGCACGGCAGAGACGCCCGACAGCTCCGGCGCACGCGCCTTCACGCTCACGGAGCTCCTCGTCACCATGGCGATCTTGAGCAGTTTCATCCTGCTGCTCTTCGCCGTCGTCGACGGCACCACCCAAACTTGGAACCAATCGGAACAACGCGTGGATTCATTCCGCGAAGCCCGCGCGGCATTGTTCATCATTACCCGCGACCTGCAGACCATGGTTCCTGCTCCCGACCTTGGGCCAGAGCCATACCCCACACCCACGCCGACTCCCACCACTTCTCCGGTGCCCACACCGACGCCTATGCCGACTCCAAATGGCGTCGCCGACTTCCAGCACTTTCACGTGGTCAACGATGTCGAATACCTAACAGCAAATCCGCAGATCACCTTCCCTCAACCTGCGGCTGGCGCCCAACTCGGGACCCGTGGCATCAGCCGCAGTGGAGAGTCCGACGCGTTGTTCTTCATGGCGGCTTCGGAGCCGAAGGCTCAGGTGCCCAACCCCGCGGCTCCGCAGGAACCGAAAAGCGATGTCGCCCTTGTGGGCTACTACCAACGTTATGATCCTCCTGCTGCAGGCGCGCCGCCGGGCACTACAAACGTCTTCAAACTCTACCGCTTTACGGAGAATAGCGACCGGACCTTCCAGCGGATTAAAAGCTTCACGGCAGACCCGCCTACAGAGCCCGTGCTAATCGCCGCGCCTTCGCCGAACGATGAGGTGCTGGCTCGCAACGTCATCGATTTCCGAGTGAAAGCCTACGATGAGGCGATGGCGAACATTGTCCCTTGGGACCCGAGAAGGACTCCTTACGCCGTGGATATATCCATCACCGCCTATAACTACAGCACTGCGAACCGATTCCTCAATCGCGCGGACTGGATGAACTTCACAAGCGCAAAGAACGCCCCGTTCCGTCGGACGTTCTCCACCCGTGTTTATCTCCCCAGACGGTAAAACAATGTTTGGAAGCTTAGCCACAACTAGACAAACGGGAGGCATCGCATTGGTAGTGACACTGCTAGTTATGGTGGTTCTCACGATAGCCGTCACAGCGTTCATGCAAAGCATGAGCCTGGAGCGGCGCACCTCCCACGCCTACCTGAACATTCTAAAAGCAGATGCCGCAGTGAACGCCGGGCTCGAAAAGGTGAAGAACATCCTCGCGACAGAGACCGCGAATGATCATTTCATCATCGTCAAAGCGATGTCGCCGACTAACAAACCCTACTACTTCATTGGCACGGGCAAGGATCACGATGCAGGAGTGCCCGCAGCCACAAGCTACACCCCCCTCTTTACCTACCTCAGTTCGCCATCTGCCACTCCAGGTCCGACACCGACACCTGCTCCGGCGAAGGGTCCTGGTGCGTCGAATAACCCACCGGTCATTCCGACGTTCGCCAATGTTGCAGCGGGCAAGCCACTCGCGACAGTTGATACATCATGGGAAACAGTAGAGACGGGAGATCCGCAGTTCCCGAGAATTCGCTACGCCTATTGGGCGGAGGACCTGGCAGGATATCTCGACGCGGGAGCAGTGGGGAATGCAGACGGGACAAACGATGTGCATCTCCGGGTGGACGGACGAGATCCGAAAGAGATCAGCTTGTTCACTCTTTTCGATTCTTCCACAGATGTGGATCCGGGAAACACAGCCGCGAAGCAGCTAATTTCCAATCGGCGCATGCTGCTCACGCCCCAGAGTCTGTTACAGGCGACTGCACAGGCCTCGCCGGCTCCCACACCCTCCATAGTTACGGAGAACTTGGCGGCAGGGCTTCATTACGACACGGAGCTAGAAACGATTCCGTTTGGCTTCGGTTACCGCGATGCAGGAAAGCCGAAGGCAAACTTAAACACCCTGCTAGCCGAACCCGGTGCCGGGGCAAACGTGACCGCGATAGCCAAAGTCATTAACGACAACTTACCGCGCTTCAACACGGCGGCTCGCAAGGGGAGCTTCGGCCTTTCTTTGCCCCCTCAAGATTACGTCAAAAACCTCGCCGCTAATATTGTGGACTACGCGGATACAGACAACGACGCCACCGTGGGTGCCGACTATCGGGGAATCGACTCCTACCCGTTTGTTACAGAGCATTATACCCAATTTAGGTGGAGGAATGGCTCTGATGGTAAAGCATTTTTTTCAGAGGGAGGGTATTGGGCCGTGAAGGTTGACGTGACTCTATGGATTCAACTCTGGAACTTATCAGACAAAGATATTACCTCCGGCACATTAGAATGGGACGACTCTGGCAATGAGTATGCCATTTTTACCAACACCAACGAAGGGACTCCTCTATCACCAGAGCCAGCTGGCACTGTAGCCAAGACGGAGACCTTCTCACCAGCTGCACCTCTCCGGAAGAATGAATATCGAGTAATCGCATTTCCGACCGTGAGCTATACACGCAAGACAGGATCTCCATCCAGCGGCCCGATGCCCGGGATCAATGCTACTGCAACCAAGCCACGCATTTCGCACAGGGATCGCGCTAATCGAGATCATCGCACAAGCAATTATAGCGTCCTTTGGAATGGACGGATTGTCGACCGCCCAGGTGGAGATCAGACGGATGGTGGAGGCCGCATTCAGAGAAATGTCGGCACGTTAAATGCGGAGAACGCAACTAGTGGAGATGGTCCAACATGGCGGGGAGCCTACCCTGGACTGCGATATTCATTTTTCCCGCCGGGTTCAACTGGCTTCGGTGAAAGCAATTTCAACTTGGGTGATCCAAGGAGTAGCTACAATATGGAAGGTGTTCAGTCTGCTGCGGCTTACAATCTTCAAAGTTCGTGGTATGGACGGGCCTACCAGTACGAACTTAGCATCGAAGCCGCGCCGAAATGGATCGCAGCAGAAGCAACGCCAAAGAGCTGGCCGGATGGTGGCCACGACACGGCGCATGGTATCTCAATCTATAAGGAGGTTACTGGCACGGGGGCAGCAGCCGACCGCGCCCGAAACAACAAGGTGCCCACAGATATACCTTCCACTAAACGCCCCGGACATGACGACCGCGCACCGACTCACATTAGTAACTCCGGAACCTATTCCAGCGTCTTAGAACTCGGTTCCATTTATGACCCTGCGCAATGGCGTCCCGATTGGCAGCCTACGGGCGCGAACACCGCCAGACCCTCCTCCAAAGACTCAATGCTATCCACTTGGGCCAGCCTGGATGCCCAACCCATGCTGGCAGATACGGGCGCGGAGCCACGGGAGTCTTCCCACTACGGTCTTTCCTCGAGCCTGCGTATTGGCAGAGGGGAGTTTCTAACTCTGGACACCGATGGAACACGTGCTGCGCAACTGCTCGACCTGTTTACAGCCAATGCTAACAACCAACAATCGCTGCGAGGACGGGTGAACATCAATACCGCGAGCCGGGACGTTCTGCGAGCCCTCTATACAGGCATCGCCCTCGAGCGAGATCCCGATATCGAGCCCGCAAGCTTGCTAAATACTCTCTATGCGCCCAATAGCGCCGCCGTGCCCATTGTCGCCGCAGACATATTCGCCGATACTATCATTGCAAACCGCCCTTATCTGAGCCTTGCCAAGTTGTCGCATATTCGCACGTCGAAGGATGATCCTCAGTCAACCGCCAGCCCGAAGATCAAGCTGCCGTTGTTTGGAAATCCAAAACTTTGGCCAGCATCGAAGCAACCCACAGCCTGGACAGATCTAGGACGAGAGGAAATCTTTGCGAAGGCCTTCGACCTGGCGACAGTGCGCAGCCGTAACTTCCGGGTCTATGTCGCGGGTCAGGTGCTCAATGCCCAAGGGCGTGTGGTTTCCCAAAGCACAAAATGTTTTCAGCTCTTCGTCGCCCCGCCCAGGACCGCTTCCGGAGCGGTAGATAGTACGAAACGAGTCACCGTAAAGAATCTATATGAGTCGAATCTCTAACCTCCTCCTCTCGGCTTTATGCTGGGTCGCCACTTTGGTCAGCTCTGGAAACGCGCAGGAACCACCCACCAACGGGGTCTTCTCTTTCATCAATTGCGCGAACCTACCGAGTGTCATCACGCTCAAAGTCGATGGCAAGCCTTATGGACCAGACGGTTATAAGCCAGGGGCTTACTCATTAGGAGGCCCACTTTCGCCTGGATCTCGTAATTTCACTCTCGAAGCAGAGGGCGCGAAACCTATCACCCAAACCATCGTCATTTCTCCCGGAGCGTCTGCTCTCTGCATCGGCTATACGATCACGAAAGACAAAGCCGATGGGATCAAAGAAACACTGCTCCAGATGACGCAGATTCCCGATAAGCCGAAGCAGGCGGGGTTCCGTTTCACGGGAATTTACGTTTCGGAGCAACCATCCTGTAGAGTGTTTATCAACCGAGTGCCTGTCGATCTGCCATCGATGAAGCTGACACCATTGGATTCTAAGCAGAACATCCGGGTGAGTACTGTCCCGCCCGCTCCGACAGATGCACCGTATAAGCAGACTCGGGATAATGTGCAATTTAGTCCGGAGGAGCACGGCGACTACCTGGTGGTCATATACGATGACTCGGAAGGGAAACAAAAGTTCGAGCTTGTTTACAATACAAAGGAATAGGGCGATAAGAAAACTGCCCGCTCTGATGCTAGCTTTAAAGAAACTCCTGCTATTGGGAGGAGTCTGCGTTCTTGGCGTGGCGGGAAGCTTGCTCGTCTCCTCCTGTTCCAGGCCGGTCGCACAGGGGGAGGCGCCTGACCTCATCATCCTCCAAACGGGGCGGTTGCGGGGTAATGTGGT
Source organism: Chthoniobacterales bacterium (assembly GCA_036388355.1). Lineage (GTDB taxonomy): Bacteria > Verrucomicrobiota > Verrucomicrobiia > Chthoniobacterales > DASVRZ01 > DASVRZ01. The sequence goes on along the minus strand of DASVRZ010000017.1, from coordinate 20,014 downwards.
GCCGGAGGGAGTCGCGGGCAGCGGGTTGCAGAATTATCCTTACATCGCTGGGTATGTGAAGCAGGTGCGCGAAGAAGCGCGACGGACGAAGACTCCTGTGCTGCTGGTCGATCTGGGGGATAGTCTCACCGGGTCGTTCTCTTCCGCAGTGACGCAGGGGGCTAATGTGGCTACGTTTTTCAATGAGCTGAAATACGACGCAGTGATGTTAGGTAATTTGGACGCGGAGCTGACGCCGGAGACATTGAAGCAGCTCAAGATGCCGGTGTTGTGTCCGTTTGAGACCGTTAGCGGGGCGCCTGCAATTCCGGGGACCCAATTTTCCACGACGATCCAAAAACCGGGTTTGGAGGTGCAGTTGCTGACGAATTTCTACGGAGACACCATGCTGGAGGAGTTTCCGGCGCGATTTCCGAGTGTTTTCGGCGCGGCAGAACAGGTGAGGCCGTTCCGCGGTTATGCGAGTCTGGTGCAAAAACTGCCGGCTCCCAACGAAAAGGTGGTTCGGCTGTTTGGCTGGATGAAGTTCGAAAATGACGGAGCCGCCGCGCCGCCGTTTCTCGCGGAGTTGCAGAAGCTGGCGGTCAACTTCGTTCTCGCCCACCGCGTTTACAGTCGCGAAAAGATGGACGCTTGGGTTTCCACCTCCACGTCTGCGTGGAGCCCGCCCGTGTCGCTCAACATCCTCCGCAACAACAAGGGATTCGCACTAGCGCGGGCGGATCTGAAACGGGTGGGTGGAAAGTGGATCCTCCAGAAGCAGCAGATTCTCCCCATGGTCTCGAACACTGCCGCGGCTGATGATCAGGTGGGACGGGTTTTGAAGAGTTATGCGTCGCGGATCAAAGCCGCCGACGCTCACGTGGCGCGTGCGGCGAGCGCCGTGGGTCCGGAGGGGGTGCTGGACCGTTATCTAGCGGCCCTCGCCTCAGTGCGAGGGACGACCACCGCGGTCTATTCGCTGGAATCGGTGCGCGCTGGCTGGCCAAAAGGCGAGATTCGGACGAGCGACATTTTTGCCTGCCTCCCGTGGGCGACCGGGCTGGTGCAGTTCGAAATCACGCCCGAGCAGTGTGGGGAGCTGGGGAAGGATTCCTTTTTCACCCTCTACTCGGCTCCGACTCTGCAGGCGACCGACATGCGAACGATCACCACGAGCGATTACCTCGGACGGCTCATTGCGAAACGGCTTGATCTGGATCGCGCCAGTTTCCGGTCGGTCGTGAAAACGCCAGAGTATGTCTTTTTTGCCGACTACCTGCGCCGCATGGCCGATCCGAGCATTAACCGCCACCAACCCGCCGGATGGAAGCTCCATTCCGCGGCTTCCCCATAGTTATCCATGGCTTTTCACCACAAAGCAATGGAACGCAGCACGAGCGGCATCTCGACGCGGGAGATCCTGCTGGTAGTCGTGCTCCTCGTGATGTTGGTGTTAACACTGATCCCGTTTCTCTCGCATAAAAAATCGGCAGCCGCGAGCACGATGGCCATGAACAACTTGGTGCAGTGGGGCATCGGGTTAAATCTCTATCTCCTCGACCACGAAAACCGGTTGCCAAGCGTGGGCCCGGCCCAGCCCGATGCGAGCCGCCCGGAGGTATGGTATAACGCTCTTCCGCCGTATCTCTCCCAAGTGCCCTATGGAAAGCTAACAGCGTCAGGCTTCGACCGCACCGACCCGGCAGCAACGATCTGGCGCGACCCCATCATTGAGAAAATGTTCGGCAAGACCAACGAGGCCTTCATTTTCCCGTATGCGATGAACCGCTATCTGCAGCCTGTGCTAAGGCAGACGGCCTACGCCATTTCTGATGTGCAAAATCCCCGTTCGGTGGTGTTCCTCGGCGAATCGTCTTCCACCGACCCGGGATTGCTGCCGGGGGCGGTGTCGTATCGCTTCAATCGGAAGGTGAATTCTCCCACAGCAACGACCCACGTGTTGTTTGTGGACGGGCATGTCGCGGTGACCACTCGAGAGATCTTCTCCAAAGAACCAACAACGGGTCCGGATGAACCGCTTCCGGAGATCTCATGGCTGCCCTTTCCCGGAGCTCCAGCACCCATGGTAGAATAGCGACGCCACTCTCAATGGAGAACGCCATAAACGCCTTCTACGGAGAGAACACGCCCGGCTATGCTGGGGACCGCAAGCTACTCACTTGGGCTTCAATGGTTAGACTCCGTTTACAAATGCTGAGTGGCGTTGTCGATGCACGGCGGTGAAACAAGGCGAATCTCTGGGAAGTGGTGTGTTAGCTCCCCCAGCCAAAGAAGGCGTTCGCCGCTTTGTTGCTCAGGAGCCGCGAGTTCATGTTGAATTCGGGAGAGTGCACGAACGAGACTTGAAGCGAATCCACTCCGTAGCCTTGAAGTGGGCGTTTGCCGCGAGACGCGCCGGTCAAGCGGAAGGGGCATCTCCAGTCTCGACTCGCCCGGGAAGGAACGTTCTGAGTGGGCATCCCGATTTGCAGCCGAACGTGCCGCTGCTTGTCTCCCGCGCCCAGCACAAGCGTCCGTTCTGCAATGATGCTCGTGAACGTCTTTGGGATCGGAGAAAATCAAGGCATGGATAAAAGGGAGGGGGATGTTGTGTAGCTTCCAAGGTTGTGCGACTCCGCTCACGGATGGCCGCGTTCAATGGTGTTTCTCGAACCATAATCTGTGGCCCGGGCGAGCTGCGCCACTCAGAAGCAACATAGACATGCACTTGGAAATGCCTCCCAAAGTGCGTAGGACTCAGGCTCGTCAATGTTAGGCTGCTGCGATTTTTCCAAAGCGCGGCCCTCACCCATTTCAGTCCGGGTGCGTGATATTCAGACGTGGGCGAAGAACAAGCTGAACACCCAGGCTCGCAGCAAGCTGCTAATTCATCAGGTGGACATCCGATACCCGCAGTCATTGTAAAACTATTGTCTCGCCACAACGCTGGGAGCGGCACATTACGCGCGACTAAGAGCGGCGTTCATGCCGAAGTATCAGTGGAGGTCAGGGCCGATTCGTGGTTTAACCGGTCGAACAGAACACTAATATGAAAGAATTCGAAATTTATCTTCCGATGTCCAAGAACGACGGGACGCTCATTGATGTGACCATGGTTGAGGGTTTCAAGGAGGAGTTGAAGACTGCTTTTGGCGGTTACACGCATCTGAAGCAGCCGAATGAGGGGGCTTGGCGTATGGGCCGGGTGACGTTTAGGGAGGCGATAACGATTCTGCGCGTGCTCGCGGAAGGGTCAGAGGAGTTCGATATGCAGGCGTTTAAAGCGCGGCTGGAGACAGCGTTCGAGCAGGAGACGATCCTCATTATCCAGCGGGACGTGGTGGTGCTGTAAACGCCGACGCAAAAAACCTCCCGTCATCAAAGGAGCGGGAAGTTTTTTGAAGTTGGAGGTGAAGTCCAGCGGACGGATGGCGCGCTGCGCTGATGGGCTGATGGGCTGCCGCGAGGGAAGGGGGAGGCGATTGATGTCGGCTCCCGTGAGTCGCGGAGAGGCTTACTCGGTCGCGTCTTGGACTTTGTCCCCGGCGTTCTCGGCGCCCTTTTCGACGGAGTTGCCGATTTTCTTCGCGGTGTCCTGAATTCCGTTGGCGGCTTTTTCCACACTGTCCCCCAGTTTCTCGGCTCCTGTGCGAGTATCGACTGGCCGCACCGGTGTCATTGTGGTGACGGGCAGGGTGGAAGTGGCGGCGGCGAAGCGGGCGGTCTCGGCGTTGCGGTAGGTGAGCAAATTATCCAGCTTGGCTTGCGCTTCGGCTCGGTCGTTGCCGTTGGTCTGCGTCACGCGTTCCTGGAGTTCGGCAATCTCTCCGTCGAGATCAGCGAAAGCGCGTTGCACACGGGCGGCGTTTTCTGCACTCGGGGTGGTGACGTATTGATCGATGAAGCCGCCGAGCTTTTTGGTTTCGAGAGTCTCAGTGGGAGCGGCGGGTGTCTTGGTGATGTCGATGACCGGCGCGTCCGCCTTTTTTTCACAGCCGAAAGTGAGGATTCCCACAGCGAAGAGGAGCGGGAGAGTAAATAATTGATTCATGGTAAATAACTAATCGGTCACCGAGGCACGCCCGGCTGTATTGGTGGCTTGTGGAGCCGGTGGAATGCTGGAGCTGTGAAGTGCTGCTTCCGCTGGCCACCGCACCTCCTCCGTGCCGCAGACGCGCTTGCTGAGGTCCACAGGGTCTCCCACTCGCACTTCGCGCGGATCCACCTGGTAGGACCACACCTCGAAGTAATTCAGGAAGGTGGCGCCGAAAAACGTGCCGAAAGCGCAACTGCCAGCGTCATAGCCGGAGGAGATCCGCACCCGGCCTCGCCTCGGCTTGAGAAAGCGCGCATCGAAGGTTTGCCAACGGCTGTCGAGATAGACTTCGCAGTAGGCATGGAAATCCATCGGGCGCCCGTCGTCTTTCCACCCGACGTCGCTCACGTAGCCACTCACGTAACGCGCGGGGAGGTTCATGGCGCGGCAGAGGGCGACGGCACAATGGGCGAAATCCCGGCAGACGCCGTAGCCGCGTTCGATGACATCGTTCGCCGTGATGAACGGGCTGCCGGAGCCGGTGCGGTATTCGATGTTGGCATGAATCCATTCGCAGATGGCGAGGACGCGGGTGAGGCCGGGCTCGAGATGGCCGAATTTAGACCACGCAAAGTTCGTCAACCGGTCAGAATCGCAATACCGGGAGGGCTGGGTGTAACGCAGGATGTTTGACGGAAGCTGGGCAACGGGGACAAGGACATCGCTCCAGAAGGTGTCTTCCCGCGCGCTGGGCACCATCACGATGGCATCGTAGGTCAGGAAATGTTCGCCGGGTTCGAGGACCATGCGGTAGATGACGTTCCCATGTTCGTCGCGGTATTCCGTGACGGAGGAATCGCGGGAAAGCTGAATGCTTTCCTGGCGGATCGACTGCGTGGGTTCCTGCTGCGGCTTAATAATGGCAAACGTCGGCACGTCGTGGCTGACGTAGTAAACCAATTTGCAGCCGACCCGCACCGCGAGATCGAGATTGGGAGATGCGTGAGAAGTGATGTTGCCCATGTTTTGTGACCCTCGTTATCGACCTCTGCCCCCGCTTGGTTGCGCGATCCTGATGATTAGATCATGGACTGGCCTGATGGGCACGAAGAAACGCCGTTGCCGTGAGACTAAGGGACACTCGTGGCCTTTTTCCTTCGTCCGGAAGCATCTTCGTGATTTCTTTCCCTCATGCATGACGACCTCACCGCCTTTTGCGAATCTGCCTTGCCAGGCACGCTGGAGTTTCTCCGAAAGATGGTGGGCATTAATAGCTTCACGTCGAATCGGGAAGGAATCGCGGCAAATGCGGAGCTCATTTCGGAACAATTTGCCGCTCTGGATTTTGCGCCTTCGAGCAAACAAGCGACCAACCCGGAATTCGGGTCTCATCTCGCGTTGCGCCGTCCGCCGGTTGATGGACCGACGATCGCGCTGCTTTCTCATTTGGATACGGTTTATCCCATCGAGGAAGAGGAGCGGAATGACTTTAAGTGGGAGGTGATAGGCGACCGCATTTACGGTCCGGGCACGAATGACATCAAAGGCGGCACCGCGATGATTTGGATGACGCTCCTGGGATTGCAACATGCGGAACCGGAGCTGTTTGCGAGAACCAACTGGGTCATCCTGCTGAATGCCTGCGAAGAGGTGGTCTCGGAGGATTTCGGAGAATTCTGCCGCGAAATTCTGCCTGCAGACACGGCGGCTTGTTTGATCTTCGAAGGAGACGGGGGCGAGGCGGGGCAGGTTTCCCTGGTCTCATCGCGGAAAGGCCGCGCAGCGTTTAGTGTGGACGTGGAAGGCAAGGCGGCTCACGCCGGGACGCAGCATCCCACGGGAGCCAACGCCATCGTGCAGCTCGCGGAGTTTATCAGTGACGTCAGTTCGCTCACCGACTATGGCGCGAACTTAACTGTGAATGTGGGCCACGTAAGCGGAGGGACCGTGCCGAATCGCGTGCCGCACGAGGCGTCGGCGGTCTTTGAGATGCGCGCCTTTGATCCGGCCGTTTATCAAGCGGCTCGCGAGAAGATCCTCGCTTGGAACGGGCGTTCCACCGTAGTGGCGAAGGATTCTTCCAGCCAATGCCGGGTGCGCGTGAGCATTATTCACGAGACCGTCCCCTGGCCCCACAATCCGGGGACAGCCCAGCTTCTAGAGGTGTGGAAAACCGCAACCGAAGACGCAGGCCTGGCCTTCTTCGCTGAGGATCGCGGCGGTCTCAGTGACGGCAATGTTCTCTGGAGCTACATGCCGACGCTCGACGGATTGGGGCCTCAAGGCGAAAATTCCCACTGCTCTGAGCGCAACCCGGCCCAAGGCAAAGATGCGGAGTGGGTGGCACCGGACTCTTTCCTAATGAAGTCGGCTGTTAACGTGACGGCAATCTCCCGGCTTCTTCAGCAATAATTATAGTTGATCATCTGCGTCGAACGGTTACATTATTTGCTGCCACGATTTGCGTGCAGCATACATCCGCCCATATTATGATAAACTTCTCTGCTATGAAACGCTCCCCTAAGCTGTTCCCCTGCCTCGCTGCCGCCGCCATGGCATTCTCTCCCCTGTGTGCGCAAACCGTTGCCACCGATCCCGTGGGATTTGTGAATGTCACTGCTGCAGCTGGGACAGGCTCAACTAAAACAACTTCAGTTCTCTCCTTTCCTCTTCTCGGAACGGCTTCAATCACAGGTGTTTCAAGTGGGCTTATAACTGGAGTAAGCCAAAGCGGAATTACGAATTCAAACGCCGGCTGGCAAGCTGGCGCGCTATCAGTTGCGTCTTCCCCTTACTTGATTCAAGTCACCAGTGGGACGGCGAAAGGCCGTATTTTTCTCATATCCACAACAACGCCAAATACTGCGACAACCGTTACTGTAGATCCTCTTGAAGCGAGTCAGACAGATTTGACTACCCTTGGTATCGCCGCAGGCACTGATACTTATACGATCTTTCCTTGCGATACGCTTTCAAGTCTGCTTGGAAGCCCGGCGACAACGGGCGTCTCAGGGGGCACAGGAGCCGCCGACGCCGATGTGGTTCAGTTGTTCGTTAGTGGTGCGTGGCGTCAGTATTATTATAGCAACTCGCTTGCGGCGTGGGTGCGGGTGGGGCCGAATAGCGTTTCTAACACTGTGGCTATTCGTCCGGACACCGGAGTCATCTATACGAGGCTCGCATCCAGTCCGCTCACACTTACGTTAGTTGGTAGGGTGCCAACCGTATCGCGAAAAGCGGGCGTCATGAACTCAGGCGTCACATTTCTGTCCAACTCGTGGCCGGTTGATGTCACATTGACGAGCACTGGGATCAACATGATCCCCGGCTGGATTACTGGTGCTGCAGCGGAAGCGGACATTGTGCAAATCCTCGTAGCCGGTGCGTGGAGACAATACTACAACGACGGTACGAATTGGCGTCGAGTCGGGCCAAACACTATCAGCGACTCCGTTGTGGTCCCCGCAGGAACCTCACTAATTGTGAACAAGAAGGGCAGCAACTCGGGCCTCTCGATCCTTTCGCAATCTCTGCCATATACACTGTAAACGTATGAAATTTAAAGCGACCCTGGCTGCTGTTCTAGTCACCTCCGTCTCCACTCTTGGTATTGCACATTCACAGGTCACCATCACAGGTTTTGGTACCGGTCAGTTCGCGGCTACGTCGAATGATTTCGGGGGCACAGGACAAACTGCGACTACGTTCAACATTGCTGGCACTGATTTTGGCCTGAGTTTGTTCGGCAATGTCTCCCCAAGCCCTGTTAACATAACTGGAAACACGGTTAGTCTTTCCTTAACTGGGACATTCACAGGCACTGCCACGTCCGCATTCCAGATCAACCTTTTCGATAATGCGGGAAACGACGTCCTTTACCAAGGAAGCTTCAGTTCCTTCAGTCAAGGAGTTTCATCCACTGTCACCTTGCTCCCGATTTCTGGAGGTAGCGGTGTCTTTAACAATAACGTCGTTTCCTTAGCACTTTTAACTACAGGGACCGGGAGCACAGTTAACCTCACTTTAGACACTTTATCAGCCGTACCAGAGCCGTCTACATGGGCGTTTACAGCTCTTGGAGGTGTCGTATTGGGGCTCGCGGTCCGACGAAAAATGGCCCGGTCGATTAGCATTCGCCGGTGAGATACTCGCCGCTTCACTAACGCGCTTCCCGCCCCGGAAGCGCGTTTTTATTGCTGGTTTTATTTTATATGCCTTGGTTCGGCAGAGCGCCGAGGTTCAGTACTGAGCTGGAAATTGGTGTCCACTCCTTTAACGTCATTTAGATAGGAACTCCTCGCCGCGTCCTTGTACGGCGGGAACATGTCGGCGTGCCATCGGTGCCGTAAATTTATTTCATCACATTACCTCCGGTGTGCATGTTCCGGTGCAACATGATCGCATAACCCGTGTCCACGCTTTCCCCGCCTCCACACCCTTTGTACTCATATCGCCCGGTCGGACTGCCAGCGGGTGAAGGATGAACAACTACGCTCCTTCGGGCGGCTCGGTGCCGGGGTGACCAATATTGCGGAGGTCAGGCTTTGGGAAGTCTTTCAGTCTTCCCCTGATGATCTCTGCGCGGAGGTTGTCGCGTTCGTCGGCGGTTAGCTTCTGTTGGCTACTTTTTTGTAGATGAGCCGGCTGGGTTTCCATGAAGAGCTCATCGACCGGGTGTCGGCAATCGGCGTCGAAGAAGCCCAAGTCGATGCCCAAGCGCATAACGGAGAGCAGGTTGAGGGCTTCCTTGCTGGTCATCGAGTAGGCATAGGTGAGAGTGCCGTAGGCGCGACCGATTTGGTCAAGCAGAGTGTTAGCACGCTTCTCCACCAAGACTGCGCGGGCGTTCTCCTCGTGCTCTATGATCTTCTCAATCACCTTTGTAAGGTTGCCGATGATCTCTTCTTCCTTTTGGCCAAGCGTGGTTTGGTTGCTGACCTGAAACAGGTTGCCCATCGCTTCGGTGCCTTCGCCGTAGAGACCTCGAACGGCCAATCCGATCTTATTGACGCCTTGGACAACACGATTGATTTGCTCGCTGAGAACTAGCCCCGGGAGGTGAAGCATGGCAGAGGCGCGCATACCAGTCCCGACATTGGTGGGGCAGGCAGTGAGATATCCCAGATCCCGGCTGTAGGCGAAGTCGAGAGTCGCTTCCAACTCGGAGTCTACTGCATCGATCATCTTGAAAACATTCTTCAGCTGCAGTCCCGGACGAATCGATTGCATGCGGAGGTGGTCTTCCTCGTTGATCATGATCGCTAGAGTCTGCTTCTTGTTAATCACTACGGCACTGCCGACACCCTTGGCGGCGTGCTCGCGCGAAATCATGTGGCGCTCCACTAGCACTTGTTTTTCCAACGCGGTGAGATCCTGAAGCCCAATTGAGGTCGCGTCTTTCATCGCTGGCAGCGCCTCGACGGCTGGTTTGATTGAATCGAGGGTCTGCACACGCTCCGCCTTTTTCGCCCACCCGGGGAAGGGGAGCTTCGCAAGGTTACGGGCCAACCGCACGCGGCTGGTGATAACGATCGATTGGTTCGGGCCGTCACCTGCGGGCCAGTCGCCGGATTTGGAAGGAAGGCGGTTCATCTTCATGAAAGAGATTCGTTGGGCGCGGGGAGCTGTTGGAGCTGCCGGATCTCATCCCGCAACTTGGCCGCGAGTTCGTAATCCTCCTCCTCCACGGACTTTTGCAACGTGTTCCGCAGATCTGTGAGACGATTCGAGATCTCGACCTCGCGAAACTGACGCGAAGGAATTTTCCCTACGTGCCGAGTCCCTTTGTGCATTCCTGCGAGCAGCGGTTGGAGCTGGGTGGCGAACGTCTCGTAGCAGTCGCTACATCCCAAGCGCCCCGTTTTCTTGAAGTCGGCTTGTGTGAAGCCGCAGGTGGGACATTGGCCGTCCGCCGTCTCTCCCGGCGTGGAAATCTCTACGTTCTGAGTAGTCCCGAGGCCTAGCAAGAGATCTGCAAGGGCGAAGCCAGTCGGGTCTGTGACGCCGTTCTTCTTCGAGCAGGCCTCGCAGAGATTAAGCTTCTGCATCTTTCCATCAACAATCTGGGTAAGAAAAACGCTGGCTTGGTGGGATTTGCAAGAATCGCAGAGCATTGGTAATTAGCGGCACTGGGAGGAGGAAAGTGCGACGGGCTAAAATCGGGCGAGGGCGTGCTGGTGTCAAACGGCGAATGAAAAGGCACCGCCTGACCGTACTTCCGATCTGACTGTTCGGGGCACCTTTTCAGGATTATCCTCCTCTCGCCGCTGCTAGCCGGATAAAGACAAACGAGAAGCTTCAGAAGGCAGCGTGCGTCAGCTGAAGCCTTCTACAAATGTCCTTAACACGAGCTGCGCGGCAGCTACTTCACGTATTTCTGCAGTCGGATTGGTGTGGGAGTGGCGAACGCTTCCGCGGTGGCGCGACCTTCGATGCCGATATCGCTGCGCGCTTCCTCGCCCCGACTTTCCACCTGAGCGCCTTCATCTGTAGAGACGACGTTCGGTTGGATGAAGACGAGAAGTTCATCCCGGCTCTTGTTCTTTCCCGTGTTGCGGAAGAGAGCTCCCAGATAAGGGATGTCGCCCAAGATCGGGATCTTGCTGCGATCATCGCTGGTGGATTCCGTAACCAAGCCGCCGAGCACGACCACGTTCTTATTTGCCACTGTGACCTTGGTGCGGATCTCCTGCGTAGCAATCGTAGGAACGTTCTGGCCAGCAACCGTCTGGCTGCCGTTCACGGTATCGTTCACCTGCGCGATCTTCATGGTCACCTCGTCGTTCGAGTTGATCTGTGGGACAATCTCCAGTTTTAACACCACGTCCTGATAGTCGATATTGGAGACGACAGACGCGTTGTCATTGTTGTTTAGATTGTTATTCGTCAGCGATTGTGTCGGAACGGCGATTCGACGGCCAGAAGAGATGACTGCTTTCTCGTTGTTGGAGGCGTAAACCGCCGGACGCGAGAGTACTTTAAAGCGGTTGCTCGATTCCAACGCGCGTACGTATATGCTGAGGTTGTCAGCCACGGTTGCGTAAAGGCTGAGGCCATTTAAGGCTGGAAGTTTGCTGATCTTGTTGAGCGCGGCGGGTGACGTGAAGGCACCTGCTGGCGAGGAGGTAATGGCGGTGCCAGCAATGCCCGAACCTTTTCCGCCCAGAAACGATTGCAGGTAATCAATCCCAAACTGCTGGTTGCCGTTAATGGTGAGCTGGCCGATGACCGCAGACAGATAGACCTGTTGCGGCTTCCGGTCGAGACGCTGCAGGATGCCGCGCACTTTTTGGAGACTTTCAGGCGGCCCGATTACGAGGATTTTGCCTGCTTTGTTATCTGCAATGATGCGGGTCTTGCCCACGATGCGGGACTCGGGTCCAATGTCGGTCTCGGGGTCCTCCAAAGCGTCGGCGCGAGTGAGTCCACCCGAGCTGCCTGCACTGGAACGGCTATTCTCTCCGCCGCCTGCTGCACGATTTTGTCCACCTGTGCGCGGGGCATTCGGCTGCTGAATGGTTCCCGGTGCGCCTCCTCCTGCTTCGCTTTCATCTTCCGTGAGAAGATCGGCGAGAACTTGCAGGACATCGCTTGGTTTAACGTAGCGCAGGTTTACTTCGAGCGGCTCAGTAAGGCCGACGGAGCGATCAAATTCCTGAATGAGGCTCTTAATGTAAGGGAAGCTGGACGGGCGGGAGATGACGAGAATGCGGTTTGTCCGCGTGTCGGCGGTGAGCTGGATCTGGCCTGCAGTGAGGCTGTTGGAAGAGGAATCATTGCTGTTGGCGGAAAAAACCACCTGCTGGGGCGGCGGCGGCTGCCCTTCCGGGCTGGGTGGTGGTGGCGGAGCCCCATTGCCGGGAACCGATCCGCCTCCGCCGGCGTTGTTCTTCTGAGCATCGATCATCTTTGTGATCGTCTCAGCCACACGCTCAGCGTCGGCGCGAATCAACGGCACGAATTCCGAGATGATGCGCGCTGGCGGCACGTCGATGAGCTCTTTAAGTTCTAGAAGGCGGCGAATAACAGAGGTCTTTTCCGTCACCAGGACCGCTTGCGCACTCGGCACTGGCAGAATGGAGGCGTATTGCGGGTTCAGAGCTACGGATTGTTGCAATTCCTGGGAGGCTTGCAAGGCGTCTCGATACTTGAAAGTCATGAAGAACGACACCACTTGCTCGCCCTCGGGAAGGGCGCTGGGTGTGGTGTAAATAGCCACACCTTCGCTGCGCGGGTTCTTCCCATTAGCCATGGAGACAGCCTTCACTGTATTCTCCCCGTAAGGGATCATAGCATAGCCGTTGAGCAACAAAGTAGCTTCGATGATGTCGATGGCTTCCCGCTTCGTGACTGGCTCGGCGACGACGATGCTCAGATTTTGCCCGGTGAGCAGCGCATCCTTGATGAGTCTTTTTCCAGTCAGCCGTTCGTAGTTCAGGAGGATCTGCGCAATCGATGTTTCGGGGAAATTTACGCTGATCTTCTCATCCATGCTTGGATCAGAAGCCCTTTCGCTTTGGGCCTGCGGGGGTGCCGGCTCCACCGTCTCCAGCGCTTCGTCGCTTGCGGCTTCTGTTTGAGCCGAAAGAGTGCCGACGCCCAGGAGCGGACTCAGTAGAAAAGTGAGGAAAATTTTTTTCATTTAGGGAGGTGGAATGGCGTTGCTTTTGGTATTGGGAGCCACAGGGACATTGGGGCGGTTGGCGCCAGGGAGCTGAAGCTGGCGGCGGCGAATAATTTGGGGTCCTGGCGCGGGCATCACCGGCCCGGCGGTGCCTGGAATCACGCGCGGCTGAGTGGGAGCGGGGATGGAAGGCGGAGTGCCGGTGCGCGGTTGGATGACGCGCGGTTGGGGGACGGTGTTGGGCATCGGAGGCTGGCTGGTGCCTGCCTGGTTGATCGCAAAACGGAGAGTGCCGGTGTTTTCCCCTTTTCTTAAGACGACCTCGACCTTTGCCGGATCGAGATCGTTGATGAAACTTGCCACCTGAATGCCTTCCGCATTCGGCTTGTCGGCCTCGATGAGCTGCGTCTCCTGCGAATCGTTGGCCACGACCGTGACGAGTGGTTTGCCGCCGATCGTCACCAATCCAACGAGGGTTAGGGTGTCGGCAAAGGTGGACGTATCCACAGGTTCCGGAGCTAGCACGGACGCGACGGTGAACGGCGACTTTTTCCAGATGCGTTCATAGCGCTCCGGAGGATGGCCCGCGGGCAACACCGGTTCCGCGGCATGCAGGCAGGCGACGGAGAGGAAGATAGCTGTGACGATAGAAGAGCTAGCTGCCATTGTTCGGAAGGTAGTATTTGGCAATTTCGAGTTCCAAATTGACGTTCGGCGGATCTTTTTCGCTCTTGAGGGTGTAGCTCGTGATGGCTTGAAAAAGTTCCGGACTCTGAAGGGACGCCAGCCAGCGGGTGGTGTTTTCCAAGGTGCCCGTGAGTTTCATGCGCACGGAGATGGATTGGAAATACTTGTTCTCAGCCACCTCGCCAAACGTCTGCTCCTCGATGGCTAGATTGCGCGACCTAGCCGATCTCTGCAGTTCCTCGAAGAAAGTGGTCTGAGCCGCTTGGGGCTGGGTGGAGCGAGGCTGCGGCTTCTCGAGCCAGGCCTTGCGGGTGAGCCATTTGTCCTTTTGCTCCAGCCAAATATTCGACTCATCGCGCGCGCTCGCCAGGGTGAGTGCATCCAGCTGCAGGGCGCGCCGCTGACGCAGCAAAGCCGAGATACCGAAGAGATTCGCCAGCAGAAAAATCGTGCAGGCGAGGCCAACGCTCAGCGTCTTTTCCAGTTTAGTAAGCTTGCGCACGGGGCGGTTCTCCTGTGATTTCGAAGCCCGCGCGATCGTTGGGCAAGTCGGTTTTTGGGCTGGGCATGGTCCAATCGAAATAGGCGAGTTCGGTCTTTCCCTTGAAGTCTTCTCCGAGCTTAAAGGCGACGGCGACGCTGTTCGCTTCGCCGCTGATCGTCACGCGGCGATCCCTTCCCTGAAACAGAGTAAAGCGCACGCCATCCTCCGGGAGGAGAGACGCGGATTGAAACAACACTTCGAGCGGATAGATCGCCGGGTTGATGGCGTCTTCCATCGAGTTCCAGCGGGCAGCGGTGGAGCGAATCGCATCCACTGTGGGCTGGTCCGCGGCGGTGGCTTTCGCTACCCGACGATTGCTGAAGCTCAGCCACGCAACGTTCAAAATCAGTCCAATGAGCAGCAATGCATAAATGCCTGCCACGCTCAGGACGACCCGCTCAATCCTTTGGCGGGTGCGAATTCTCTGCCGCTGCACCTCGACCATTGGAGGGGTGAGCCCGGAAGCTGCCGCTGGTAAAACCGGAGTGACGACACTCGTGAACTGCGGAAGCGTGCCGATAATGGCCGTCAAGAGGGAGGCTTCCTCCTCGCTGAAGTCTCCAATGAGGGAGATCGCAAATTCCGAACCGAGGATCTCCTCCGTTTCCAACTGAAGCCGGGTGCAAAACAACTCGAGCACAATGCTTTGGCTCAGCACCCCTTCATGGAACGACTGCAAATGGATGAGGGATCCGGCACGGGAAAAGGCCCCGACCAAACGTCCACCTTCGCGCCACAGCGTGAGACCGTCGCCAACGAGCGGCTGGAGATCTGCGCTGACTTCGAAACGCTCCACTTGCGGCTGGCAGAGTTGAATAGGCACCTGCGCCCCGAGCAGGCGAATGGCAACGAGGGTCCGATTCTCTTCACGCAACACGGGTGTGAGGGAGAACGTTTTCCCGCCTTCTTCACGTGGCATCAGACCTTGGCGCTCCAGGAGGATAGCAACCATCTCGGGCAGCACCGCATCTTCTGTCGTTTGCAGCCAACGCGAGATCACCAGCACCGTGTCAGCCGGAAGTGCGACAGCGCGCAGGTTCCTTTTCTCCAGGTCGGGCAGCGTCTCAAAACGGCTGACCTCCCGGGGCGCGCCAGGAGCGGTGGCCCAGAGTTCCCAGCCGAGTTCCGTAGCCGGGCGCAGGAGCAGAACGTCCGGGTTCTTCCGCGATTCACGCCGCGGCTTGTCCACAGGAAGGTCTAGAGTTGAATTTACAGAGGAACTTCCTGCCATTGAAGGATTGCGGGGGGTTGCTTTGAGCGGTCGAGGATAACTCGGATCTGTCGTTTACGCTCGCCTAAAAATGCGGTGCTCTCTACGCGCATCATGGTAGGTTTGTCGGTAATCGACACTCTTTTAGTATTTATGTATTCTTGCGTGAACTGAGTGGAGTTGATCCCCAGAGCTCCGGGAACTGTGTCTTCCGTAAAGGGCTTATCATCTAGGGTATGCTCTTTCTTGTCAGGTCCACTCCGCATTTGCACGAACGATTCCGCGCGGCGTTGCGCAATAACGAAAAAAGCACGCAGGATATCAGGGTGCGCGCCGTTCACATCAAGTGGGCCGTCGCCATAAACAGTGAAAAAATCCGCCCAGTCCGGCTTCAGCTTGATGATTTTATCCATGCCATCGACCTCGGCCATTTGGTCAATGGATGTTAATTCGCGGTCCAGCCTGAAGGTTCCGTCGTCATTTAGTAGCCGCGATGTCCTGAGAATGAGTTGCTGCACCACATGACGGGCATCGGCTGAGTTGGCTCCCCATGAGTTAACGAATAGCCTCTGCAACACGTCCTCTCCTATTTCTTCCCTTTCTTCTAGTAGAAGTTCGTTAACATTTAGCCGCGCCATTTCGCTGTGGAGGACGACTTCATAGCGGCCGCCGTTGTTGCCAAAATCTGCTTTGAGCAGCGGGTCGCCTTTTTCCACCTCAGGCGAAAAAGCGATCGCTACACCCGATTCCGCGATCTGCCGAAGCTCGAAATTGAGGTTTATCCCTTGGGCTTCATCCAGGTTGTAGTGGACGTATTGCACCACGCCGAGGACTGCAACCGACATGGTGATGATCGACCATAGAACGAGCAATAGGGCAGAGCCGCGGTTTCGGGAGAGCGGCTTCATTGTGGGGTGGCGGCGAGCATGGGAAACACGAGGCGCAATTCCTCGGGGCTTGCCGGTGATTGAATGATGAGCTCCACCAGGCTGGGGCGGACGGTCGCTTCCTCCCACTCTTTACGCCAGGCGTTGGAGCGGGGATCAAAAAAGCGCCATTCGAGCTTCTTGAGATCCCGCACGAGAACGAACCACTTCGGTTTCGGCGGAGGGGCTTTCTCCTGCTCCTTGGGATCGATCTCGCGCTCGTGAAGCAGGCAAAAGGCGAGCAATCCATTGGCTTGTGGACGCGGAGCTACCATCGTGACGCCGGTCTCCGCGCCGGATCCCTGCCAGGCAAAAGCGAGCGGACCGTTCTCCACGCGAAGCTCTTGCGCATAACCACCGCCGGTGGATGGCTTCACGGCAGCGGTAAACTGCGCCCGCCCGTCAAGCGTAGCGAATGTTTCCCGGCAGATCTCAACCAGGCCGTTCAGTTCCTGCGTCTGGCCCTGCTTGGTGCTGAGCTGCGTCGCGGCGGCCAACGTGGTCTCCACCAAGGTGAACAAAACGCCGGCGAGCAAGCCGAGGATCATAACCCCGAGAATGACCTCCAGCAGGGTGAAGCCAGAGTTCCATCTGCGAAGGGGGAGGTTAGTTTTGGCCGGAAAATGCATATTGCATGGCCTCCCGTTGCACCTTACGGCCACCTTCCGCCCAGTTGGCGCGAATAACGACTTGGTAGAGGTTGGAGACCGGCTCCTTGTTTTGATTTTCCAGCTGTAACAACGTCACTTCGCGCGAGTAAACCACGTCGCCATTGCCAAGTTGCAGGGTTTCTTTGCCTTCGCTCAGCTTCTGGCCGATTGCCTCCGCCAGCGCACTCTGCAACTGCAGGCGCACCTCCGATTGCCGGCGGATATCCATGAAGGCATCGATGGATTCATTGAGCGCAACCGTTAGAGACACCGCCGCCAGGGAAAACACCATGACAGCGAGCATCACCTCGAGGAGGAGCATTCCACTCTCAGATCGCGAGAGTCGACGGCTGAGCGTGGCTCTCCTCATTATCGGAAGAGGAAACTCTCGTCCTCCGTTTGGGCGGTCAGCGGATTGAAGCTAAACTCCAGATAATCTTCGTCCCTCGAGAGGCGGACGGTGATCGGCTCGCAGAGCCCGGTCGGGAGAAAGCGCCAGCGGGCGTCCGCGGTGGTGGCAAATTTCGTCTCATCCCAGCGCTTGATCGAATACTGGACTCCGCTCGGCAGAGGGTAGGAAGCAATCTCTGTTTTGTCCTTCTCCGGGTCGATCACCGCACGGCTCGTTAAATCGGCTATCACCGCTTCGCGCAGGACAAAGCCGTGGTTTTCCAGAAGGATCTCCATCGTCTTTTGCTCGGTGACCGCGCGGCGACGTGCGGTGAGGGCCAGGGTTTTGAGCTCGTCCGCAGGCTCACGAAGACGGCTTTGCTGGCCCATTCCTGTGGCGAAAGGCAGGCCAATCCCGATCACCAGCACGACGATGAACATCGCGAGGGCCACCTCGATGAGCGTGAACGCCCGCCGCTGTTTATTGCTTGGTGTCACTCCAATTGCCGATGTCATCGGCGGTTCCTTCTTTCTTGTCAGGCCCCATGGAAAAGACGTCGTAGCTGGTCGTATTATGCACCCCGGGATTGCGGTATTTAAACGGCTGTCCCCATGGATCCATCGGCAGCTCCTTCATGAGTTGCATGCCGCCCCTGGCATTTTTGGGCGGATTAACCAGAGCTTCCAGGCCCTGCTCGGTGGTGGGCGCATTGATGTTCGACATTTCATAGCGCTTCAAGCTTGTGGTGATCGACTGAATGCCGGTGCGGGCAGTGATGGATTTGGCGTCATCAAGATTTCCTGAGATATTGTAAATCACCGCGCCCATCAGAATGGCGATGATCGAGAGCACGAGGATGATTTCGATGAGCGTAAATGCTGAGCGGCGATCTGATCTGCGGAGGCGTGACTGAAATGAAAGGGGAGCGTGCATGGTTTTTACTTGGGATACTGAAGCTGAACGTCGAAATCTTTCACCGCCAGAGCGGGCAGTTCTTTCTCGGGTGCAAAGTAGAAATGATTCTCCCCGATCTTGAACAGGGAAGCGTCCACCATCAAACTAACGTCGCGCCAGCCTGTGTAAGCGAGCGTTCCTTCCTGAGACTCCGCTAATCCCGGATCGCTTAAATCTGGCACCACTACTGAGACTTCACCTGCTGGCTGTTCGTTCACCCAAAGCATAAGCTTGTTGCCCAGCGGCAGCCCGGAAATGCGTGCATGCACCCTCACGAACTTCGGCATCTCCGGAAGCTCGGCGACAAACTTCACGCCGCGTTCAATGCGAACGGGCGATGTGATGATCGGCGCAGTAACCACTTCTCCCTGCCAGAAATCGGTTCGTGGCGTCGCAGGGAGTCCGTCGATCTCATCGTCGCGCAGCCATTCGCCGCTGCGTCCAAGCACCCCACCCGGAAAAAATGCATCGTCCAGATACGCCGGCTGGAGGCGGTTCCATTGCCAGTGAATCCGATCCACGCCGAGAGTCGTCCCGCTGGCTTGAAAGGTGAGCAGACCTCTGGCCACCATCGTCCGCCGTTTGATCACGAGTGTGCGGCGATTGGCCATGCCTGTTCCTTCGGCTAAATTCTCGGTGAGCATCTCTTTGTTAAATCCGTCGTCCCAGTAAACCCGCAGAAAGCCGCCGGGTTGCTCATTAAAAAAGACCGTCACCAATAAATCATCTTCCGCGGCAGGCGGTTTGATCGGGAAACTAACCGTCGCGTGCTTCGCGGGTGTCGCCATCGGCGGACCTTCCATCCATGTCGGCAGCGGAGCGGAGTCTGCGCCATTCAGGTTTTGCAGATAAGTAGCTGCCGCGAGACCGGCGTTTGTCGTCAGGACAAGCGCGGCAAAAGTCAGGAGAGCTCGGGGGGAAAGCATGGGGCAGGCGGGAGACTAGCGAATGAAGTAACTCAGATTCTCCAGTTCAATCGCAAGATCAACATTATTCACAAAGACGAGCGGCGGCACCTGCAAAACAGTTGGAGAAAAGTTGAGGATCGCCTGGATGCCCGCATCGACCAGTTCGTTAGCAACTTCCTGCGCCACCATCACCGGAACGGACAAAATCGCCATTTTGATGCCGCGTTTGCGGATGAACTCCTTCATGCCCGCTGTCGAACGGACCTTCAAGCTGGCGTCGCCGGCCGTGATTGTCTGCCGCTTACCTATGTCGGCGTCGAAGGCCGCCACGATTTCAAAGCCTTCCTTGGCAAATCCGTCATACCGCGCCAGCGCCGAACCCAAGTGACCCACGCCGACCAGCACCACCGGCTGGAGACTGGTCCTGCCGATCGCGGTGCTCAGGCGGTCGCACATTTCGTCCACCGCATAGCCCAGCCCGCGCGTGCCAAATTGGCCGATATACGTCAGATCCTTGCGCAGTTGAGTGGGCTTCACGCCCGCAGCCTTCGCCAGCGTCGCCGAGGAAACCGTGGCTACGTTGTTCTGCTTCAGCCGTTGCAAGCTGCGATAATAAAGCGAAAGGCGGTAAATAGCCTTGCGCGGGATCTCCATTTTCAACATCGACGTGGCCGAAGTTAGCCGAGCGGCGGAAATCTTCAACCCTTCCCTCCGGAGCGGCCCGGGACGTGTGCGGCCTCTTCTCTCGGACTTCACCCCGCGCAGAAGCCGATGAACTCGTGCCGCGAGTGCGTTCGCCTCAAGCCGAAGCGTGGCTGAGCTCTTCTGCGAGGCGATTCAGGTTCTGCTCGTTCGCATTCTCCAGGAAATCCCGCATGCGTTCGGCAAATGCCTTGTTTTCGAAGTCGGAGGACCAGGAGACCAGGGTTCCCGTCGCAGTTGCCTTGAGAGAGATGGAAAGCTCGAAGTTTGGCAGATTACTATGGCGGAGGCGGATCAGCGAATTGGGGATGATCTCGAGAAACTCCGATTGATTTGGATAATTGACGCCGTCGGGGCCGTGCATGGTGAAGAGCCATTGCCCGCCGGGGTAAAACTCGAAT
>DASVRZ010000016.1:0-14694 GCA_036388355.1 Chthoniobacterales bacterium | reverse complement strand
ACGCGTATCGCCCGTTGGAAGTGCAGAAGGCGCTCTATGCGGTGATTAGCGATCCGCGCTACGTGGCCGCTCCTGGGGTGCAGTCGATGCATAATAGAGGCGTGGCCGTGGATATCACTCTGGTCGATGCGGAAGGGCGGGAGCTGGAGATGCCGACGAAGTTCGATGTCATGGGCCGCTCGGCTTCTTATTTCTACTCGGGAGGAAATCCCGCGGTATTGAAACGGGTCGTGCTGTTGCAGCGCGTGATGAGTCGCGCCGGGTTCTACGCCTGCAAAACCGAATGGTGGCACTTCTTCAGCCGAAAATGGAGAGACTATCCAAACGTGGTGGAAACAACGGTTGACGCGCCACCAGAACAGAAAAACAAGTCCGCCCGTAAACGTGTGCCGTAGCCTTAGGTTGACTGTATGAGTGAAGACTTGAAATGCCGAATTTTGATTGTGGAGGACCACGCCGACAGCGCCGTGATGCTGACGCGCCTCCTGAAACGTGCTGGCTACGATGTTTACACGGCCGGAAAAGTGGCGGAAGCGCTGCAGGTTGCCCAGAGCGCCTATGAGGAGGCTCGTCCGTTTCAACTGGTGGTCAGCGATCTCGGCCTGCCCGATGGCACTGGATACGATCTGATGAAAAAGCTACGCGACTCGCACCATCTGCCAGGAATCGCGTTGAGCGGATATGGTCAGGCGGAAGATGTGCGCCGCGCTATGGAGGCAGGATTTTCTCATCATCTGACGAAGCCCATCGATTTCGATCGGCTGAAGCTGGCAATGCAGGACTTGTTGAATAGCCAGCCTGCTGCTGCCTAGGAGCGTGGCTCGACGCCGCACATTCAGGCGGTCAAGGCGAGTTGACCGCAGCCTGCGGCAACATCAATGCCTCTCCGCTGCCGGATCGTGGTGGGAATTCCCGCTTCGCGCAGAATGGATTTGAAGCGCACCGCGTTAGAACTTGGCTCGCCCGAGTAGCCGTTCGTTGGATTGAGCGGGATCAGGTTGAGATGCGATGGGACACCGGCAAGAAGCCGCGTGAGTGCGTGAGCTTGATCTGGCGTGTCGTTGGTTTCGTCAATGAGCGTCCATTCGAAGAAGATGTGGCGGCCCGTCTTGTCCGTGTAAAAACGACATGCTTCGATGAGCTGGTCGAGAGGCCACTTTTTGGCCGTGGGCACAAGACGCAGCCGATCTTCCTGCGTGGCCCCGTGGAGGCTGACCGCTAGATTGTAGGGGCGATTCTCTTCTGCCATTCGGAGGATTCCCGGAATGACTCCCACGGTGCTGATTGAGATCCGCGACGGACCAATGTTCGCGCCACGCGTGTCGGAGAGAATCTCCAGAGCCGTCATCACTGAATCGTAATTGTGCAGAGGTTCGCCCATTCCCATGAGCACGAGGTTGCGAAGGGAACCGTGACCGCTCTCGTGCAGAAGTTTGTTGTGGTGGAGCACCTGGCCGACGATCTCGCCAGGCGTGAGATGCCGGGTGAATCCCATCTGCCCGGTCGCGCAAAAGACGCACCCCATGGCGCATCCCACTTGAGTGCTGAGGCAGGCGGTGAACCGGCCGGGAAAGCCCATCAGGACTGTTTCGACGCGTTGTTCATCGGACAATCCGAGAAGAAACTTGCGGGTATGACCATCGGTGCTAACGGCTTCATGCACTACCGGGAGCGGCTCCGGCAACGACATCGCTGCGGAGTTGAGCCACTGCTGCAGCCGCACTGGAAACTGGCTGGTGTCGGACGTGGCTTCCCGATGCAAAGCCCTCCACAACGTGCGGGTATGCACTTCGGGCAGCCCTTCCATTTTCGCGCAAAGGTCTGCGTAAGTAAGATCCAGCAGCGACATGAAGTTAGAGGCGGCTCCTGAAAATGTAATTATCCAGGCAAGACCAGGCTTCCTCCCAATTGCCGTTCGAGGCGTGCAGTTGCGCTTCGAAATAGCGAATGTAAATCGGCGCATCCGGGAAGGTTTGCAGGTGTTGCAGTGTCGACAGAGCGGCGTGTTTTTCCTTTCGCCGTAGCTGGATGTCGTAGAGCGCCATTCCTGCGCCGAGACTGTGCTGATTGAAAAATTCCTTCTTCAAATTGGCTTCGGATGCGTTGGTATTCAACGCGGGGAACTTGGGCGCCGGGACGGTTTTGAAGGCGATCTCGCAAGCTAGCTTGTGGTTTTTCAGGCGCGCATGAGCCTCTGCCAGCGGGATGTTGCACGCGGGGAGCAATGCGGGTGTCTTCTGGATCCGGGCCGCGGCATCGGCTGGATTCCCTTTGCCCACCCAGACGCTGAACAAGGCGCGTTGATCCGCAGCGCTCAGACGCTCCAGTTGCGGATGCGTTCTCAGGATCTCCGCGAGGAGGTTAGGAAATGTCCGGAAGTCCGCGTGATTCAGCTGAATAATGGAGCGGGTAATATCGTTGCCGCCCATGGCGATGAGTTGTGAGCGAAGCCGCGGATAAGGCGCTGCCATTTCCAGATAACGGGCGTAGCGGCGATTTCCTTCCTCCGGCGTCATGCGGCGCAGAGCCTCGCTCCACGAAAGAGCGGAGAGCTCGGGGCGATACGACAGCCAGGCAATGCCCTCATTCTCAGGCATGATCGGCGAATACCGCTCGAGATAATTGGCCCGCTGAAAATCGCGCAGACTCTCCGCCCAATCGCGCCGCAGAAGAATGCGGCTGGCACCACGCTGATAGTAAAGTTGCCAATCCAAAGGGGCCCAGCGCAATGCAGCATCAACCGCAGGTAGGGCCTGCTCACCGTGGCCGTGAGCGATCTGGAGAGTCGCGTCTTCTTTTACCGCGGCAAGAGCAGGACGCCCCGGCCACAACGCTGGGGTATCTGAATTGCGCAGCCAGCTGATGGCGACCAAAACCAAGCCAATCGCGACCCCGTAGGAGCGTTTGCGGGAAACGGGGACCGCGGTGAGCTGTCCAGGCCAGGCCAGACAGAAGAGGAAACAGGCCGGGAATAACGTTCCGAACCGGTGCCCTGAGACATCGAAGAATCCGTGCAGGACAAACAGCCCGGCACAGATGGCACTCGCCAAGCGCAACGGGTGCGGACGTTTGAATGCGCCAACGAACGCCCGCCAGACCAGCCACAGCGCTCCGCCCAGAATCAAGAGCGTGCCAGGCCAGCCAATCTCCGCCGCGAGCCACAGCCAGTCACTTTCGGGATGGATGATGCCGCTATCCACGGAAGCTAGTTTTCGAAATAGCGGGAAGACCGCAGGGAAACTCGACAGTCCCAAGCCAAACCACGGATGTTGCGCGGTCATGGTCAGCGTATCTCGAAAAATGAGGCGGCGGAAATCGGTCGTCATCGATTCCTGACTCCCGCTGCCAAAACGGTGAAGAGTGTCCCCGCCGAAGGCGAGGAATAACGCCAGCACCAAAGCCAGTGAGGCCAAGCCGATCCAGATCTTCTTGCGCGAAGGGTTCGTCAGGGTGGTCACCAGCCAGTAAACCGCCACTCCCAAGGCCGACAGAAGGATGCCCGCACGCGAAAAATTCACCACCAAGCCGTAGCCAACCACCAGCAGTCCCACGCCCCACAACGGTGCGATCTTGAATTTCTTCAGCACTGCCATGTGCAGAAGCGCGGTGAGCACAACAAAGGTCAGCGCCAGCAGATCCGCAGTTTGGTTCCGGTTGGGAAAGGGACCGAAGAGACGTTCCGCATGCCAGAACGGCAGTGGATGCCTGGTGTGATAGCCGATTAATCCCACCACGGTCAGCACCATCATCCCGATGACGAAGAGCTCCGCGAGCGGCTTGCGCACTTCCCGCGTCCAGCCTTGAGCCGCCAGCCAATAGATCCACGCAAGACCGCCCAGCCACGCCAGATAAGCATCGAACGTCAGCCACGGTTGCGGAGTGATCGTTCCGGGAAACGGAATCGCGAACTGCTTCATCAGATCCGCCCGCCAGGCGGGAATTCCAGTCAGCGACACCGGCAGAAACGCCAGCAGCGGCAGCAACGCGACGGCGTAAAGAAACAACCGGAACGGCCGCTTCAACTGCGCCGTCACCGGATACCAAACGAAAAGCACCGCCAGCAGTCCATACACCGCGGCCATGGCCCAAGGCTCAACGCTCCCACCGAGAAACGGAGCCAGCCAGACCACCAGCAACACCGGCAACAAAGCCCAACGCGAGGCCGTGTGGTTCAGATGCCGCACCACCGCCTGGCGACTGTGCCGCCTCCGCTTATGCGTGCGTTCGCAGGAAACGGGACCAGAAAGAGGCTCGCCGATTGGGGGATTTTCGGATTCCACAGGGCAGACTACGAAAAAAACAAGTTTCAGCCAGTAATTTGCGCGATCATTCCCAAAGAGCGCATCTCCGCTAAAACAAATTTGCCCGGGGTGTCAGGACATGACTATGCTGCCCTCCTCCCACTGACGTCGCCGCACCATGCTCAACCAACGTATCCTCGGACTCCACAAATTGGTGGCCGTCTGCCAAATCGCGCTGGCGCTCGTGCTTTTTGTGATCCTCTACATGATCATCGTCGTGGATTTCAGCGCCGGCGAATGGTTCGGAATTCAACGCTACGCGATTTATGCCCTGCTGGTGGGTCTGAGCCTCTCCGCCGAAGGCTCGCTGGAGGCGAAATCGAGCGAGCATCTTCTTGATTCGAACATCTCACGCCGCTTCAACCGCACGGTTCGCCAAGTCGTTTATATCACAGGCACCATCACTGTTTTCCTCGTTCTTACGAAGGATCTCACCATCTCGCGGCCTTTCCTGCTCTCCTACGGGACTTCCGTTTTTCTGCTGCTTTACTACACGCATCGCGTCCTGCCAGAATTTATCGCGCAACGCACTTTCAAACGCGGCCAACGCGACCGCGCTATTCTCATTGGTCCCGTGCAGAACGCTGTGAAATTGAAAACCTGGCTGGGAAAACAAAGCCAGCTGGGCTACGAAACTGTCGGCGTCATCACCGAGGAAGCTGGAGAAGCGCGGCGTCAGGGCTTCAAAGTTCTAGGGACAATCGACCAAACCGAAACGCTTCTACAGACGCACCAAGCGAGTCTGGTCATCCTCACCGAGCTCCCGTTTTTCTCGCAGTTCAATCGTCACCTCATCGCCCTTTGCGAAAGCCTTGGCGTGCGGCTGCTTATTTATTCTGACATTCAGGACAAGCTCGGGTACCCCCTGCAATACTTCGCGGACGGCGATCATCGTTTCTTCACGTTGCGCGAAGAGCCTCTGGAGAACGTCATTAACGCCTATCTGAAGCGCGGCCTCGATATTGCCATCTCGCTACCCGTCTGCCTCTTTGTGCTTCCGGTCACTAGCCTGATCGTGGCGATTTGCCACCGCCTCCAATCACCCGGTCCCCTGCTCTATCGCCAGCAACGCGCCGGAATGCAGAACCGCACCTTCATCATCAAAAAGTATCGCACGATGAATGTGCACAACCAGCCGGAGTCGAAACAGGCGACTATCGGCGACTCGCGAATCTTTCCGTTGGGCGCGATTTTGCGGAAGCTGAGCATCGATGAATTTCCGCAGTTTCTAAACGTGCTGAGCGGCGAAATGAGCATCGTCGGACCGCGCCCGCACTTGATCGAACACAACCAGCAGTTCTCGAAGTTCCTCCGCAATTACCACATCCGGACGTTGGTCAAACCGGGCATCACCGGCCTCGCTCAGGTTCGAGGATTCCGCGGTGAAGCCAAAGAGGAGAAGGACATCGAGCGCCGCGTGGCGGCCGATATCGAGTATTTGGAAAACTGGAAACTCAGCCTCGAGATCAGCATCATCTGGGGCACGTTTTTGCAGATCTTCCGTCCGCCAAAAACGGCTTACTAGGAGCCGCTGCGCTCGATCATCTTCGGCACTTCGATTTGGGCGAGACGCGTGAACGCACCCATCGCGCTGTTCACCTCAGCGTCGATCAAACGCAACAATCCGATCTCCAGCGTGAGATCGTTACCCTCCAACTGAATCGCTTTCAGCCGGGCTCTGTCTCGGCCGCGAAGAACGATGTTAGGCATCAACGCACCCGCGTCCAAAATGCGTAACGACTGGAGCAGCGTTTCGATGGAATTGATCTCCGCAACGGTGCGTGGACGCACTCGATGTTTGCGGCAGATCTCGTCCGTCATGCGACGCATGACAAAGGTCGCAGGCAACTGCAAGAGCCGCTCCTGATGCAGTTCCGCGACGGGAACCTTGCTCCGCCCGGACCACGCGTGATCATCAGAAACAATCAGGCTGAACTCGTCCGTGCAGAGCCGCTCATAGTTCAGATTGGGTGAGTGACGCGTCACGAAGCCTAGTCCCACATCCATGCGGCCTTCCTCCAGCGCCGTCTCAATTTCCGTGGAGGAAATCTCCTCCACAATCAGGCTCAGGCCGGGATGGTCTTTGGCGAAGAGCCCCAGCAAATGCGGCATGAGCGGCACGTTCAAAATCGGCACCACGCCGATGTGCAACGACCCGCGCAATTGGTCCGGCTCACTCGTCAGTTCCTGCTGCAGATTCTCCAACTGCCTCAGGATCGTCCGTGCATGTTCCTGAAAGATGAGCCCTGTGGGCGTGAGCAGAATCCGTTTCCCACGACGCTGAAAAAGCGACACGCGCAGATCCGCTTCAAGGTCGCGCATCTGCTGCGAAACGCTCGGCTGCGAAATTCCCAGCCGGTCCGCCGCACGGCTGAAACTCCCCGCTTCTGCCACTGCAAGAAAGTAGCGCAGGTGACGGATTTCCAGAGGCTCGTTCATCGCGGCCAAGATGGCGCGAACTCCGGCTCGCGGCGATGATCTTCTTCTCTAAACTTTAGCGCCGCCGCCGTGCGCGTCCATGCCCATGATGGAGAAAATGCGATCGCGTGCAGCTAGGTATCCCGGTGAATCCAGATCTCGGGGACGCGGCAAATCGATGCGCACTTCTTCGGCGACCGTCGCCGGACGGCGCGTCATCACCAGCACGCGATCGGCAAGCTGGACGGCTTCTTCAATGTCGTGAGTCACGAATAGGATCGTCTTCTTTTCGGCCTGCCAGATGCGCACGAGATCTGCGCGCATCTTCAAGCGCGTAAGGAAATCCAAAGCGCCAAAAGGCTCGTCCATGTAAAGAATGCGAGCGTCGGCCGCGAGCGCACGAGCTATCTCCACGCGCTGCCGCATGCCTCCACTCAACTCGCGCGGATAAGACCTTTCGAACCCGGTGAGCCCAACCATGGCAATGTAGTGAGTGACGCGTTCCGCACGTTCCGCTTCGGGTCGGGAGAGGAGTCCAAAGCCAATGTTTTGCTCCACCGTCAGCCATGGGAAAACCCCGTTCTCCTGGAAGACAAAGATCCGGCTGGGATCCGGGCCATCGACCGGTGAACCCTCCACCTGCACCTCACCGCGTGTCTGGCGGAGAAAACCGCCAATCACGTTGAGCAGCGTGCTTTTTCCACAACCTGAAGGCCCCACGATACAGACAAATTCACCCGCTTTGACAGAGCACTCCACTCGCTCCAAAACATGCACCGGCTGGTCGGCCGTCTTCCCGGCAAACGACATCCAGGTGTCACGAACAGAAATCACCGCGTCCATATTAGCGTTGTCCATAGCCCCAGCGCACTTCATCAAATTTCTCCAGACGCCGCACCAGCAGATCCAGGAGGAGTCCAATCAGCCCGATAATGATCATACCTGCAACAACTAGATCGTAGCGCTTGCCAGCGTTGCGGGCGTCGATAATCAAGTACCCCAAGCCGCTGTTCACAGCTATCATTTCAGCAGCAACTACCACCAACCATGCAATACCGAGAGCTATCCGAAGACTCGTGATAATCTGTGGCAGTGCCGCTGGCAGGATAACCCTTGTGAAAAGTCGCAGCCCGGATAAGCCAAAATTCTGTGCGGCACGCAAATAGACTTGCTGCATGTTTTGGACGGCAGCCGTCGCAGATACTGTTATTGGAAAAACACTGGCGAGGAAGATCAAGAAAATCGGCGCCGTGTCCTTTACTCCAAACCACACAATCGCCAGAGGAATCCATGCTATTGGCGAGATCGGGCGTAGAAATTGGATAAACGGATTGAAGGCCGTAAACGCAGGCTTGAACCAGCCGAGGATCAATCCAAACGGAACCCCTACCAGAACGGCCAGTCCAAAACCCCAGCTCACCCGGAAAAGCGATGCAACGACATAACGGAGCAACAACCCTTTTTGCGCGAGCTCCCCTAGCCCCAGCCAAACTTGAAAAGGGGTCGGGAAAAAATCCCTCTCGGCATGCTTTACAGCAAAATGCCAGGCACACAGCAAAACGACACCGACAAGACACGGCAGAACAACTTCGAAGGCGGAAAATCCGTTTCTGCGCACGGATGGCGGGGCAATCTTGCTCATTTCGAGATTTCGTAGTTATGAGCAGGCAGGGCCGAGGCTTCCGCGGCAAACGAATCGTCCACGTAATCTTCAAACTGGATCGAGCCCTTCAACATGCCGGTTTCTTTCCCCAGCCGCACGATCTCTTCGAAGTCTGCACGCAATGGGGTCAGCCGCTTGTAACTCACCCGGTCCGGCGGTTTGCTTAGAACAAAGTTGAGCAGGCGCGGGTCTTGATTGTAGTAGTTCTTCGAGACGAACTCCGCGGCTTGCAACCGGTGCTCCATGCTTTGGTCAACCCATTTGCCGCTGGCGGCGATGCCGTTCACCAGACGCTGGATTTCGTCACGATTGTTCTTAATGGCGTCCTCGTTCACCGCCAGCACGCAGGAGATGAATCCCGGCCACACATCCTTTGCCTGCCAAAGCACGCGTCCGTAGCCGTCGAGTTCCGCCTGGCCCATAAAGGGCTCACCACTGGTGATCGCATCCACCGCGCGGGAGAGTAGAGCCGCGGGCATATCCGGCGGCGGCATCTCGATCATGTTTACGTCGTCGAGGGTCATGCCCGCTTTCTTGAGCTCACGATAAACGATCATTCGCTGGTTCGCGTAACGTCCTGGCACAGCGATGGTTTTGCCGCGCAGATCGGTGGTCTGGAAGATGTTGCTGTCCTTGTGAACCACGACTGCGGAGCCGTCGCGGTGGCCTAGATAGACGATCTTGATCGGCACGCCTTGTTCGCGAAGGGCAATCGCCATTGGCGCGAGAATGAATGAGGCAGGCATCTCGGCTGCCCTGCCGATGAACATTTCTTTCAGCTCCGGAAAGCCATTGAAGCGCATCGGTTTGAAAAAGCTGTCCCCGGTTTTTCCCTTGTTAATGAAATCGGTGACCGGGCAGGTCAGGTGGCACGTCACGGGAATAAAACCCACGCCGAACTTGGCGGCTTGGGTCTCTACAGTGGTGGTCTTCTTCCACCACAAGAGATTCAACGTCCCATGTAGGAGGGTGATCACCGAGATCCAGAGGACCGTGAAAACAACCAGACTACGACCCAGCTTCATGAAAGGAAAAACGCGCAGCGCGGCAGGGGCTCGGGGACAACATGGGCAGATAACTAAGCGGAACTCTCTTCCATAGTCTATGCCTATCTTTATATTTCTACAGCCTTGGTTCTGCGGATCTTCGCTTGTTTTCTGACCGTCGCGAGTGGAAAAGTGACTGCCATGCCGCCTCCTTCGGGTTCTGAGTCTCCTACTTCCTCATCCTCCGCCGCGAGCTGGTTCCGTATGGCGGCGCATCCGGCGACCGTCCGACGGGCATTTATCACGGCGTTGGTGGTCGGCGTGATCCTCATCGCGATCAACCATGGTGCCGCCATCGTGGCAGGGGAAGTCACCTCCGGCCGCATCCTCCAGATGTGTCTAACCGTGTTGGTCCCTTACACCGTTTCGACGGTCTCGAGCGTCGCGACGCGTCGGGAACTCAGCAAGAAAGCGTCTTAAGACAGCTCCTCCAGCAAACGGAGAGTCTGCCACGCCGCGTCGATGTTGTGGACTCGGAAAATGTTCGCTCCGCGCGCCGCTCCCGCAACGATGCAGGCCACGGTCCCGGCATCCCGTTCCCCGGCAGGGAGGCCGCCCAGAACGTCGCCTATGACGGTCTTGCGAGAGACAGGAAGCAATGTGGCGTAGCCGAGAGCAGAGTTCTGATCGAACTCGCGATAAATTCGCAGGTTGTCGTTCCGTTGCTTCGCGAAGTCGATTCCGGGATCGAGAATCAGCTGCTCCGGCTTGAGCCCGGCCGCGAGGGCTCCGGCGACTTTCTCGCGGAAGAAGGCCAACTGCTCCGAAATGACGTCGGAATAGCCGACATGCGTGTGGGCCACTTTCGGCTCGCCGACGGAGTGCATGATGACGAGAGCCGCACCGTGACGGGCGGCTGTTTCCGCGTTTTCCCAAGTGGGGAGAGCACCCATGTCATTGAGGATGTCGCCGCCCGACGGGAATAGGGCGCGAGCCACTTCTGGCCGCCAGGTGTTGATGGAAAGAAGGGGCGGAAAGATCTGTGTGCAGTCGCGTGGCTGGCTGGAACGAGCGACATCGGCAAACCGCTCTACATACGGCTGCACTCGGGCGATCTCTTCCGCTACGGCGATGGCGGCACGGTTGGTTCGGGCGCTTTCCCCACCCACATCGATGATGTCCGCTCCCTCCGCGATCATCTCTCGCGTGCGGGTGAGCGCCACCTCGAGGTCCAGCGTTCCATCGCCGCAAAACGAGTCGTCGTTCAGGTTCAGGATGCCCATGATTAGCGGGCGGCGCGGGAACGTGACTTCTCGTCCACGCGCCCGCAAGAGGAACGGGAGGAGCTTCATGCCAAAGGCACGCGCGTTCTCGCCCGACGAGCAAATTGCACGGTGGAGGTGTAACCGACGTCACGAATCAGCTGTTCCGCGATGGAAAAATCCGCTCCGACTTCCTCCGGTGCATGCGCATCGGAACTGACGACGATCTCCACTCCCGCGGAGAAAGCCATCTCGAGCATCGCGCGGGCAGGATAGATCTCTGCCACCGGCTTGCGCAGACCGGCAGTGCTCACTTCCATGACCGTGCCGGTGTCTGCCAGCGCCGCGATGACGGGTTCGTAGAAAGGCCGCAGATCACCCGCGGGACGATGTCCGAATTTCTTGGGCAAATCGGGATGCGCCACGATATCGAAGAATCCGCTGCGGATACATTTCTCGTATTCGGCGAAATAGATTTCCCAGATTTCCTCCACCGGTCGGTCATCGAAACGCCCGATCCATTTGGGATTATCCACATCCCAGCCGGGGCCGATGTAATGCACGGAGCCAATGAGGTAATCCCACGGGGCGCGGCCCGCGAGCGTCTCGATCCAGCTCTCCTGGCCTGCAAAATAGTCCACTTCCAGACCCAGTCTCACCGGAAAGGGCGCCACCGCAGAACGCGCCTCTGCAACGAGGGCAAAATATTCGTCCAGCTCTCCTATTTCCATCCGCCAGTCGTCGAATGGCTCCGGCATCGGCGAGTGATCCGAGATTCCCACCTCCGCGAGCCCCATGGCCATCGCAGCCATCGCATATTCGACCGGGGCACCCGTGGCGTGGCGGCAGAGCGGAGTGTGAGTGTGATAGTCGGCCAGCATGCCGCCTCCATAAGCGCGAAAAAGGTGCACCTCAAGCCTGTTCGGAAGCTCAGGCGAACCCGCGATTGACGGCGCGGCTGGTTAGGAGCATTGGTGCGGGGTGATTTTGGAATACAACCATCCGATGGGCAGCCCGGGAAACCGAGGGCTTCCGTCTTTCTCTGGGCAACGGTCCGGGAAGTGGTTGAGCCTCGCTGTGCTCTTTTTAGTGGCGCTGGGCGGCAGCTGGACCCCATTACTCGCAGAGACCGAGGGAGAGGCCCCGGCCTTCTCGGATTTCGATGGTTGGTGGAAAGAATACACAGACGCTGCCGCCACCGCGCGTCCCGCTCTGGTGAAAAAAGGAACCGAGTTCAGCCAGAAACGGCGCGATGCGATGCTGAAACTGATCGAGTCCGATCCGGCTGCGGCGATCAAAAAGGCCTTCCCTGAGGAATACCACAGCTCGCTACCAAAGCCGATCCAGCCGCTCGTCGAGGCCCACATTCGCGGATTGGCCAAGCTCGTCGTGACGAAGTCCAAAGACGGCACTGCAGATCGTCGCATCATTGTCGAAGACCAGCGCTGGAAAGCGTTTCTGTATGGACCACGCCTAGAGCTCGAGTCCCGGGAGGAGATCCCCATCCACGGCGTTGCCTTGGAAGACCGGATCGCGGTCGATGGAAGTCCATTGGAGCGTTTCCCCAACCGCGAGAGTCTCCTTAATCTCCTGCGCCAGGGTGAAGGGAAGAAGTCGTGTCCCATCTGCGATGAGCCGGGGACGATTCCAACAGCTGTGGGAGATATTTTGCTGTGGTTCGATACGCAGGAGCATCTCGATGTGTGCGAGAAAGCACTGATCGAGAAAGAGGCCTCGCCCGACGAAGAAAGTTGAGTCGGCGCGCTGCTGCGGTCCGGCAATAAGCTCGACAGGTTCGGTGTCTCCTGCTCACCTCCCCAGCATGGAATATCCGCTGCACCTTTCGTTCAAGATCCTCGCGCTGGCACCGCAGATCCTCATCACCGATGCCGCCGGACGCTCGGTTTTCTACGTGAAGCAGAAGTTGTTTAAGTTCCGCGAAGCCGTGCAGATCTACAAAGACGACAGTCGTTCGCAGCATGTTTATGACATCAATGCCGATCGGGTGATTGATTGGTCCGCGCGCTACACTTTTAGTCTGCCTTCGGGAGAAACCGTCGGTGCCGTCAAGCGGTCCGGCATGCGCAGCTTGTTTGCCGCTCATTACACCGTGTTAGATGCGAAAGGGATGCCGCTCTTTGAGCTGGAGCAAACCAAACCTTGGGCCGGAGTGCTCGATTCGCTGTTAGGAGAGATCCCCATCGTGGGCATTTTCAGCGGCTACTTCCTTAATCCGGTGTATTCGGTGAAGCGCGCGACCAGCTCGGAGGTAGTTATGCATCTCATCAAGAAACGGAGTTTCCTGGAGAGCGGTTTCACCATCACGCGCGAAACGGTCGCTCTCGAAGAGGGTGAAGAGTCCCTGGTCTTGCTCAGCGCGATCATGGTGACTTTGTTGGAACGCGAGCGGAGTTAATCCAGATGAAACGCGTGGCCTCTTTGCGGCCTTATTCGTTGTTTCGACGCTTTTCTCGGCTTCAAGCTTCGCTGAAGGAGTGGACGTCTAGTCTCAATTGAGTGTGGCCGTATCAGCAGACACGATCCTGCCCCGGAGCTAGCTCCTTTGTTGTGTGGCCCTAGAGTCAATGGCGGACTAAGCGTTAGCGAACCGACTGGATTTGCGCTTGCGCAGGCACCAGCTAGCGAGACCCAACAGCATACCTGCCCCCATCCAGGTGGAAGGTTCTGGCACGGCAGTCACTGTGTTCAGAGCAAAGCCTCCCGCGGTGTAATCTGCTTTGAGATCGAAGCCATTGACCGTGACAACAGTCATACCTTGGGTGATACCACTAAACACCCCAGTTCTACCCAAAGAGGTCAGGAGGATCATGCTGCCACCATCGGTGAAAGTGGCATCGGAGGCGATGTTTAGAGTCAAGAACGCGCCCTGCATAGAAATTGTGGACGCGGCGATTCCATCGAAGCTGCTACCGCTGAAAATATCGACGTGAAAAATACTGCTTTCTGAGAGAGTCAATGCACCCACTGTCAGGTGACCCACATTCTCGGCGGTGATCGGGTTAGCTATTGCATCTCCTGCGGTCCCCCCGGTAATCCTTGAATTCAGACCGACGTGGACCGGGCCGGTAATCGTTCCGGTGCCGCCCAAAAGCGTACCTGTGCCAGTGACAGTTACGGTTCCGGCTCCAGTGGCAGATCCATTGGTGCCGTTGTTAGCGAAGAGGCTGCCTTCCTCGACGAGCGTCCCACCTTCGTAGGTGTTCGCATTCGTCAGCGTCAAGCTCCCGGCACCGTCTTTCGTCAGCTGAGGTAAATTGCCACCAGCGCCAGGATCGGAGATCACACCCGAAACGATACCGTCAACAACTGCGACTCTGTCCTCTGCTACGCGAACGACGCTGCCGGATTCGCTGATGAAAGACCCTGCGAAAGTTAGGATTCCGCCGTTAACCTCCACCGTTCCAGCATTGGTAAATGCGGCACTGACAAACGCTGCGCTCGTTCCCACTTTGCTAAACGTGCCTTCGTTCACAAAAACGTTGCTCCCCGTTCCAAAGGCTCTGATCTCCGCGGATGAAGTTCCTCCTATATTAAACTGCCCTTGGTTCACCAGCGTTGCCCCGTTACCTAGGTCCAGTCGGGAGGTATAAAACTGATTCGGGGCTGTAGCTCCGATATTCACCACTCCATTATTGACCAGCGTATGTCCGCTCAAGTTTGCGGTGCTAAATTGATCATTAATGGACATCGTCCCGGCGCTCCCCACATAGGTCGTGCCACTCCCTGTCAGCGTCCCTGCCCAGTTGCTGGCGCCGTTGACGGTGAGCGATCCCTGGTTAGTGGTTGTGCCGGTGAGGCGTACCATTCCCGCCCCTGTCGTCACCACTGTGCCCCTCACCTCGCCATATTGAAAAGACGCAGCTGCGGCACTCGCCACATCAAACTCACTCCCAACTTCTCCGGTGAAGATCCCGTTAAAATCCGTATATCCGCCGCTCACTTCCACCCTCCCGGCATTGGTAAATGCAGCACTAATACCTGCCCAACTGGTGCCAGCTTTGCTGAATGTGCCTTCGTTTCTAAAAACATTACTCCCCAACCCC
>DASVRZ010000015.1:0-2829 GCA_036388355.1 Chthoniobacterales bacterium | reverse complement strand
CCCTTCCACCAGATAAGGCCGACTTTCGTAATCCCGCGTCTCCTGAGTCTTACGCGCATCGCGATCTTCTTTGACCGGACTCGTCTTCACCTCCGCCTTGGTGCTCGCATTAGGAATCGAATAATTCCCCGCCGTCCGCGCCAGCTTGCCTCCTGCCTCATAATTCCCGGTCCAATAATCTTTGGCACCGAACTTCTTCGAGCCGCCGTAGGTCTTGATTCCAAACAAATTCTTCCAGTGAAACGACTTCACATTCCCGGCCCGCGTGGAAAACCCCTTGCCCGCTCCTCCATAAAACGTCTTCTCCTGCAAATTTGTCGCGGGATTTAGCGTCGGATTCATAATCCGCTTCATCCCCTCCGACTCATTCTCCTCCCGAATTCCTTGCCCACAAGCCACGCCCATCAGCGCCAACGAGAAAAAGAGGGGGAACCATTTCACAGCTCGGAAAGTAGCGGAAATGGACCGCGATGTAAAGACCTCCGTCTGCCAAGGATCTAGGTAACGACCAGATCCGCCTTCATTGCCGAGGAGCCACATCTTTTTCGAAACGCTCCTCCATCTCACGGTGCTTCCGCGAGGTTGCGCGGGGACGCGCCCCATCGCTATACAACGCTTGTAAGTGCAGCATGTCGTACAGATTGGCTTTGGCCTGGATGTCCTCTGGCTCAATGAGAAGCAATTGCCGGTAGCGCTTTATGACTAAATCGAAGCGCCCGGTAACGAAGAAGCCTGCCGCCTCCGACCGGGAGAGTTTCCGCGGTTTTGTTAGAAGGCTCGGCATACGCAAGAAGATCAAACGTAAACGGGACCTTTGCTTTCCCAGGTGCCTTCTTCGACGCAAACCGCGCCTCCCAAACATTATCGTAGTCACCCGGGGGATTCTCTCCGATCGCGCGTTGAAGTTTGGCGTCGAAGCTCAACTCTTCGGCGTGAGTTATCGCTGATGCCAGAAGCAAAAAAGTAACTGTACGAAGTATGGTCATATTTCTCGAGATGAGGGAGCAAAGCAGGATCCGACTCATGGTTAATCACCGGAAAGCTTGATTCTCCCAAGCTCTTCGATGACTTGGTCAACGGGACGCGGGTCATTTTTCAAGCGCTCTGAGGGCCACATGATTGTCCCGTCTGGGGCGATCTCTTGCATGCCCAGGGGATCCTCGCGAACAAACTTATTGAATCCTTTCATCTTCAGCATGGCAAATATCCTGCCCTGCTTCAGCGACAAAGTGTTAGTAGCCGTCACCACTCCGTCATCAATCACAGCATTGGGAGCGACGCTGTAGACTATGATGGTTTCCGGGGGCTTATTATTTGTCGCAAACTGATAGTAGATCAGCCTCTCAATCTTCGCCGTCGCACTCTGCACTAGAATGCCTTCCGGCGTCCACGCCTGGTGAATCTCCCCAACATTCAGGATCGCAATCAGCGTGGATCCATGAAGATATTCCTCTGCGGACCTCCAGTCATACGATGTGGCTTGCACCAGGGCTGGACAGAACAGAATCGCGAGAAGAAGCCGGATGAACATTGCAGTAACTTAGATATTACACGAATCGCCGGCGGAAGCTCGTTTCGGAGCGGTGCTCCCATGCTATATCGTCATGATCTTCCCACGCTACGTTTCCAATCCTTTTGCTGCTGACGAGTCCGCCAAACGCTGGTAAGCATAGCCGCTCCCATGGCTGCGCGCAAAACCGTCCTCGAAATCATTCAGTCCACTACGAGCTATTTCGAGAAGCATGGGGTGGAAAGTCCGCGGCTGAATGCGCAGCATTTGGTCGCTCACGTCCTTAAAGTGAAACGCATCGAGCTTTACATGGATTCGGAGCGGGAACTCTTTGAGGACGAATTGGCTCCTCTGCGGGACCTTGTGAAACGCCGCAGCCAGGGGGTCCCACTGCAACATCTGCTCGGCACTGAGGAATTCTACGGGCGAACTTTTAAGTCTGATGCGCGCGCCTTGGTTCCGCGGCCGGAAACGGAACGGCTCATCGAGCTCATCCTGCCGTTGCTCAAAGGCAAACCGGTTCGCGTGGTCGATGTCGGGACGGGCAGCGGCATTATTGCGCTGACTCTCGCCGCGGAACTGCCGGAAGCCGAGATCCTCGCCATCGATTTTTCTCCCGACGCCCTCGCTCTCGCGACGGAAAACGCCGCTCTCCTCGATCTCACCAGCCGCGTGACGATCGAACCCGGCGACCTCCTTTCCAGTGTCACCGGCGAGTTCCAGATGATCGTCGCCAACCTTCCCTACATTCCGGCGGGCGACATCCCCGGCCTTGCTCGCGAGGTGCAGCATGATCCAGTCTCCGCTCTCGACGGCGGCGAAGATGGGCTCGATCTCATCCGCCGGCTCATCGACCAGGCTCCCGGCCGGCTCGCTCCGGGCGGCACCATCGCCTTGGAAATTGGACACGACCAATCGCAGCGCGTCGCCGATTTACTCCGCACCCCAAATTTCCGGGACATTCGCATCGAGACCGATTATCAAGGCGTACCCCGTTTTCTTATAGCAACTCATGGATAAAATACTCGTTCACGGCGGCTCCCGCCTCAAAGGCACGGTCCGCATTAGCGGGTCGAAAAACTCGGCGCTGCCCATCCTTGCCGCCACTTTGCTGACGAAGGAACCCTGCATCATTCACCGTGTGCCGGATTTGAGCGACGTCCATTTCCTCCTCCAAATCCTCAGCAGTCTTGGCGCCGAGGTGGAGCGCGCCAGCGGCACCTGCCAGATCACCGCGGAAAACATCAAGACCACCGCTCCCTACGACAGCGTACGGAAAATGCGCGCCTCGGTCTGCATTCTCGGTCCCCTGCTCGGCC
>DASVRZ010000014.1:0-20210 GCA_036388355.1 Chthoniobacterales bacterium | reverse complement strand
TTTGCGGGAGCCACGACGGCATGGCTGGCAGCGATGCCGCTGGAAAGGGAGCCTTTTTTAGCATCGCGTGCGCAGGAGTTCCTAACAGCGGCAGCGCAGTTCGATGCGGGGCGGCAATTGAGCGATCACATCGGGAGTTTTGTGCATCACATCGAGGGCTATCAACGGCAGGAGCCGGAGGGTTCTGGCGTGGTGCGCATCATGACGATCCACCAGGCGAAAGGACTGACGCTTGATATGACGATTGTCTCCGGCCTGGATGCGGAGCCAATTGCTAAAGATGATACGGCGGGACTGCTGGCTCTGGAGAAGAACCATTATGGGAACACATGGGGCCTCTTGCTTCCGGCGAGCGATGTTTCCAAGGAAGATCCTGTGCTGAATGCAGCGCGCACCGATCTGCTGGCGACCTCCGCTTATGGCGAACTTTGCGCCGCGTATGTGGCGATGACGCGGCCCCGGCACGCGCTGTATGTGCTCACGAAAAAGCTGAAGGAGAACTCCAGTTCCAAGAACTTCGCACGCTTGTTAGCACTGACGCTGGGATATACGCACACCGTTTTCGAAGCTGGAGCACGAGATTGGTTTTTAGGCCGCTCGATTGTTGAGAAAGCCACTTCCGCAGAGGCGGAGAACATCCCTCCCCTGCCTCTTCCCCTGCGCGGAACGCCGCATTCCTTAGGACCGTCTCGCCTGAAGACATCTTCTCCGACGCTGTTTGTTCTCTCGTCCGACGCGGCACGTATTGGGACAGAGGTTCACTCCGCGCTAGCTCAGATCCAGTGGATTGAAGGTTTATCTTCCAAGTTTGCACACTTGCCGAGGTCCAGCCGCGAGATACTGGAGAGCTTCCTAGCTAAACCGGAAGCAGTCACGCTCTTTGCGCATCCTTTGACCCCGCATGTTCTCTGGAGAGAACGCGCGTTCGAGTGCACCTTGGATGATCAGTGGTTTGCCGGCGTATTCGATCGTGTGGTGATTCAACTGGGAGCGGATGGACAACCGACGTCCGCCGAAGTGATTGACTTTAAGACCGAATCTTCCGATGCGGAGACCTTGCAAAAACGCCACGCTTCACAGATGGCCATCTACCGGCGCGCGGCGGCCCTTTTGTTAGGACTGGACGAAGCAAGCGTAACGGCTCGCGTTATTGGCGTCAGTTAGAGGTCGCCGCCGTAGGAGATGAGCTTGCGGTATTCGCCCAGAATGGCGGAGAGGGCGAGAACGAA
Source organism: Chthoniobacterales bacterium (assembly GCA_036388355.1). Taxonomy (GTDB): domain Bacteria; phylum Verrucomicrobiota; class Verrucomicrobiia; order Chthoniobacterales; family DASVRZ01; genus DASVRZ01. The sequence continues at coordinate 18,981 of DASVRZ010000014.1, read as the reverse complement.
GACCTGACGTTGCAGGTCCATGGGAGACAGCGCGGGTGTCTCGAGAATGATCTCAAATGGAGTCGGTGAAATCTCGGGAGGCGCGGCCAAAATTCCCGGATATCCACTCCGTATGATCCCTTCGACGGCGTGGAACCCGTCTATCTGGTTGGATAAATTCGTCGGGAGGAGATGAGCGGCGGCGGCGAGCGACGGTTTAAGCAAATGCTCAGTAAGCGTCGCGCCTTTAACAAAGCCGTAAACCCCTTCGCTGGTATCGTCGCTATGGAGAGCAATAATGCCGTCAAACTTCTGGGTGAGCAGTTCCTTTTCGAGGAGCTCTACTTCTGGCTCGCTGGAGTTATTCCAGAATTCGCGGTTGAGATCGAGGCCACTGCGGGAGTGCCGGGTGCCGTCGATGAACCCTGTCGGATTGCACAAAGGGTAAATCCGCAAATCGTAATCACGACCCAGCATCGGATCTTCCGCCAGGAGGCGCACAAAATCGATCAGCGCGTGGAGCCCTGCCGGTTCGTCGCCGTGGATGGTGGCAAAAAGACCGATCTTGATGCGCGATTTTTTGACCCGCGTCCGCCGAAAAGTGAACCGAGGGAGCCAAAAACGTTCCTCTCCGCGCCGCCAGAAGCCGAGCGATTCCGCGCGCAAGGTGTCGGATTCGCCCGCGAGCAAAAAGAGCGGGAGGAGAGTTTCTTTGATGATCGATGAATCCGGCACGGGACGGGAAAGTTGGGGGAACTTCCCCCATTTCGCAAGTGTGGTTGCGCCTGAGAATGGAGTTGATGTCCCAAGCGCGGCTCATATCATCCGGGCCGCATGTTTGAATTACTGGGCACCGACCCTCAATCCATGGCCCGTCGCGGGCAGGTGACGACCGCCCATGGGGTGATCGAGACGCCCATTTTCATGCCGGTGGGCACCCAGGCGACGGTGAAGGCCGTCTCGCCGGATGAGCTGCGGACGCTCCAGGCGCAGATCATTCTCGGGAATACCTATCATCTTTTCATTCGGCCGGGGATGGAAGTGATCACCCACTTCGACGGGCTGCATCGGTTTATGAATTGGGATGGGCCGATCCTTACGGACAGCGGCGGATATCAGGTTTTCTCGCTGGCGAAGCTGCGGAAGATCACGGAGGAAGGCGTGGCTTTTCAGAGTCATCTCGATGGCGCGCCGTGTTTCATCGGGCCGGAAACGTCCATGCAAATCCAGGCAACGCTCGGCTCGGACATCGCGATGGTTTTCGATGAATGCCCACCGTATCCCTGCGAATACGACTACGCGGCAAACTCGCTGGATCGCACGCTGCGCTGGGCGAAACGTTGCCGTGACTGGTCAGCGGAACACGCTCCGGCGCATCAGAACGTCTTCGGCATCGTGCAAGGGTCGTCCTATCCAGAACTGCGGAGGCGCAGCGCAGAGTCTCTGACGGAAATGGATTTCCCCGGCTACGCGGTAGGCGGAGTGAGCGTGGGCGAACCCGAGGAAGGCATGATGGCTGCCGTGGAAAACAGCACGCCGTATCTGCCTGCGCACAAGCCGCGTTACGCGATGGGCCTCGGCACGCCGCCGCAGATGGTGGAAATGATCGCCCGCGGCATCGACATGTTCGATTGCGTGTTGCCGACGCGGATCGCCCGGAATGGCACCGCCTTCACCGACAGCGGGACGATCAATTTGAAGAACGCGCAGTTCATCATGGATAAAGGACCCATCGAGGACGGCTGCGAATGTTACGCTTGCCGGAACTTCGCGCGCGGTTACCTGCGGCACCTCATCAAAGCGGAGGAAATCCTCGGGCTGCGACTCATCAGCCTGCACAATTTGCATTATTACCTCAACCTCATGAAGCGGGTGCGTGAGGCGCTGGAGGCGGGCAGTTTCGCAGAGTTCCGGAAATCCTTCGTGGCCAATTACCGTTCGCACAACCTCCTCGCGGACGCGGGCACATAACTTGCAGCATCAGTGGTGGTGAACCGGCAAACAGCACTCCAGAAAACGCCTCATTCCATGTATTGGAATTGGGCCATTTTTTCGGCAACGCTCTTCATGACGTATCTCACTTTCGTGAAGGAGGGCGGCCTCTACTACAACGAGTTTCACAACTGGCGGGCTCTGGCGTATCTGCTGGCCATGAAGCTGTATTACCCGTTGCTGTCGATCAATTTGCTCGTGATTTTGGTGCTCGGCAGGAACCATTTGGCGTTTCGAAGACCGTCGCGGATCCTCGCTGCGGCGTCCGTTGTCTTCGTGGTGAACGTGGCGCTTTTCTCGGCAAATAACGTGATCAATATCATTGAAGGACAGCCCCTGCATCGCATGCACAAGGGCATCGGCTGGTAAGAAAATTTTCGCCTTGTGCGTTAATACCGGTTGTCAGGCGGCGAAATCGTCCCACAGTTCTTTATATGCAAATTCACGTCAGCCCCCGACATCTAAAACTCACCGCAGCCATTCATGGATACGTCGCCGAAAAGGTCGAGCATCTGGAACATCTGGCGGGAGAAATCGTGGCCGCACACGTTGTCCTCATGCACGATGAGACTGCAACCAAACCCTACAGCGTTAAAGTGCATCTCGCTGTTCCCGGCCCTGACATTCACGCCGAGGATAAGGAAAATGATCTTTACGCCGCCATCGACAAAGTCGTGGACAAAGTGGCCGGCCAATTGCGTAAACGGAAAACCCGCCTGACCGACAAAACCAAGCGCGTTCTGCAGGTCGCTTCCGAGCGCCGCAAAGGCACCGCAGCCCGCTAGTTAGACGGGCTTTTAGCCGTCTTGGATACTGGCGGTGATTGCGAAATAAGCGCGATCACTGCCAGTGCTAACATCAGCCCATTCAGCGTTACTGGATTGAATGCGGCATGCAGGACCTTCGGCGAATGTTTGGCCACACTCAGGAGGCCACCGATCATGATGCCGATGGTGGCCCACAATGGCCAGCGATGCCTCCAGTGCGCTAGTACTAACAAGCCGAGCGATATCTCCAGATAGGCGAAAGTTTGCAGGATCATCGGGACGATCGCTATCTCGACTCCCATGTCATGGAGCAAGTCCATCTCGGACCAATCGCGATACAACAGCTTGGGCACGAGGCCATGATAGATCCAAACCGCCGCAATTCCGATCCGCGCCAAGGTATGGATGCGCGCGAGACGTTTCTGAGGTGAACCAACGGCAGCTTCTTCCAAAATAGCCGTGGTTAGAGAAAACGCTCCCGAAGTTCGGGAGTGGGAAGCATACAGGCGTCTTTTTCGCCGAATAACCGATAGCGGTTCTTAGCCACTAGATCGTAGGCGGAATCACGAATGAACCGCGGCAGCACCAAAAAGAGGCCTGCCAATCTCCAAGCGCCGGAAAGGCGGCGCAGGATGTGAAGCGCCGCATCACTTTTCATGTAAAACCCATCGCCTACGCTCAGGACGACGGTCGATAGCTGATTAGCAGGAAGCTGGTGTTTCTTCAGGATTTCCGCCCCGGCTTCGGATTGGAGGGACGCAAAACGGAACTGCGCCGAAGTGTCGTGGCGGATGACAAATTGCACGAACCCGTCGCACAAATTACACACACCATCGAAGAGAATCACAGGACGTTCGGTCACACCCAAATGGTGGACCGAAACGTCACCGTGTGCAAGAACCGGGCTTACCTCCAGCGGCGGTATTCACGATACCGAGGGCGGGAATAGTAAACGGGCTCCTCGTAAACCACTACGCGCGGACGCCGGTAAACGACGGGAGCGGCGTGATAAACCACCGGGCGACGATAGTAGCCGTCATAGCAGCCATCGTAAGACCGGTAGGAACGATAAGGGGCATTCACAGACACTGAGAAGCTCAGGCCTGCCTTCGCTTCGCTTGCAAAGCAAAGCACGGCGGTGAACACGACCAGCAGAGAGAGAAGTTTTTTCATAGTTGAGATGTGTTACTCCGAAATGGACGCGGCTCGTTCCATTTCATTCATGAAAAAAATCGTCTGCGGCAAAAATTTAGATGCTAAAAGACGACTCTGGCTTCGCAGAACAGATCAGGGCCGAGTTTTTTGTAGGTCACGTCCTCGAGTCGGATCGCCGTTTCGTTGCTCTCCACGCCCTTGCCGCTGACCGCCGATTTATCGCCGCCCACCAGCATCGGCGCGAAGAAAAAGGCCACGCGATGCACCCGCTTCTCGTCGAAAGCCGCTCCGAGCAACTCTCCCCCACCCTCGATGAGCACACTGGTGACCTGCTTTTCCCCCAGGTCTTCCAGGGCCGCATCGAGGCTACTGAAAACCAGCGTGCGGTTTTTCCACCCGTCGGTGAACAGGGCTGCGTCGGCCGGGAGATTTCCGCTCCGTGAAATGACCACCCGCCACGGTTGGCGCGCTGCTGCCCGGGTGCCGAGACCGCGAATTGTGAGCTTCGGGTTATCGCGGCGGACCGTTTCTGCGCCGACCATGATGGCGTCCACTTCTGCACGGAGCCGATGCACTTTTCGCCGGGCGGGTGCCGAGGTCAGCCACTGACTTTCACCCGGGCGGCGCGTGATCCTGCCGTCGAGAGACATCGCGCATTTGGCGATGACCAGCGGCTGGCGCGTCGTGATCCAGTAATTGAAGGCCTCATTCAGCTTCCGGCATTCCTCTTCGAGAACGCCGCTGATCACCTCCAATCCTGCATCCCGCAAAATGGCAAGTCCACGCCCCGCATGCGCTGGATTGGGATCCGTCGCGCCGACAACAACCCTTGCAAAACCGTGCTTGAGGATCGCTTCCACACAAGGCGGAGTGCGGCCATGCGTCGAGCACGGCTCCAGGGTAATATAAATCGTCGCGCCACTCGCCAGTTGAGCATCCTTCAGCCCGCGAATCGCCTCAATCTCCGCGTGCGGACGCCCGGCGCGTCGATGCCAACCCTTGGAGAGCAGTTGCCCATCCTTCACGATCACCGCGCCGACGGCAGGATTCGGTGACGTTTTTCCCACGCCTTTTCGCGCTTCAGCCAGTGCCAGCGCCATCCAAGTGCTGTCGGTCACGCGGGCACCGCTTCCTGGCTTTGCGGACGCAATCGCTCGCGGATCGAGTCCGTCATTTCCTTGGCGAGATGGCTGCGGCCACGGTCGATCGCGAAGGAATATCGCCGTTTGTTTTCTGCGTCGGCGAGCTTCACTTCATCAAACAAGAAGCCCGGGAGATACTCCACCGAGCCGCCCGCCAGCTCCAATAATTCGCTGGCTTTTCCCCATCCAGATTCGCTCACGAAATACAGCCGCGCGGGCTCCTCCACCGTCGCGATCAAAGCGCCGAAATGATTTGCCGGCAGCCGCGGACCTTTTCGCGTGATGCACGGAACCGCCCACAGAACCGTTTCTCCCAACAGATTCAGCTCAGCAAAACCCTCCGCCACTCGCCCCGACATCGCACTCGACAAGCCCTCGTCGCCACGGCCGAGAGCGGGCAAATTCAACTTCCGATACGCCAACCAGAGCTTGGCCTTCACCGCGCGAAACAGCTTCGGAGCGAAATAAAGCGCCGACAGCAGCACAAGCAGAAACACCACCAGCGCGAGCACCGGGTTAAAGTGCAATAGCGACAATCCGCCGATCACCGCCACATCCTCGGCAAGGCTCAAGCCGATGTTAGTGAAAGGCTCCGGTGAGCCGTTGGCGATAATCCGCGTGCCCGCCTTTGCCCCGTGCGTGGCGAAACTCATCGTCCCCGCCATCAGCCCCACGATGACTAAGAAAGTCGGCGAAGCATCTCCAACGACCTGAGTCGCGAGAAGCGCTCCCCCGACGGGACGAATCACCGTGTGGAGCGTGTCCCAAAACGTATCGACCCACGGGATTTTATCGGCGAAAAACTCCAGGGCAAAGAAGACGCCCGAGACGCCGAGAATCCAATTGTCTCCCAAAAAGGCGAGCTGATGAAAATCCCCGCCCAACGTGATCCAATTCAGCCGGATCGCCAGACCGGTGGCGAACACCGTCAGATAGAGGTTCAGCCCCGACAACATGGCCAGCCCAAAGGCCACACCGAGGAGATCGATCATGTTCATGAGGCAGCATCTTCACTCAGAATCTCCATGCGGCCAATGCGGAAATCGTTTCCCCCGGACGCGGCAACAACCCCGCAAAAGCTGCTTTGCACTGCCCGGCCGTTCTGCCATAACTGTCCCCGTGAGCGCCCAACAGACCAAAATCGAACCGGCCGTGTTGGACGACATTCCGCAGTTAACGGAACTCCTGCACGATCTCTTTTCCCAGGAACCCGAGTTCCGCCCGGACGCGGATGTGCAGATGCATGGATTGAAGATGATCCTGGAGCAGCCGAACCGCGGCCGCATTTTCGTCGTTCGCAGCCAAAATCAGATCATTGGAATGATCAACCTGCTCTTCACCATCAGCACCGCAGAGGGCGGCATGGTGATTTTGCTGGAGGATTTGGTCGTTCGCCACGAGCACCGTGGCCAGGGCTACGGGACGCAACTGCTGGAATACGCCTTCAACTTTGCCCGTCAGAAGAATTTCCTGCGCATCACGCTCCTCACCGACAAAATCAACGCCGCGACGGTCCAGTTTTACCAGAAGCATGGTTTCGTCGCCTCGGAGATGATTCCGATGCGGTATTGGGTGAAACGTAAACCGCAATGAGCCAGGTCAGCGACGGCCCTGCTCCCGAGGCCGTAAACATCGGTCACACCCGTGTCGATATCGACCGCGCCGAGCGCTGCGGCTTTCCTGAGGTGGTCTTTTGCGAACGCAAGACTCCGGAACAAGTGGCGGACATTGCGCAAGTGCTCGCAGATCGGCATGGGCAATTTCTCGGCACGCGCGCGAGCTGGGAACATTTTCAGGCGGTGCATTCGCGTCTTCCCGAAGCGGTTTATCATGAACTCGCCCGCTGCATTACGTGGAGGAAAGCACCATTGGAAACCACGCACGGCACCGTAGCCGTCGTCTGCGCCGGAACGTCCGATTTGCCCGTTGCTGAGGAAGCGCGCGTCACACTGGAGAGTTTTGGCAACGCCACCCGCTCCTTCAACGATGTCGGCATCGCCGGGATTCACCGCTTGCTGGCCGTCCGCGATGAGTTGGAGGCCTGCGACGTAATCATTGTCGCCGCGGGAATGGAAGGAGCCCTCCCGAGCGCCGTTTCCGGATTGGTCAGCAAACCCGTCATCGCCGTTCCCACCAGTGTCGGCTACGGTGCGAGCTTTGGCGGTTTGGCCGCGCTTCTTGGCATGCTGAATAGCTGCGGCAGCGGAGTCACCGTCGTGAACATCGACAACGGCTTCGGAGCCGGCTACGCCGCCGCCAGTATCACGCGCCTGCTGCCGCGTTCCTGATTTTCCCGGATGAAGGTCTCTCCATGGGCGGTAGTCTTGTGGTTCAGCTTGATCATCAGCGTCTGGATCGTACGCGGTTTGCCTTGGAATCTGGATGAATACGATCAGGCGAAGCAGGCTTACACGTCTTACGAAATGGTCGAACGCGGCTCGTGGTGGTATCAACACACGCCGCGGCAAAATCCCGCCACCAAGCCGCCTTTGGTCGGCTGGATGTCGGCGGGGATTTACCAGGTGACGCATTCATGGGATGTCGCGTGGCGGCTTCCGTCGCTTGCTGCAGCGGCGGGAATTTTCTGGCTGCTCTGGAAAAGCGGCATGGCTGTAGCGGGGATGGCTGGTGCCTTTCTGGCGACGGCAGCTTTTTCGTGGAACCTACTGGCTCTTCGCCTCGCCACGATGGTGCGAACGGACATGATGCTCGCGTTCCTCATTTTTGCGGCTGGATGGCTCATTTGGCGGCGCTTGCAGACGCAAGAAAAATGGACGTGGCGCGACACGGTATGGCTCACGCTGGTGCTCATCGCCGCGACGATGACGAAAGGCCCGATCTACCACGCATTTTTGCTGCCGGGGCTGGTTGCCTGGCTGGTCCTGAGCCGCGCAAATGGACAAAAAACCTCCATCGCCGTCGGGTATCTCATCGCTTCCGCGGTGGCTCTGCTGCCTTTCCTGCTTTGGATGGGAAACTGGATTCAACTCGATCCGGCGGTGAAAACGCTGGTTGTGGACAAGGAGTTTCTCGGGCGTTTCACCACCGGCAAGGAAGCGGTGCACAACACGCAGACATGGTATTTCTACCTGCCGCATTTGCTGACGAAGCTCGCCCCGTGGAGCCTGCTCCTGCTGGTCGGGTTGCTTTGGAAGAAAACGCGGACCGATAATCGCGAGAACGCGGCAATACTCTGGCTGGTGTGCTGGTTTCTCGGCGGCTTGTTGGCCATGACGCTCGTTCCGTCGAAACGCGTCGATCGCATTTTTCCGATCGTGCCCGTGTTGGCTCTCTGCCTGGCGGCGTGGCTTCCGAGTTTGCGAACTGCGCGCTGGCTGCAGCCTCGCGTGCTACTCGCGGTCGGAGCGCTGGCGGTTGTGGGTTACGGAGGTTATGCGATTCACTTCGCCTGGCAGGGACATCGGAACGAACTCCAGCGCCTCGTCGTTTTTGGAAGGGAAGTGGAGCGGTTATGCCAGGCCAGCGGCTGGAGGTATTCGGTGATTGAAGGTCGTGACGAAGGCATGCTCATGTATGCCCACAAGCAGGAGTTCGCCGATGTGAAGACCGCCGCCACTGAGCTCAAAAACGGCACCATCCACGTGGCTGTGGTCGACTCCTCTGCCCGGAAAAAACTAGCGGGCCGCGTCGGCAAACTCGACACGCTTCTGGAAGTGGCGCATCCGACGGACAAGAAATATTCCTATGCGCTTGTGCGCCTCTCACCGCCCGCAGCTGGCGCAGAGTTGTGAAGAAAGCACTCTCAACCATCATTACCCGCTTCGCCATGTGGGGCGGGGCGGCCGTTTTTCGTAAATATCAATTGCCGCGCTTGCATCCGCCCGTCCCCGATTGGCCTGGCTGCCGAGCGCTTGAAGCGACCTCTCGCGATGGTTGCCGGATCCGCGGCTGGTGGCAGCCGGAGTCCAAGAAAAAAGGCACGCTCGTGTTCGTGCACGGGATCACCATTCACAGCTTTCACTATGTGGAGCAGGCCCAGTATCTCAGCCGCGAAACAGGACTGGCAGTGGCGGCGCTCGACCTCCGGTTCCACGGAATGTCCGATGACGCCGCATTCACCTTTGGCGCAGCCGAATCGTGGGATGTGCGCGCTTTTCTGGACGCGCTCGATGCCGCGGGAGCTTGCCGTCCTTACATTCTCATCGGCGATTCGCTCGGGGGCCTTGCCACGCAGCGCGCCATCGTCGAGGACGCGCGGATTGACGGCGCCGCCTTAATGCAGACGCCGGGTTGGTCGTGGAACGCAGTGCTCCGAGCTGCGAGACGCGCTTCACCGCTCGCCCGTTTTCTCAATTCCTACTTCGGCTACGACATTCTCGGTGACGGCGATGTCCGCAATGTCGCGTCGGCCACACTTCATCGCCCGCCGATTTTCTACGCGGTGGGCGACGCCGATCTCTACGATTGGAAGGCCACCAAGGAGATTTACGACTGGTGGGGCACGCCTAACGCAGGCGAGATCAGCGAGACTCCCCTCTCCGCTCCGGAGCGCTCCCGGTGGTTTGTTCTCGTTGAAGGCGCGGAACACGACACCGGCCTTCCCGACAGCTATAACGTGTGGCGTTGGCCGCTCCTGTGGCCGAACCTGATACGCTTCGTGGAAATCGTCTGCGCCCGCACCGGCTGAGGCGGGGCAGTGTTTTCATTTGCCTTGCCGCCCTGCATACGGCTAATTAGGCAACCAAAGGCCACCCCTTGGTGAAGATTTCCCAAACTGTCATGCTACACCTTCGCTCCGTTCTGCTCGCCGTCCTTCTCACCTCCGCCGCTCCTGTGTGGGCCGAGCCACCTCCCGCTCAGATCGACCTGAAGCAATTTCAGCAAGCCACTCAGATCGACAACGTCATCGTTCCCGTCCCTGCGGAAATCTTCCTCGTCCTCGACAAAATCGGCACGGTGAACTGGAAGGGGGAGATGCGCGACATCGAGCTCAAGGTCGGCGAACGCCACCAGATCGCCCTGCTTCTCGGCACGGTCATCGCCGACGGCTTCGTTGCCGTGGAAGCGACTGATCGCGAGAAGGTCAAAAGCATCGGTCGCGATGTTCTCAAACTCGCCGGTGCCATTGGGGTGCGCGAATCCGTTCTGGGTCGCAGCAACAGCATCATCGAAAAAGCCGATCAAGGTGACTGGATGAACGTGAAACGCGAATTCGACGGGGCGCTGCAAGATGTTCGCAACGCCATGTCCGAGCTGAACGACGAGCAACTCGCCCATTTGGTCAGCCTTGGTGGCTGGCTTCGCGGCACGGAAGTTCTCACGTCTGTCCTCAACAAGAACTACTCAAAAGACGGCGCCGATCTGCTGCATCAGCCCCAATTGCTCGCCTACTTCGGCAGCCAGATCGAGTCCATGCCACCCCCACTGCGCAAAGCGTCATTGGTCGATCAAATCCGCCGCCGACTAGTCGAGATTAGCCCGTTGATCGACGGGGGCGAGATTTCCAAGCAGTCGGTGGACAAGGTTCATACGATTACTAGTGACTTGGTAAAGTCTATCTTGCAAAAAGACGCTTAACCCTGCTTTAATCCTTCATCCCTTTGTGAAAAAGTTCGTCTTCCTCTTCATCGCTGCGCTCGCATTCGCGTTGCCAGCACGCGCGACTGTTGATGACGCCATCTCCGCAGCTATGGAAGCTGCTGACCCTTACGTAAAGGAAGGGTTCACCGTCCGCGAGGACCAATGGGGCGGCGATTTGGGTGTAGGCGAAAAGAAGGCGTTCCAGCACACGCTTTTCAAAGGGAACGATTATTGGTTCTTCATGGCCACAGACACGATCAAGGCCAAAGTGAGCGTGCATATTTACAACGCCGAAGGAAAACTTGTGGAACAGGATGCCTGGCAAAAGGGTTCCTATGCCGGCATCCGCTTTAGCCCGCCAAGCACTGGCAGTTATTATCTCATCGTTCAGGTGGAGAAATCTCCTGAAGAGCGCACCCATTGGGCGCTGGTTTACGCCTACAAGTAGGCGGGTCGTGCGGCTTTGCCGACTTTAGGAACGCTTTTCACCATCGTGGCCGTCCCAGTTCAAGACGCCCGGTCTAGCCGCTGTCCTTGAGCTCAGCTCTGCGGCTCTGAAGTAGCGGCAGGGATTTCGAGGAAGTAGGAAGCATCACAGCGGGCGGAAAGATGGTCCGCAGCGAAGGGCCGAAAGCCATAACGTAAAGCGAAATGGCCTCCCGCAGAACCGATGCTGTCTCCAACGTTACTCGCGTAAATCCTAAAGCTGCAGCTTGGGCAAGAGCATGCTCAAGCAGGAGACGACCGAAGCCGCGACCGCGTGCAGAACGTGCAAGATACATTTTGCGGAGTTCGCAAGTGGAGGAAGACATCGGGAAGATACCCACGGAACCAACAACCTCGCCGGCGTCGCTCACAAGAACGGCGAAACAGCCACCTGACTTTTGGTAGGTGTCCTCGATCGAATGGAGATCGGAATCGGTGCCGCCCGGATCAGGCGAGAGGCCATACTCCGCTAGAACAGAGAAGACCAGGTTCTCGACTGCGGCGCGATCTTCGTTTGTCGCAGGCCGCAATGTACATTTCATCGTAGCAAGGTCTGAGACGGCAAAGGCCCGGCGGGCTTTCGTTCACTTCGCTTTGGGGAGGCTCGGCTTGTATTCAGGATAGCGATCCTTGAGTTCTAGATTCGCCTTTTGCGCTTCTGCTGTATTGCCTGCGTTGCTGTAGGCGAACGCTGCTTTTTCCAGAGCGAGAGGAGTCAGCTCGGCGTCGTCGTAGAGCACGCTAATCGAAAGGTAGTTCTTGGCCGCCTCTTCGTATTTGCCTTCCTCGAGATCAATGTCGCCGGCCTGCATACGACCCTCCGCATTCAGACGGCCTTCGGGCTGCAAGTTCAGCGCGTCGCTGCAACGCGTGCGTGCCGCGGCGTAATTTTTCTGACCCAGCTCCAGCTTCGAGTAAGCGATTAACCCCCGCGCCTTCAGACCCGGAGCATCGACCTTGCTAAGGTAGAGATCGAGGTTTTTGCGCGCCTTTTCCCAGCCTTGCTGGTGGCGTTCAGCATCGCCGAGCAGGTAGTAAATCTCGGTTTCCGGGTCTCCCGGAATGTTCGCGATGTGCATTTCGAGATAGCGCGCGGCTTTGGTAAAGCTGCCAGCGGCGTAATACTTGCCGCCCAGCCAGCTGAAGATCTCGCCAGGGAGCCCGCGCTTGCCGTCTTTGGCCTTGTAGTAATCCACTTCGTGCGAGAGCGGCTCCAGCTGTTCGAGATAGTAGTTCGCGAGGATGATGCGGAGGCTGGCGTCGTCGAAATAGCTCTTCGGATCCAGATCCCGAGCGATCTTGAGCGGATCGACGGCTTCGGCGAAGTTCTTGGCCTCGAACGTGGCCCAGCCGACATAGTAGTTGGCCTGCGCCTTCGCCGAGGTGTTCGGATACTCGTTCAAGAGCTGCCGGAAAGTCGCGGCCATGGCCACGTTGTCGTCCTGCTGCCCTTCGGCCAAGGCCTTTTGGGTCAATGCCAGCTCGCGTTCAGGCGCTTTCGGATAATTTTGGATCAACTTATCGAAGTCGCGCAGCGCGTAGGTGTAAGACTTCAGCTTGAGCGAAGCATAACCCCGCTGGAGCAGCGCTTTGGGAGCGTTCTCGTGGTTTGGGAACGCCTCCACGAACTCCGCCATCGCGTCGATTGTTTTCTGCCAATCGGAATCCTGAGAATAGCACCAACCGGCCCGGTAGAGACACTCCGCCTTGAGCTTAGCATCAGTTAGGCTCTTTCCGACGTCGGAGTAAACTGTGGCCGCCTCCGTATAGCGTTTGTTTTTGTAAAAATATTCCGCCTTCAAGAGGCGCGCTTTGTCGGACCGCTCGCCGGTTGGGTTCTGCCCGAGATAATCGTTGATGGCGGTGATCACCGCGGGATCGTTCCCCGCAGCCAGGGCGAGCAGGCGCTGGTATCCGGCCTCGCGAGCTTCCGGCGAATCGGGATAACTGGCGATCACCTGCTCATAAAGAGCGGCCGCGTCGGAGCTGCGGTTGAGCTGCCGATAGGCATTCGCGGCGAGAACGGTGACCTCCGCGGGGGCTAGTCCGCCTACGTTGACCGTTCCCGACTCATACATGCGGATGGTGCCGGCGTAATCGCCTGCGTCGTAGCTGAGCTTCATCAGGCCCAGACGCGCCAGAGGCCGCCAATTGCCGGTGCCCGGAGCTTCGATCGCTTTTTGATAAAACCCTTTGGCTTCTGCCGTTTTGCCCAAAGCCCCGGCGAGACTTCCGGCATGGATCAAAGCCTCGCCGCGGAGTTCGTTGCGCTCTGTCTCGGCCGCTAGCTGCGTGTAATAATTCAGCGCCTCTTCCTTTGAGCCAGAAGCCTCTGCATAACGCGCCAAGGCTAAACGGGCAGCGGTTTTGTAAGGGTTGCGCTCCTTGACGGAAATGATGTCTTGGAAAACGAGCCGGGCTTCCGCGCGACGTCCCACTTCCTCGAGTCCACGAGCCTCGAAATAACGGGCGGAAAGGGTTAGATCAGCGTTCTTCGCATTGGCCGCAGCCTTTCGATAGAGGGTGATGGCTTCATCGAAACGTTTTTGGCCGTAGTAGATTTCCGCGAGCCGATAGGACGCAGCTCCGAGGAATTCGCCGCTGGAATATTCCGAGAGCAACTTCTGGTAATAAGCAATGGCTACGCCGGGGGTGCCTTGAGCGCGATAACATTCGCCAAGCCGGAAAATAGCCGACTGCCGCCCAGGGGCCGTCGGGTAGTTGGCGAGATATTTCTCGTATTCCGGAGTGGCGAGATCGAAAAGTTTCCGGGAATAAAAGCCGTTAGCGACTTCCAGTTGATCGGCTGCCGCGTTCGCGATGCCAGCGCCGTTGGAAGGAGCCATGCGGATCTCGCGTCCGTCGGAGGCGGGTTCCGGCTCGGCCGAAGGCACCGGCACATTAACGGCTTCCTCTTCCCGCGCGGTCATGGAACGCGGCGGAGCGATGAGATTCGGGGTGGCACGGGGCGTTACGGCCTCCGTCGCAGCCGACTCTTCGACAACAATCGGTGCAGGCGTCGCCCGGGTGACGGGTTGGCTCGGCGGACGTGTGGCACGCGGCGCCGCTTCCTCCGAAGGCGCAGTTGCTTGGCGGGTGGGCTCCTCTGCCGCGCGGGTAGTCCGGGTAGGAGCCGCTTCCTCGGTCGGCACAGCAGCACGGCGAGTCGGTTCCTCTGTCTGACGTGGTGTTCTCGCCGGAGTCTCCTCCGCCGCTGCAGTTGCGCGCCTGACAGGTTCCTCTGCCTGGCGAGGGGTCCTGGCTGGCGTTTCCTCGGTCACCACCGTCGCGCGCCTCACAGGTTCTTCCGTCTGGCGTGGTGTGCGGGTTGGTGTTTCCTCCTCAGTAACCGTGGTGCGGCGGGCAGGTTCCTCCACCTGACGAGGAGTCCTGGCTGGCGCTTCCTCGGTCACGGCGGTTGCGCGTCTGACAGGTTCTTCCGTCTGCCGCGGAGTACGCGCAGGCGCTTCCTCAGTCGGCACGGCGGTGCGGCGAGTGGTTTCCGCAGGTTGTTGAGTGGTCCGCTCCGGGGGTGGCGGAGTTCCGGCGGTAACAGGTTCCGCACGGCGCACTTTGGTCGTTTCGGACTCTTCAGTAACGGCTTCCTCTTCGTTGACCGGCAACGCGCGGCGAACGGGAACGGGAGACCGGTCCGGAGTGGCTTCTTGCGCGAGAATCGAGGTGGAGCCGAGAACGACGGCTGCAAAAATGCGGGGTGTCATTGAATTATTTCGCCGCTTTATCCGCGGCGGTTGCGAAGGCAACGTTCCAGATGTCGGCGCTGCGGCAGATATCGAGAACGGCAGCGATGTGTCGATATTCGACAGATTCGTCGCCCCGCACGATGACGGCTTGGTCCGGGTAGAGACCGGAAAGTTTCTTCAAACGAGCGAGCAGGGCATCGCGGTCCAGCTCGTTTTTGTTCATCACGAAAGTGCCATCGCTCCGGATATTAATGACGACCTGGCCGAGATAAGGTTGCGCTTCCTTGGCGCTCTTGGCCGAGGGAACCTTCACATCCAGCTCGTTTTCATGCAGGGCCGAATTCCAGGTGAGAATGAAAAAGCAAAGAACGACCATCAAGATGTCGATCATGGGTGCCAGTTGGAAACTCGGAGGAACCAGCGTCTGTGATTTACGGAAATTCATGAAGGCCGAAAAACTGTCGCCTAATAATCGTCGTCGTCCAGAGCGGAGCGGCGGCTCGAGACGGGCTCGCGGTTTTTCTTGTCGTAGCTAATCGCAAACAGGCTCAGCAGATGAGTCGAGGCACCTTCCAGGTCGGAAATAAGCCCCTGCACGCGTCCGCGGAAGAATGCGTAGAAGGTCATCGCCACGATGCCGATGATGATGCCCGCGGCGGTGGTCACCAGCGCCTGGCCGACGCCTTGCGCGAGCAAAATGGGCTGGCTGGCGTCGCCGGTTTTCTTACCGAGTTCGCCGAAAGATTGGATGATGCCCACCACGGTGCCGAGCAGCCCGAGCATGGGAGCCATGACGCCGACATCGGCGAGATAGGTGATCCGGTGATTGAGAGAATTCGCAACGCGACCGCCTTCAGTTTCGCCGACTTCGCGGAGAGCTTCCATCGGTGCGGTGGGATGGGTGTTTGCGAAATCCAGCATCCGCGAGGCAATGCGCGCGACAGCTTCGTTGTGGCGATTGGAAACTGCGAGCAGCCCGAGGTAATCGCGTTTCCTCAGGAGAGCAGCGGCGGTCTCCATATATTCGCGGCTGACCACTGCGCCCCGGCGCAGCGTCACGAGATAGACCATGACGAGCATCACCGTGAGAACCGAGGCGAAACCTAGCGGAATCATCACCCAGCCGCCGGCCTGCACGAGGTCAAACAAGCTCTTGGCCGGACCGGCCTCCTGAGCGTAAACACTGGAGGTGGTGAGGACGGCCACGAGAAGCCAGGGGGAAATTTTCATGAGCAAGCCTCCCCTATACTAGAAGACGCCCCCGCTTGCAACATGTGCTGAAGCGGCTCTTCCGTCGCAAAATCGCCGTTTTCCCTCTGCTTTGGATCAACCCTTTGGCTTCAGATGCGGGAAAAGGATCACGTCGCGGATCGATTCGGCGCCGGTGAGCATCATGGCGAGTCGGTCTATGCCGAGGCCGATCCCGCCAGCCGGCGGCATGCCGTGTTCCAGCGCGAGAAGAAATTCTTCGTCGATGCTCTGGATTTCCTCACCGGCCTGCTCCTCCAGCCGCGCGCGCTGCACGATCGGGTCGTTGAGCTCGCTGTAACCGGGGGCGATTTCCTGCCCGTTGATGACGAGTTCGAAAACATCAACGACGCTGTTGTCAGCGACGTTTTGCTTGGCGAGCGGCACGAGCTGGCTTGGCACGTGGGTGACAAAAAGCGGGTTGATCGATTTCTCCTCGATGAGCTTTTCGAAGAACTGCTGCGTCATCTCGAAATCCTCCATCGCGGGGCTCACTTCGAAGCCGAGTTCGTGAGCGCGGGCGCGTTTGGCTTCGGTGCTGAGGGCGCTCCAGCCGGGGTCGCGTGCTTCGATGAGGTCGCTGTAGCGGGCGCGTATCCACGGGCGGGTGAGATCAATGGTTTTGGTGACTTCGCCGTCGGCGTTTTTGTGCTCGATAAGGAGCGTGCCGCAGACGGTCTCTGCCAAGTGGCAGATGAGCGACTCCATCATTTCGGCCATGAGTTCGAAATCCGCATAGGCCCAATAGGCCTCGAGCATGGTGAACTCCGGATTGTGCCGGCGAGAGACGCCCTCGTTTCGGAAATTTCGGTTGAGCTCGAACACTTTGTCGAACCCGCCGACGAGCAGCCGCTTCAAATACAATTCCGGCGCAATGCGGAGAAACAGATCGACGCCCATCGCGTTGTGATGCGTCTTGAAGGGCTGCGCCGCCGCCCCGCCCGCGATGGATTGCATCATCGGCGTCTCCACTTCGAGGAAGCCGCGCTCCTGCAGAAAACTGCGAATGCCTGCAACGATCTTGATGCGCTTGAGGAAGACCTCGCGCGACTCCGCATTGGCGATCAGATCGAGATAACGCTGACGATATTTCGTCTCCACATCGGAGACGCCGTGCCATTTTTCCGGCAACGGGCGGAGCGACTTCGAGAGCACGGTGAGTTCCTTCACATGGATGCTTTTCTCTCCGGTGCGGGTGATGAAACAGAACCCCTCGACGCCGATGAAATCGCCCAGATCCAGCAGGTTGAAGATCTCCGTCCGGTCCGGCCCGAGTTCCTTCGTGCTGACGTAAAGCTGGATGCGCTCACCGCCGGAAGAGAGATCGAGAAAGTGGCTTTTTCCCATGTCTCGATGCGCTGTGAGGCGTCCGGCCAGGCGCACCTGGAGTCCTGGCTGTTCCGGAGTCTGTGCGACAAACTTCTCCCGCACCTCGGCAATGCTGTGCGTGGTATCAAAGCGCGCGCCGAACGGGTTAACGCCGAGTTCGCGCATTTTGGCCAGCTTGTCGCGGCGGATGGTGAGGAGTTCGCTGAGTTCTTCCATAGAGGGGACTCAGGAAATCAGAAAATCACGAAAGGGAAAGCCGGGAATTCTGCGGGCATCGGTGGGTGTTTGCCCTTGTGGCGGGACATTGAAGAGGATCTGAAAACCGACCGCTCCTGTTACGACACCGGGACAAGCCTTGCTGTCCGAGATTGGTCCCGCTCAGTTAGCTTCCGAGGAAGCGTTGTGGCATATTGGAACTCTGCATCCTCTATGAGACAACATCTTCAAATCCTCAGCATTGTTAGTGCTGTGATGCTGAGCTTCACTGCCTGCCAGAAAAGCACTCCACCGTCAGCTGCCTTCGCTGGCCAGGAAGGCGACATTGTTTTCCAGTCGCTCCCGCGCAATCCGCTCATCGACGCCATCGAGGGTGCGACGGGTTCTCCTTACTCGCATTGCGGGATTCTTCACCAGACGTCCTCGGGATGGGCGGTGATCGAAGCAATCGGCCCGGTGCGCGAGACGCCGCTTTCGGATTGGATCGCCCAATCCCGCGACGGGCAATACAGCGTCTATCGCCTGAAAGAGCCCTATCGCCCGAAGATCGGCGCGTTCGTTCAAGCCGCTAAAAGCTACAAAGGGCTTCCCTACGACATTCACTACGATCTCGACGATGCGGCGATCTATTGCTCGGAACTCATTTACAAGGCATTCCAGAAAACGACCGGCGAAGAGCTCGGACGCCTGCAAGCCTTGGGCGAACTGCACTGGCAGCCGCACGTGAAGGTGATCAAACAAATCGAAGGCGGCACCGTGCCCGTAGAGCGGAAAATGATCACCCCGCGCAGCCTTTCCGAAGCGCCTCAGCTAGAGAAAGTTTTCGCGACCGCGCGCTAAGGGGTGTATTTGAGCCGATCTGCCTTTGCTTTGTACGCGGCTGCCTTCTTGTTAAAGGCGGCGACTGCTTTCGGGTCGCTTTTATCGAGCTGTTCTCGCTCCTCGTTTAGCGCCTCATACTCCGCCTTAGCCTCTTGAAGCAATTTAGCTCTGTCTGGATTTGCAGGCGGGACAGCCCGAGGTTTAGGAGCCGCCGCCGTCGGCTGATCAGCCGTCACTGGTTTAGGTGAAACCACAAGCTTAGCCGCCTCTTGTACTTTCTGCGCTTCTTTCCGCTTTTCCACAAGAATCGGCACTCCGATCCTGAAGATGCCGGCAGCCAGCAACACCCCGAGCAAGGCTTTCACAATGCCGCCCACCCGCTTGCCGCTGAACAAAGCTAGAAGGAAGATAACAGCAAAGACTGCCAGCGTAACTTTGCCCATGAAACTCCCGGCTTGATAGGCAGAAGAATCCTTGTTAACGACGGCCAGGAACAAAACGGCGACGGTGGAGCTCATCGCGGGAGAATGTGAGGATTAGCCTGCTGGTTCAACTTCAGATTTCCCGATTTAGAAAAGGCGGCCATCTCAACGCGATCTG
>DASVRZ010000013.1:0-6056 GCA_036388355.1 Chthoniobacterales bacterium | reverse complement strand
ACTGCATGAACTTTTTGCGTCTTCTGGGGAATGAAGGCATGGTCTGCCTCGTGAGCTTTCGCCTTTTTTTCATTAGCTTGTTTCTAGTCCTTGCCACGGCACTTCAGGCGGCTTCGCTGCCTTTCGATACGGTTTTTCAAGGGCGCAAAACGTTCGACCGCCTGGTCTCACGCGCGGAATCGGAGCAATGGAATACGCTGCCAATCGGGCTGCGCACGGCGTCGATCGGGCAGGCATTGGTGGGCGTTCCTTATAAAGGATATACCCTGGAGATCGATGACCACGTGGAAGCCCCCTCGGTCAATCTGAATGGCCTCGATTGCTGGACGTTCTTCGAGGTAGCGCTGGCCTTCGGGCGAATGATCAATGAGCCGCGGCCCAACTGGACGCCGGAGCGGATGCTGCAATACATCGAGCTGGACCGCTACCGTGGCGGCAAATGCGATGGCTCGTATTTGTCGCGCCTGCACTATCTGGAGGATTGGCTTTGGGACAACGACAAACGCGGGCTCGTAGAGGATTTGACGCGCCGCCTCGGCGGAGTTCGCGCGATGAACAGGCCGCGGGAAATGACGGTGGGCTGGAAGCACTACCGTTACCTGGTGAAGAACCCGGAACTGCGGACGGGCATTGCTCAACATGAGGCCCGGATTGCGGCGACACCGTTTTATCACATTCCAAAAAACAAGATCGCTGCCATCGAGAAGTATCTGCAAAACGGCGACATCATCGGCATCACTTCACGCGATGGTTCCGGCGTTGGGACGTCTCACGTGGGGCTCGCGTTGCGCGACAAGAATGGCGTTCTTCGTTTCATGCATGCTTCGGCTCCGCGGAATTACGGCAAGGTCGTCGTAGATCGGCAGCTCTCAGATTACGTGGCGCATTACAAAACGAACACCGGGATTCTCGTAGCGCGGCCGCTCCGTTAGAAAGCCACAATGACGCTCTTTCTGGCGCTCTTGCTCGCCGCGGGCGTGATCTATTTCCTGTTCCGGTATGAACTGCCGTTGCGTCGGTTGCGTCGTGATTTGGCGGCGGTTCAGGCGGATCCAGAACGACACTTCGCTAACCCGTCTGGGGCAAAGGTGGTGCGCGAAATTGGCAGCGAACTTCAGGCGTTGATTGAGGAAAGCCACCGCGCTGATGGCCGCGCCCGGGATGATGGATTGAATCTGCGCGCCATCCTTGGAACGATGCGCGAGGGCGTGGTGTTGCTCGACCAGCAAAAGCGGATCCGCCTAGCGAATGAAGCGATCTATCGGCTGCTTCCTGCCGGGTTGTCGCCGATCAACCGCACCTTGCTGGAGCTATTTCGCAATCACGTTCTGCAGCGTGCGATCGAGACGAGTTTCACCACGCCAGAACCGCAAACCACAGAATACGTCGTTGATGTAAACGAGAACGGCAAACTGGTCGCGAAGACGCTGGAAGTCACGAGCATTGGCATGACCGGCAGCAACGGGGAAATGGTCGGGGCATTGGCCGTTTTCCATGATTTGACGCAGTTGAAGGCGCTCGAAAGTATGCGCAAAGATTTCGTGGCCAACGTTTCCCACGAGTTGCGCACGCCGCTTTCGATCATCGGCGGCTACATCGAGACGATGCTCGATGATGATCTGGAAGACGTCGTCGCGGGGCGGAAGTTTCTGAAGATCATGCATAAGCACACCGAGCGGCTGCATTTGCTGGTGGAGGATTTACTCACGATTTCGTCGCTCGAATCGCAGCGGGTGGCGTTGGATTTTTCCGGCGCGGATTTGCGGCAATCGATTCATCGCGTGGTGGAGCAATTGGAGCCGTCGCTCGCCGCGAAGGAGTTGCGGGTCGATGTGGTTTTCCAAGGTGATTTTCCGCTGGTGCAAATCGACGCGCGCCGGATGGATCAGGTCTTTTTCAACCTGCTCGATAACGCGATCAAACACGGGAGAAAAGGCGACGCACCGATCAAGATCATCGGCACGCGGTGTTCAGCAGGCGTCTGTGTGGCCATCCGGGATCATGGGCCGGGCATTCCGTGGAAAGATCAGCCGCACATTTTCGAGCGTTTCTATCGGGTGGATGAAGCGCGCTCCCGGGAGATTGGCGGCACCGGGCTTGGTCTCTCGATTGTGAAACACGTGGTGCAGGCCCATGGCGGCACGGTGGAGGTGAGCAGTGATCGTGGCGCCGGCGCCACGTTTGAGGTGCGGCTGCCGCTCACGCAGAACAGCGATTCGAAACCCGAGGCTGAAAGGGTTTGACGGACTCCGCTTCGCACCCTTTGTTGCCGCGTTGAATGCGTTCCTCCTTCTCCTGATCTTTGCCAGCACTGCCGTTGCTCAAGTTTTAATCGGGGGGATGCGCCCCATTTTTGCCATCCCGGCATATCTCATCATCGCGCTCGCGGGATTGGTCTCCGTTTTCCTCCTGCGCAAGCCGAGGCCAATGCCTTCCGTGCTCTGCATGCTGAGTGCGGTGCTCTTTTTCTCCTACATTCTGTGGCGGGCCTACACCTCTCCCGTGGAATATCTTTCCCGGCATGATCGCTACATGGTGCTGGCGGCGCTGGTGGTTTATTTTACGTTCGCGCTCTACATCACGGATCCGAAGCTGCGCCTGTATCTGGTTTATGGGCTCTTTCTGCTAGCCGTAGGGCATCTTGCGGTCGGCGCGATTCAGTTTTCGCAGGAGAACAATTACCTGCCGTTCGGCTATCACCGTGCGGATTATGGCAAGCGCGCCAGCGGTTTCTACGTGTGTCCGAACCATTATGCGGGGTTGCTTGAAATGCTGGCCGTCATGGCTGCGGCGGTGGGCTGCTGGGGTCGGGTTGGAGTGAAGACGCGGTTGGTGTTGCTGTATTTCTCGCTGCTGCTGATCGCGGGAGTGGCGATCTCCGGGAGCCGGGGCGGATATGTGAGCATCGCCTTTGCTTTTATGACGCTCGTCGCGCTAAGCATCCTTGTTGTGCGGGCGGTGCGTCCGCAGCGAACGCTCCTCATTGGAGGAATTGCCGTCGCGATTACGGTGGTGCTGGGCGTTGCAGGAGTCGGATTGATGAAGAAGAATCCGCTTCTTTCCAATCGGGTCGGCACGATTGTTGATCCGAGCAACATGCGCCTGCAGCTCTGGGATGCAGCGCTCAAGCAATATCACACCCAGCCCGCGACCGGCACGGGTGCAGGGACTTACCTTTATCTAGGGCGGCTTTACCGCGATCCTCGGGTGGTGACGGACCCGGTGTGGGTGCATAATGACTACTACCATCTGCTTGCGGAATATGGCTATCTCGGCGCGATTGGCTTTGCTCTTTTCCTCGGCTGCCACCTTTGGCAGGGCGGATTGGGGCTGCGCCGGATCATCCAAAAGCGACTGGTGGAAACCCACGAAATCAGCAGTAACGCCCTTGCCCTGAATGTCGGCGCGCTGGCAGCGATTGCCGCGATGGTGGCGCATTCCGTGGTGGATTTTAACGCCCATATTCCGGGAAACACGCTCGTCCTGGCGGCGCTGTTTGGCATGCTCGCGAATCCGCCGACGCTTCGCTCGCGCGAGTTGCCTCCTGGACGTGTGCCCGCGTTTCCTTTCAAACTCCTCATCCCCGCCTGTGCCATCGCTCTCGCTGTCGATGCCGCTCCGCATTTACGCGGAGAATGGTTTTCCGAAAAGGCGCGTGTCGCCTTACGCGATCAAAACTACCTGACAGCACTTCGGGAAGCGCACAGCGGCCTGGAGGTGGAAAAGACAAATCCCGACCTGCATTATTATCTGGGTGAAGCGCGGCGGCTGTTCGGGATTTCTCTCTCCACTGAGGCAGCTCGCAACAGCATGAACGAAGCTGCTTTCGTTGCCTTTACGGATTCGCTCAAACTCTTCCCACAAGACGAAAAAGTGTGGGTGAAGCGGGCGCAAGCTCTCGACCTGCTCGGACGGCATGAAGAGGCCTTGGCCGACTTGGACAAGGCCAAAGCTTTGGATCCCAACCTGGACGCTCTTTACACATATTACGCCGCGCATTACGAGATCCAGGGAGACCAGAAAAAGGCATTGGAATTTTACGAGAAAGCCCGCAGCAGCAAACTCGCGTTAGACAGCCGAGAAAGTCTCCTGCGCCAGATGAAAGACGACGGGGCGCGGTAATCCGGCCCGAACCGCAGCCTCAATTCAAGCGCAGCGAGCGCAGGCGCAGCGCGTTCGTAATTACCGAAACGGAGCTCAGGCTCATGGCTAGCCCAGCGATCATCGAGCTGAGGAGAACACCGAAGACCGGATAGAGCAGTCCGGCAGCCAATGGCACTCCAGCCGCGTTGTAAATGAACGCAAAAAAGAGATTCTGCCGAATGTTGCTCATCGTTGCGCGGCTGAGGCGGATAGCCTGCTCAACGCCGTGCAAGTCGCCCTTGAGGAGAGTGATCCCGCGCTTTCCATAGCCACCTCTGTGCCGGTTCCCATTTAGCGCATCCCCCACTTGGGGCGAACGCCCGACAAATCCCAAACCACGCCGTCGCTTATCGGGCAGAAATATTTCGCCTGAGGCAGCGGTGTCACCTCCTCGTGGTGACCTCCGCAGCAAGAATGTTCCTTGGTCAAAAGGAATGTCTCATCTTCAAAGTGTGGGCTTTGAAGATACTCCATCCGTTCTCACAACAAAGCAGCCAGTTGTTCTCGAACAGCGTGGAAGCTCACTTTGTCGTAAGCCTGCTTCTGAGCACGAGCAGTGGCTTCCTCATGGAAACGCGCATCCCCCAAGAGCCTCCGCGCAACTTCGACGACTTCAGTAAGGGACCGTCCATGGCTGGTAAACTCATGAAAAGCCAGCCGCTCCACGGCGCCGTTTCCGCCCACACAGGGAATGCCGCACAGCAGCGCATCACCTGCCACCTGGCCCGGAACTGCGCTGGCATCGCACTGAAAGACGAGGCGATGCCGCGCGATGTTGCGGAGGTATTCCGGATAAGAGCGGCGGCCCTCAATGATGTTCAACTTCACGCCGGGCGTCAGTGCTGCGAAGGAATCAATCTGCTTACGTCCGGAGCGGCCGTCTTCATTCACCACCGAAACCGTTTCGGAAAATTCGCGCCCCAGCGCGAAGGCGGCGGCGAGAGCCATGGCGTGGTTTCGCGTCGGCACGTCGAATTCGCGAGTGCCGACGAAGATTCCGGATCGCTCCTGAGGCGGAATGGAAAAATCCCAGCCGGAGTCCCCCAACGGATACGGCGTCGGAATGAAATGTAAGTTTTTCGCTCCCGCTCCTCCGTATAGCGCGACCAAATCTTCGGTGCTGGAAATGGTGCCGTCTGCGAATCCACACAGTTGCGTAAACAGCTCAGGATTCCCCTTTTTCGAGAGTGTTTGACTGACCTGATGCAGTCCGGATTCCTTGAAAGAAATGAACACGCGGCAACCGTGCTCCTGGAGTTGTTTCAGCGCGACAAGGCTGGCTTTCAAATCGGAGCGCAGCAGCAAAATAACGCTGCGAATCTCCCGCTGCCGCACCGCTTCCACCGAACGCAGAAATGCTCCGCCCGTCGCTGCTGCGTAGCCGTGATAATTCACCGGCGCATGAATCTTCTCATTCGGCGCACCCGCGAAGTTTGGAAAGTCCTGATCCGGATCGCGCCCGCCGGGATTCAAAGCTGCGAGCCGAAGCGCTGCGTTACTCATCCCATTTCTCGTAAACGATCTGACCGCCCACCCACGTTTGACGGATCCTAAACCCAGTGGAAAAGATGGCAAAGTCGGCACGGTATCCTGGCTGCAGGACCCCAATATTCCGCGGCTGCCGCAGAGCTTGCGCCGGGTTCACAGTCGCCATTCGCACAGCTTCGACGAGCGGCACGTCTGCGAGTTCCGTAAGTTTTTTAACGCCGTCGATCATCCTGCATGTGCTGCCTGCAATAGCACTTCCATCGGCCAGCATGCCGACTCCTCCAGCCACCACACAAGGGACGCGCGCAAGCTGAAAAACTGCACCGTCTTCCAAGCCCGCCGCTGCCGTGGCGTCTGTAATCAAGCAAATGCCATCCCCCCCTTTCGCTTGATACAACGCGCGCATCAATGTCGGACTAACGTGG
>DASVRZ010000012.1:0-11531 GCA_036388355.1 Chthoniobacterales bacterium | reverse complement strand
AGGTTCTCGTCGTAGGCATCCTTTTGAAGGTAATGATTGACTGCTATCAAATGGCGTAGACCAGCTACGGTGCTAAGAGCGAAACTTCGAAGGCATAATACGCGACGACTTCCTAGCCTTGGTGAGGAGCTGCATAAGCTTGGCGAACGAGAATTTTCCTGCGACCCAACGCCCGCTCTCTGCACGCCCGTTCGGATGAGATATTGAGCATGGGGAGCTGTCTTCATGTTCACACATGTATGTCGAGTGGCTCAACGAGATCACCCCGAAAAAATCATCGTCGGGAGGGCAGAAGTGGGTAAAATCTGGCCATGCCGGCCATCACTCGCGAAACGCTGATCGAAACTCTCGAGTCTATCGCGCTGCTGCTGGAGTTGAAGGGGGAGAATCCTTTCAAGACGCGCGCTTACACCAACGCGGCGCGGGTGATTGAGGTTTTTAGTGGCGACTTTCTGGCGCTGGCGCGGGAGGGGCAGTTGGAGACGGTGGAGGGGATCGGGAAGGCGATCGCCGCGAAGCTGACGGAGCTCGTGAACACCGGCACGCTGCCGTATTTCGAAAAGCTGCGAGCGGAATTCCCGCCGACGATTTTTGAGTTGTTTCACATTCCTGGACTGGGGCCGAAGAAGATCAAGGCGGTGTGGGAGCAACTGGGGATCAGCGAACTCACAGCGCTGGAGGAGGCGGCGCGGGATGGGCGGATTGCGGGGCTGCCGGGTTTCGGCGCGAAAACGGCGGCGAACTTGCTCGCATCCATTGAGCAGCGGCGGAAGCATTCCGGATATTTCCTGCTCGGCGATGCGGCGCCGGTGGCGGAGCGGATCCTGGAGGATTTGAAGACGTTGCCCGAGGTGTCGCAGGTGAGCGTGGCGGGGAGTTATCGCCGCCGGAAGGAGATTCTTCACGATCTGGATCTGATCGTCGCGGGCAAAAACCCAAAGGAGATCATCTTTTATTTCACAAATCACACAGAGGTGGAGACGGTGCTGGCCAACGGCGAAACGAAGGCCAGTGTGCGGCTGAAATCCGGCATGCAATGCGATTTGCGGGTGGTGACGAACGATGAATATCCGTTTGCCCTCAACTATTTCACCGGCAGCAAAGAGCATAACGTCATCATGCGCAGCCGCGCGCTGGAGCGGGGATATACTCTGAACGAGTATCGGCTTGGGCCGGTGGAAGCCCGCGCTACGGGACGGAATTCACCAGCTGATCCGGCGGAAAACATTCCGAAGATCTATCAGGAGCGGGACCTTTATCGCGCGCTGGGTTTGGACTACGTCGAGCCGGAGCTGCGCGAGGGCCGGGGAGAAATCGCCGCCGCGGAAGAGGGTCGCCTGCCCAAGCTGCTCGAACTCGAAAACCTGCGAGGGACATTTCATAACCACACCACCGCCAGCGACGGGCGTTCGACTCTAGAGGAAATGGCGGCTGCCGCCATCGACATCGGGCTCGAATACCTAGGCATCGCAGACCACTCGAAGAGTTCCTTCCAGGCGCATGGACTCAATGAAACGCAGCTCCTCGCCCAGCTGGAAGAGATCCGCCGGCTGAATGCCACTTACGACGGGCATTTCCGCCTCCTGGCGGGAACGGAATGCGACATCCTGAAGGACGGCGTGCTCGATTTCTCCGACGAGATCCTCAGCCAGATGGATTATGTCGTAGCGAGCATTCATTCCTCCTTCACGCAGAGCGAGGCGGAGATGACGAAGCGCATCATCCGCGCGATGGAAAATCCTTACGTCACCATGGTGGGTCACCTTACGGGCCGGGTGTTGCTCGAGCGCGAGTCTTATGCGGTGAACATTCCTGCCGTGATCGATGCGGCGGCAGAGACGGGGACCATCATCGAGCTTAATGCC
The DNA here is from genome assembly GCA_036388355.1 of Chthoniobacterales bacterium. Lineage (GTDB taxonomy): Bacteria > Verrucomicrobiota > Verrucomicrobiia > Chthoniobacterales > DASVRZ01 > DASVRZ01. Next base: position 9,666 of record DASVRZ010000012.1, on the reverse strand, counting down.
AGCCCGTATCGCCTCGACATGGACTGGCGCTGGTGGCAGCTCGCCAAGGAAAAAGGCGTGAAATGCGCGATCAACCCGGACGCGCACCACACGAGCAGCTTGCAGCATCTGTGGTTTGGCGTGGCGCTCGCCCGTAAAGGCTGGCTGGAACGTTCCGACGTGGTGAACTGCCTGCCGCTCGCCAAGATCGACGCCGCCTTGCAGAAAAAGCGCACCGCCGCCCGATAGCCGCAGGAGCTGGAGAAATCGGCCCGCGTCGATTTGACTGGCGCGCCTGCCCAAAATGCGCTTTTCTTCCGACCCGCCAAATGTCCAACGTTCTCAAAATCGGTCTCCCATCAGGTTCTTTGCAAGAACCCACGCTGGAGCTTTTTGGCAAAGCGGGATTCAACATCACGCTCTTCAAGCGGAACTATAAGCCTGGCATTGATGACCCAGAGATCGAGCTGCGCCTGCTCCGCGCCCAGGAGATCAGCCGTTACGTCGAGCACGGCTATCTCGATTGCGGACTCACCGGTCGCGACTGGACGGAGGAAAATGGCTCCGACGTCGAAGTGATTTGTTCGCTGCCCTACAGCAAAGCCACCGCGCAACCCACCCGCTGGGTGCTCGCAGTTCCGGAGAACTCGCCTTTTCACAGCGTCAAGGATCTCCAGGGAAAACGCATCGCCACCGAGGCAGTCGGGTTGACGCGCAAATTTCTCAAAGACAACGGCGTCGAAGCCGAAGTGGAATTCAGCTGGGGCGCGACCGAAGTGAAAGTGCCCGATCTCGTCGATGCCATCGTGGACATCACGGAGACCGGCTCTTCGCTCCGCGCCAACAAACTGCGCATCATCGAGAACCTCACCGAATCCTTTCCGCAGATCGTCGCCAACCACGGCGCGATGAAGGACGCCTGGAAGCGCGGCAAGCTGGAGCGGATCGTTCTGCTCCTGCAAGGAGCGCTCAACGCTCGTGACAAAGTCGGCCTCAAGATGAACATCGCGGAAAACCAGTTGAAAAACTTGCTTTCTGCCCTACCATCCCTTCGCAATCCGACGGTCTCGCATCTTGCGCAGTCCGACTGGGTCGCGGTGGAAACCGTGATCGACGAAAAAGTCGTCCGCGAGATCATTCCCCAGCTCAAAGCCTTGGGCGCGGAGGGAATCATCGAATATCCTCTCAACAAATTAGTGTATTAAATAGACCGTAAAACAAACTCCCATGGGATCCCTGAAAAAAAGAAGAAAATCGAAAATCGCCAAACACAAGCGCCGTAAGCGGATGAAAGAGAACCGCCACAAGAAGCGTTTGCGCTACAAGTCGTAGTTGTTAGATTGGCCGCATGACGCGGCAGATTCGGAAGGAAACGATGCCCGGCATCACCGCAATCAGCCCCTCGTCCTGCTCTGCCAAGAGGTTATTTAGATCGAGATTGATAGCCGCTGGATTCGCGTCCAGCGGCCTTTCGATCTTGGGGGCCCTGTCAGCTTTCGCGGTTCCCACCAACAAAGCGCCTGTCACCCCGGCGAAACCGTGGGGCGATGTGCGGCATTCCTTTGAGTACGAACTCGGGAAGCCCGACCTGCAGCTCTCCGAAACCGCGGCCCAGCGAGCGGACGCTCTTGCCAATTTTATTCAAGGTCTCCTGCACGAGGAGGAGGGCGACAACGACAAAGCGCTCGCTGTTTATGAGCGAGTACTGGAGTTGGATCCGACCGGCGTGGACGCGAAGCTCGCGGTCCGCATTGCCCACGAATACGTGCGTCGAGGCGACGTTCCCCAAGCGGTGGCGCTGCTGAAAAAAGCTCTCCTAGCGCAGCCGCAGGATCCGCTGCCCTACGTCACACTGGTCTATCTTTATCTGAAGGAGCTGAGCCAACCGGAACTCGCTCTTAAATACGCGCGCGACGGCGTAGCGGCGGCCCCATACGATTTGCGCACACATCACGCGCTCTTTGTGGCGTTGGATACGCTCGGCGACGACGCGAAAACCGAGATAGCACTCGATCAGGCGGCGAACATCGATAGCAAAGACGTCGATTTCTGGTTCGGCCTCGGCGATCTTTATCTGCGTCTCTACGGGAAGGAACGTTCGGAGGATCAGATCGATCTGCTCAAGCTGCAAAAAGTCACCGCACTCTACGAGAAAGCGCTCGCTCTTTCTCCCAAGGATCCGAGCGTCATAGCGCGGGTGGCGGATTACCACACGCGAGTGGGCGACAATAGAAAAGCCATCCCGCTCTATCTTCAGACGCTGGAGGAAAACAGCGGCGCACCGGAGCCAGTCCAGGCGGATGTGCGAATGAAGCTCGCGCGGATTTATCTGCTCATGGGCAAACGCCCCGAGGCCATCGAGATGTTGCAGGGGCTCATCAAGCTCAACCCGCTCCTCTCTGACGCCTACACCACGCTGGGCTCTCTTTATGTGGAGAGCGGCGACTTCGAACAGGCGCTCGCCAATTTCCAGCAAGGCTTGCTGACCGGGAAAACCGAGCCAGCGAACTACATGCGAGTTGCGCAGACGGCGCTTCAGTTGAAAAAGTTTCCCCTCGCAATCGAGACACTCATTGATGCTCGCGCCCGCTTTGGTTCGCCGGAGTTCACGACCCTGCTGGCGATCGCCTATAGCAATAATGGGCAGCACGAAGAGGCGCTCGCGAAGTTCGAAGAAGCCATCGCTGAGGCCTCGAGCTACGACGGAGAAAACAGCACGCTGAGTTCGAATTTTTATCTCAGTTACGCTGATGCGGCGCATAAGGCCGGGCGAATCGAGAAAACGGTGGAGCTCATTCACAAATCGATCGAGACGGATCCTTCGAAAGCACACGAAGGACAAAACTTCCTCGGCTACCTCTGGGTGGATCGTGGTGAGAACTTGGAAGCAGCCGGGCAGCTCATTCGCCAGGCCTTGTTGGTAGAACCTAACAACGGCGCCTACCTCGATAGCCTCGGCTGGTATTACTACAAAACCAACCGCTTCGATCTCGCCCTCAAGCAGCTTCTCAAAGCGGCGGAAAATCTCGAAAAAGAAGACGCCGTCGTCTTCGAGCACATTGGCGACACTTACCAAAAGCTCGGCAATAAAGAACAGGCGCTCGACTATTGGCAGAGAGCTCTCAAGCTCGATCCTCCTAACAAAACCTTGATCGACAAGATCGCCAGCGGCGGGAAATAACCCCACGAAATGAAAACGCCCGCTGCGGGAATCCACAGCGGGCGCACTCAGAGAACGTTGTTGGTTTTCGGATCAGCCCAGAATCTTCGAGTAGTATTTCAACATGTCGGGATCGATCTCGCCGGGCGCGCAGAGCTGCGGTTCCTCGGGCATTTCGGGCCATGGGAAACCGGGAGGCAGTTCATCGCGAACTTCCAGTTCCTGTCCGTCCTCGGGATGCGGCCCATTCCAGATTTCTCCGACGGCAGGATAATCGTGCGGGCTGAATTTCCACATGATGCGATGGAGACCTTTCTCCTCGTGCTTAAGCGCTTCAGGAAATTTCTTATTGCTCACATCCGGGATCGGCAGGAGCTGACTCACATTGGCGCCGGTGAGTTTCTCAAGCGCTTTGGCGTAGGCGACGACATGCACGCCCCCGCGGACGAGAAGGTAACCGACCATCGCACGTGCCGTTGGATCGGGGCACATCTCGTAGACGCGCATCTTATTGGCGCGAGCTCCGCATTCCAAAAAGAAGTTGTGCAGCAAATCCATCTTCAGGTTGCCCGTGGCGGTGACATAACTGCCCGTCCAGGGATTGCCCATGGAATCGAACGGCCCGCAGGCTTGGCCGGTGGCGAGGAAATGGTAGGCGTTCCGCGCAGAGACCATATCTTCCAGCGGAGCCGGATCGATCGAACCGGTCGTCGCCAGATTCTTCGCCATCTTCGCTTTAGACGAAGCCTTCTTGCCGGAAGGCTTGTTGCGATCCGTGCGGGGAGTGGAACCTGTCAGCAACAAGTTCGTGGCAGCCGCGACCGCTTCGATGTGGCTGTATTCCTCAGCAGCAATGTTGCAGAGCAGATCATAGAAGGGTTTGTATTTCTCTTTCCCCCGGAAGTTGAACGACTGGAAGGTGTAGTTCATCAAGGTGGACATCTCGCCAAACTTCCCGCCCATCAGTTCTTGAATGGCGGCGGCGGCGTTGGGATTGGGACTATCCGGTCTCGGAAGGTCCACAGCGATTTGGTCGATGCGTTGGATCATACCGGAGAAACGCCACGGTTCCGCCTTTGGCCCCTCCTCGTTTCTCGATGGCACCGGATAGGGGAGATGCCTGACCCTTGCCCTATCCGGGCGCCGCGTTAAATAACCGCCGCCGGCTCCGGCTCAACCGCAGCCACAGAGATCGGCACGAGTCGACGGTAAAGGGTGGAATATTCCTCAGCCGCCTGCTTCCACGAGAAATCCTGCTGCATCGCCCGCTCCATCAGAGCGCCCCAGACGGGCTGATCGATAAATTGGAGACGGGCTCGCTTGATCGCATCCCAGCAGGACTCTGCGGTGTAATCCTCAAAGAGATATCCCCAGCCGTCGTCCGTCATTGGGTCGTGATCCCTGATGATTTGGGTAAGTCCGCCGACCGAGCGCGCCACAGGCAGCGCTCCGTATTTCAGGCTGTAGATCGCCGTCAATCCACATGGCTCGAACCGCGAAGGGATGAGCGTAATGTCTGATCCCGCCTCGATGAGATGCGAGAGCGCCGCGTCGAATTCCTGACGGAACGCAAAACGCCCACGATGCTTAAGCGTGTGGTAGCGGAGCTCCGCTTCATAAGCGGGATCGCCTTCACCGAGCACTACCAGGCGCACATCGTCGGAGAGCAGCCGATCGAGCAGCGGGAGCAAAATATCAAAGCCTTTCTGCTCTGAGAGCCGCGTCACCATGCCGATGACGGGACCGCGCGGCTGCGGATCGAGCCCGAGTTGCGAGAGAAGCGTGTCGCGGCAGATCCGTTTTCCGGAAAGATCCTCTGCGGAAAAGTTCGCCGGCAAAAACTTGTCCGTTTCCGGATTCCACACGGAATAGTCTGCCCCGTTCAGGATGCCGATGAACTTGGCGCGATGCTCACGAATGACGGCATCCAGGCCGCACCCGCTCTCTGGCGTCTGGATCTCGTGCAAATACGGCTCGCTCACCGTCGTGATCGCATCTGCGAAAAGGATGCCCGCTTTGAGCAGATTTAAGTTTCCGAAAAACTCCACTCCCTGAGCACCGAAATACGATCCCGGGAGATTCGTAAACCGGAAATCGTAGGGCCAGAAGTTTCCTTGGAACGCTAGGTTATGAATGGTGAGCACCGTGCGAAACGGCAGAGCCCATTCCTTCACGAGCACGGGAATCAGAGCCGTCTGCCAATCGTGCACATGGATCACATCCGGCACCGGCTGCATGCGGCGCGCGAGTTCCAGCACCGCTTTGCTGAAAAAAATGAAGCGCTCGGCGTTGTCCTCGTAATCCTTGCCTTCGATGCCGTAGAGCGCAGAGCGATCGAAGTATTCGTCGCGCCGAACCAGAAACACCTGCGTGCCATTCGGCGCCACCGTTTGCACGACGCCGGCCTCTACGGATTTTTCCCCCACCTGCACGCTGAACTGCACTCCCGTTTCCTGGAGTCGGAGCTGCGGATTCTCCCGAATGCTGCGGTAGAGCGGGAGCACCACGCTCACTTCGTGACCTGCCTCACGCAGGGCTACGGGCAACGCATCGAGCACATCGCCGAGGCCCCCGGTGCGAGCGAGCGACGACATTTCACTGGAGGCCATGAGAATTTTCATAGTGAGAACGGGATGATGGAAAGAATCGACAAGTGTCTCAAGCAGGAACGCGGCTGATTTGCCGGGAGTCCCTAAAATTTTTCCTTGGCGGTCGGCGTTTTCCTTCGCAATATCCCTCCATGCGCCTCCTCCTGCGCCTTGTTGTCCTTGCTGGATTGTTGGGTCTTTGCGTCTGGTTGTTTCGCGAAGGCAAACGCGTTGAAGCCCAGGGGCTCGACGACCAAACCAAGCTGCTCGTCTATTTTGGCGGCGCTCTCATTACCGCCATGGCGGCGGGAATCATCATTGCCATCACGTTCCTGCCGGTCCTCGGCGAAAAGCTCGGCGATCTCATCTACGGCGGCTCCGATTCCGCGCCGGATGATCCATTCGTGAAGGCGCGGGAAAGCATCGAGGCCGGTGAGTATCTCGAAGCCATCAGTTTTTATCGTCAGGCTCTGGCGGGAAATCCCGACGACACGGCAGCCATCGAAGGCATCGCCAACGTGCAGATGAAACATCTCGGCGACCCGCAAGCAGCCGTGGAAACCCTCACCAACGCGCTGCAAAAACAGTGGCCTGTGGATGAACAAGCCTTCCTCCGCTGCAAACTCGCCGAGGTTTACGGCCGCAACGGCGACATGGCCACCGCCCGCACACTGCTAACGGAGAACATGCAAGCCTGGCCCGGAACCGCCCAGGCAAGAAACGCCGAGCACCTCCTCCACGAGCTGGAGGCGAGTTGAATGAGGGGGGGCTCATCCTTCGATTCTCCTCCTACGAATTTCAATCCTCTGGAACAACCTCCCCGAACGCGTCTCCGTGCTGCCAAAAGCTGCACTGCTGAAAACCGAAGCGTCAGCTGCTGGATTTTGTGAACAACTGCCATCTTTCAAACCAATGAACCGCCACCGCCCCTTCATCTTTTTGGCGACCTGTGGCGCCCTCTCCCTCGCAGCAGAAGAATCAGGTGTGCCACGTATGAGCGCGGAAACGAAAGCTAAAATCGCTGAGATCACAGGCGCAAGCGATGTAGAGGGGCTGACCCCGGAAGACCTCACCACGCTCACGCCAGTCTTTGAGAGCATCCGCGGCGCTCCCTCGGTGGTGGTCCTGGAGGGTCTCCCACATTACGGCTTTGAGGCACGCGTTTTCAAAGAAGAGGTGGCGACAAAGGAGGTCGTCCCAGTCCACGACTACACCTTTTACAAACGTCCCCTCGAAGTTGTAACCAACGATGTGGAGTCACTGAAGGCGCTTTCTGGAGACGCCTTGAGCTTTTCCCATTTCGGAGGTTCCAAGATGTGTGGAGGTTTTCATCCCGACTACTGCCTGGTCTGGAAAAACGGAGAGGCCACCTTTCAGGCGTTGTTCTGTCTCGGCTGTCATGAGGTGAAGATCTACGGCCCACAGATCGCGTGGTATGGCGACATCGGAAAAGAAGCCTATGAGAAGTTCCGAAGCTTGCTCACCAAATACCGCGATCAGCGTCCCGCATCGCAACCACCGAAAACAAACGATCTCCAAATCAAGAAACCGACGCCGTAGCCAAACAAATGCTCATGGCTCTTAGCGCGACCGTCGGCAACTCGCCACCGCTCCTTCGAGTTAACAGTGCGACGGAGAACACGCCCTCCGCCTGTAATCCGACTGCGGAAGCGGTCGACATAACAAACAAACGCCCTCCCTATGATCCGTCGCTGCCTCTTCTTCCTTTTCTTCCTGACATCGATAGCTCTCTCTCCGTTCTCGAAGGCCTCGTTTGTGGAAGGTCTGTCCGCACAAGATCTTATCACCTTGAAGGGCTTCTTCGAAAGCATCCCCCGCGCATCCTCGCTGGTGGTTCACGAAGGCCTCCCACATCCGGGGTGGGAGCAGGACCTATTCAAAGCCGAGATGGCGAACAAGGAAGTGATCCGGATTCACGACTATCCATTTTACAAACGCCCGCTTGAAATAGCCGCAGCAGACGTGGAGGCATTACGGATTCTCTCTGCAGAGCAATCTAACTTGATTCACTCTCGCGGCCGAAAGATGTGCGGAGGTTATCATCCAGACTATTGCCTCACGTGGAAAGCGGGCGAGACCACTTACCACATGTTGCTTTGTCTTGGCTGCAGCGAGGCAAAGATTTTTGGGCCTGGAGTCGAATGGTATGGCGACATCTTCCGTGGCAGGCATCCTAAGTTTCAGAAGCTACTCATCAAATACCGCTGGCAACGCCCCGCTAAACAACTGCCCAAAGCCGCCCCCGTGCAGACAGCCCATCACGCCAGACAATGCGTGAAGGTGGCTTTATAGAAAGCACATTGCTGCTGGGCAATGGAGCTACAGTCGTGGATCCACCGGCTCACTTTCTAAAGCGAGGATGCCGAAGACGCATTCGTGCACGCGGCGCAAAGGCTCCCTTCGGGTGAAACGTTCGAGCGCTTCCACGCCGAGAGCGAACTCACGTGAGGCGAGAGAACGCTTCGTGGAAAGGCCGCGCGAACGAAGGCGGGTAAGATTTTCCTCCAACGTGTATTCCGGACCGTAGATGATGCGGAGATACTCGCGGCCGCGGCATTTCACGGCCGGCTGCACGAGGCCTTTGCGTCCGCGCACGATGAAGTCGAGCGGTTTCACCACCATGCCTTCGCCACCGCCTCCGGTGAGTTCCTCCCACCACGCGATGCCTTCTGCTTCGCTAGCGGGATTCGTCACATCGATGATCTTGTGCGTGGTTGCCAGGATGATGCCGCCTGCGAGACGCGCCAGAGTTTGCATGTGCCAGTCGTGCGATTTGTCGGTGTAAACACGGCCCTCTCCCGCGAGCAGATGAAAGGGCGCGATCTTCAGATCGTCCACTGATTGCACGGGCCAGCAGTAGCGGCGATAGGCGGCAATGTAATCAGCCACCATCTCCTGCCGGGATGTCGTTCGCCGCAACAGTTCCTGCACATTCAGGCCGGAAGCCGCGGCTGCGGTGAGGATAGCAACTTCTCCTCCCAAGCTGGCGGTGGCCGCGCTGCCGACGGCGGCATATTGCTGCTTGATCAACTCCTGGGCTTTCGCGGACCACGGCATGATTTCGCAATCGAGGCAGAGCCACTCCGTTTGCAGCTCCTCCCAAAGACCACTGGCGTTGATCGCAGTGTGGATGCGCAGGAGAAATTCCGCCTGCAAAGCAGCGTCCTTAAAGAAAGGCCGACCCGTCCGTGTGTAGCAGATCCCGATGCCTTCGCCGGTGATCCCAAAATGCTTCCGCGCTGCGTCTTCATCACGACAGATCACGACGACGGCGCGGGAGCCCATGTGCTTTTCCTCGCAGATTACCTGTGGCACGCCAGAGTTGCGGAAATAGGCGAACGCCTCCGCGGGATGTTCGAGAAAACCGGGAGCTTCTGTCGTCTCACTCGGCGACATCGTCGGCGGGAGATAAATGAGCCATTTCGGATTGGCGGCAAAACGACTCATCACTTCCAACGCGGCGATGGTGTTCTCCTCACGGATGGTCACATGACCTTGCAACTGCGTGCTGATGATTCGTTTGCCGGTGACGTCGGCGAGATCAAGCACATCGTCGTGCTGGTGCTGAGCGGAAAGAGGCGCAGCAGGTTCTTCTGCGGCGAGGAAAGGCTTGCGTGGTTCTGCATACGTCAGCTTTGCGGGGGCAGCAATAATTTCCTTCTCCGGATACCGCAGCGCGCTGAGCTTTCCGCCAAAGACGCAGCCCGTGTCGATGTTGATCGTGCGGTTGAGCCACTCCGGTTCCGGCACCGGTGTGTGGCCGTAAACCACCATTGCCGCGTTGGAGGTGATGAGCCGTTTTGCCGCCAATCCTAAGTGGCTCATTTATCTCCCGCCGACGATGTCACCGAGTGAGACGACAGAAGCTCCCGGGTTTCTTGAACATCCGGCCGAGGCCTTCGCCTATTTCCGCAACTC
>DASVRZ010000011.1:0-30634 GCA_036388355.1 Chthoniobacterales bacterium | reverse complement strand
GTGCGGTCGCCCTGCACGTTGGAGTGGCCGCGCACAGGACAAGGACCCGCGCCCTTGCGGCCGATGTGACCACCAAGAAAGAGCAAATTCATCACTGCCTGGATCGTGGCGACGGAGTTCTTGTGCTGCGTCAGCCCCATGGCCCAGCAGGCGATGATGCGTTTGGAACTCCGCACCAGATCCACCGTGGCGCGGATTTGCTCTCGGGTTAAGCCGGAGCTCTCGAGAATGTCGCTCCAGGTCGCCGTGCGGACGGACTCGAGAAATTCCTCATAGCCGACGGTATATGCGCCGATGAACTCGTGATCAAACACGCTGCCCGGCTGCGCCTCTTCGGCGGCGAGCATTTCTTTCATGATCCCGAGGAACAACGCCAGATCGCCATTGATCCGCACCTGCAGCCACACATCGGTGATGGAAGCTCCATGGCCGAGCAGCGTCGGCAGTGCGCGGGTGGGGCTTTTGAAATCCTGCGGGTTTTTGAAGCGCGTGTTGCCGACTTCCTGCAGCGGATTCACGCTGACGACTTTGCAGCCGCGCGTCTTGGCGGAGGCGAGGGCCGACAGCATGCGCGGGTGATTTGTTCCCGGGTTTTGACCAATGATGAAGATGAGGTCCGCTTCGTCGAAGTCGGCCAACGTCACGCAGCCTTTGCCGATCCCGATGGTCTCATTGAGCGCCGCGCCGCTGGACTCGTGGCACATGTTGGAGCAGTCCGGCAGGTTGTTGGTGCCGAATTGCCGAACGAAAAGTTGATAAAGGAACGCCGCTTCATTGCTCGCGCGACCGGAGGTGTAAAACGCCGCCGCATGGGGCGAGGGGAGCGCGCGGAGCTCCGTTGCGAGGTGCTCAAACGCCGCGTTCCAGGAGATCGGCTCATAGTGCGTCGCGCCGTCGCGCAAGATCATCGGATGCGTCAGGCGTCCTTGCCGGTTGAGCCAATAGTCGGATTTTTCGGCGAGTTCCGCGACGCTGTATTTCTGGAAAAACTCAGGCGTGATGCGTTTCGTCGTCGCTTCGTCGGCTACCGCTTTCACGCCGTTCTCGCAGAACTCGAAAGCATGTCGCTCATCATCCGGATTCGGCCATGCGCAGCTCTGGCAGTCGAAGCCATCTTTCTGGTTCACCTTCAGAAGCGACGGAATGCCGCGAGCGATGCCCATTTCCTTCCACGTGAACCGCATCGTTTGCAGCACGCCGGGAACACCGGCCGCCACGGCGCAGTTCTTATCAATGCGGGTGCCCTCAGTCTCGACGGGAGTCTCTGCACCGGGTTGATGCGCCACGTCGCTGGCGGTCACCTGCACGTCGTGGGTCGGCGTTCCGCTGCCGATGTGTTCGGGCTGTTGCGCCACAGTTTTGAGGTCGTCCTGCGTCATGATCGAATTCTTTCCGGGTGGGTATAAATGTTGAAGCGGTGGTCGCGCACGAAGCCCAGCAGCGTGAGCCCGGCGTCTTTCGCCAAGTCTACCGCCAGGCTGGAAGGCGCTCCCACGGCGGCGAGGATGGGAATGCCTGCCATCATCGCTTTCTGCATCAGCTCGAAACTGGCACGTCCGCTCACGAGCAGCAAGCTTTGGGAAAAACGCTCCGCTTCCCCCGCGAGCCATTGGGCGCCGATGAGTTTATCGACCGCATTGTGCCGGCCCACATCTTCGCAGCGGCGAACTAGCACCCCCGCCGAGTCGAACAAAGCCGCTGCGTGGAGGCCGCCGGTGAGGTCAAAAACGTCCTGACTTTGCCGCAATGTTTCCGGCAAGGCATGGATGATTTGCGGCGAAACGGAAAAATCACTCGCCTCCAAAAATGGCCGAAACTTCATGCGCAAGCCGGCAATCGAAGCTTTGCCGCACACGCCGCAACTCGACGTAGAATAGAAATGGCGCTCCAGGCTCTTGAGATTCACCGCCACTTCGGAGCGGAGCTCCACGCGAACGATATTATCTTCGAGCGGAGTGACGCCTTCCACTTCGCTGAAGTTCCGAATAATCCCTTCGCCGAAGAGAAAGCCGATCGCGAGCTCGGCATCCTGGCCCGGTGTCCGCATCGTCACCGAAACACTCTGGTGCACGCGCCACTTCTTCCGCAGGAACCCAAGCTGAATCTCCAGCGGTTCCTCTACGGCAAGATGATCCTCGCGCGCACGCCAGGCCCCGTTCTCCATCGAGAGAACAGGGCTTTGCGTGATGCCGGTGGTTGCCACGAGGTGAATGTAGCTGCGGTGGAGCGGAGCTCCCAATGACTAAATCCTAAATCCTAATGACTATATGCCAGGAGGGCGCAACTCCAGTGGAGCGCGGACGTCGTTTACTTGACGCCGCGTCCGGGGAACGTCAGTTCCGCGATGCCGCTCTTGTCGAGGTCACCGAATCCTGCCGAAACCATGCGGTCGAACTGAGCCTTGGTTGCCGTGGCCAGAGGAAGGTCAAGGCCTTGCTCGGTGGCGAGCTGGAGAGCGATGCCGCTGTCCTTGGCGGCGTGAGCGCCGCTGAAGAAACAGGCGTGATCGCGGTTCACCATGTCTTCGCCGTCGGTGGCGAGAACGCGGCTGTTCGCGCCGGTTTGGGAGAAAACTTCCATCACCGTCGGGAGATCGAGCCCCAGCGATGAGGCGAGGCCGAGGCCTTCCGCGAGACCGGCGGTGTTGATGTTCATGACCATGTTCACAAGGGCTTTCACCTGGGCTGCCTGACCGGTGCTGCCGATGTAACGCAGCAGTTTGCCTTCGTCGGAGAGCGGAATGAGCACGTCCTGTAGGCTGTCGAACACTTCCCGTTTGCCGCCGCACATGAGATAGAGCGTGCCGGCGAGCGCCTGATTGATGCTCGACGCCATGCAAGCTTCGAGAGTTTGCGCGCCCACTTTTTCCGCGCGTTTTTCTACTTCGACGTGAACCGCTGGAGAAATGGTGGCGCAGTTGATGAAGGTTTTACCCTGCGCGCCGACGAGAAGGGAATCGCCGCTTTCCGCGAAAACCGCGAGCTGCGCCGCGTCGTCCGTGACGACTGTGATAATCACATCAGCCGCTGCGGTAATTTCCGCCAACGTCTGTGGCGCGGTCGAACCGATCTCCGTGGCGAGACTCTCCGCACCCTGGCGATACGAATCATAGACGGCTGTGATTTTGAAACCTTGCGATTGCAGACGGCGAGCCATGTTGGCTCCCATGCGACCGACTCCGACGAATGCGATGTTCTTTTTCATAATTAGCTAGCCTGGCTGGCTGCGAGGGCCTTTTTCCAAGTCTTGGCGATGATCGGGCGGAGCACTTTGGCGTCTTCCCAGCTATTCGGCAGTTGCGCGAAGTTGTAGCCGCCGGCGTTTGGCCCCATTTCGGGAACCATGAAGACTTCGCGCCCGTCCTGTTTGCCTTTCAGCCAGAGTTCGATGGTTTTCTCGAGGAACGGCAGCCATTGCTGGAACTCCAGGGAAAGCTTGCCTGTGCCATCCGTCACCGGCACCTGCGCATGGTGGCCGTTGAAAGGACGGAAATGGAATTGCTCCGCACGCTGGATCAGCTTTGGATCGACAAGCAAGCGGTCCCAATATGGCGGCGCGAGATGTTTCACCACGGAGAGATGGGAGAAATCCCAAGTCATCGGCAACAACTCGCCGGTCGCCTTCTTGTAGCCGGCTGCGATGGCGTAAGTCTTTTCGGGCGTCTCGGTGCAGGTATCGCGATGCACTTCGACCGCGCATTTCGCTCCGAGTTTCGCGCTTTCCTCCATCAGCTTGATGCAGAGCTTCACGGATTTATCGATTGGCGTGTCGTGATCCGCGAGCTGCACATTGATGTGAACCGCACCGGCATCGACATTTTGGCGGATGAAATTGCGGAAGTCGGTAGGTTTCGCCGTGGCGAAATATCCGACGAAAATCAAACCGTGTTTTTCCGCCAGCTTACGGTATTCCTCGTTGCCGAAGGTGGTGAAGCCGTCGAAGCCCGCTTCTTTGACTGCGGCGATCTGCCGTTCGGCCGACAGCGGCTTCTTGGCATTGGGATATTCCATCAAGGACCAGAGATTGGCGATGTGGCGGAGGACGGGAGGAGTTTTCATAAGAGGATTAAGGATAACCGGCGGAAGCTCTATTCAGAGCAAGTCAATGGAGGAAACGCAACGCAACAAAGCCGAGTATTCCCAGTAAAAATAAGCCGCACGCGGTCAGCTCGAAATGTTTCTCCAGGAAGGGCCTGATCGTCGGCCCAAACAGCCGGATCAGCCCAGCCACCAGGAAAAAGCGACCGCCGCGGCCGAAGAGCGAAGCGCTCACCAGCGTGCCGAGATCCACGTTAAAGACGCCCGAGGCCAGCGTGAAGATCTTGTAGGGAATCGGGGTGAACGCCGCTCCGAAGATCGCGAGGAAGGCGTTCTCCTTGAAAAGCGTTTGCACCAGATCGAATCGCTCGCGGGTAAACCCAGGGACCTTGAAGAAGAAGCCTTGCGTGACATCCCAGAAAGCGTGGCCGATGAACCAGCCAAACACGCCACCGGCGACGCTGGCCAGCGTGCAGTACAACGCCAGTTTCCACCATTTCTTGGGAGTCGCGAAACACATCGCGATCAGCAGGACGTCCGGCGGAATCAGAAAAAACGACGATTCGACGAAGGAGATCAGGCACAGAGCCGGCACCGCGTAACGCGTCTCGCTCCAATGCAGCGTCCATGCGTAGAGGCGGCGCAGGATGTTTTGCTTGGGCTGTGGAGTTGTCGGACTCACGTTTGCGGCGGTCATGCGCGGGCAGTGGAGCAGCTTTTCGACGAAGAAGCAATCTCCCCGGAGCACAATCCTTTGAACGGCTCCCTGCTCGTTAGGTCTAAGGCAGCATGTCTTCTGATGCTGACGGCTTGGAAGAAACTGCCGCGTCATTTGACTTGGCGGGCCACAGCTCCGGTGCGACGGTTCATCTGCCTTCCATGTATCGATCCATCGCCGCTGCGACTACTTTTTCGCCTCGCTTCCACGCTGTGCTCAGCGAGGCCGGTCGCACTGCGCGCTATTTTGGCGGTCGCTTGCGGCTGATCCATGTCGGCGAGGAGACGGAGGAAAAACGGGAACGCATTCATGCAGGGCTCGCTCATTTCGAGCTCGCGCCCGACACCGACGTGCATTGGATCCCGGGCGACCCTGCCACAGTCATTTGCCAGATTGCGTCGGAGTTTGACTGCGATCTGGTCGTTGCCGGAGCGGTCCGCGGCGAGGCAGGGGACACCGGTTACCGGCCCTTTGCCAACGACATCGCGCGCAAACTCATCGCCGAAGCACCCGTCGATCTCTTCCTGTTTCTCGAGCCTCAGGAAGCCAACTCTCCCATCCGTTGCCCCGCGGTCCTCGTCGATTTCACCGAGACATCCGCCGAAGCCCTTCGCCAGGCCGTGAAGGTGGCTGAGGCGCGCGGAGCGGAAATCGTCCACGCTTTCCAAGTCCTGACGACCTTCGATGAACATCGGCTGCGCAGTGCTGGCTTCGACGGAGACGCCGACGAGCGACTCGATCAATTTGTCCTCGATTCCACACCGCTCGACGTGCCCGTCGAAACGCACTGCATCCGCGGCAACACCGGATTTGCCGCCTGCGAATATCTCCAGGGCATCGGCGCCGATCTCCTCGTCGTCCCGACCGGAATGCCTGGAAAAACCGACCCCGTTCTCAGCCCGTCACTCGACTGGCTGTATCAAGTCATCCCGTGCAATCTCTGGGTCATCCGCGACCGCACAGCTGCCGCGACCAACTAACGCCGCGCTTTCCACGCCGGATGCTTCGCGATCAGCGCGAGCGCTTCCTGCAACAATGTCTTCCCCGGCTCCATCCGATGCCAGGGCGACGCTCCCGACGGATGCGGGAGCGGGATCACATCCGCAGGCCCATGCGGCAGCGCGATGCGAAAACGTTTCCCGATCGTCTCCGACAGCGGCGCCTCAGGGAGAAATTGCCGGATCGCCAATTTCCCAATCGGCACGATCAACTTTGGCTTCAGCAGCGCAAACTCGCCCTCCATCCAGCGCCGGCACGTCTTGATCTCCACCGGATCCGGCACGCGATCGCCCCCTTGCTTCGTCTTCCCCGGAAAACACCGGCACACCGCCGCCATATAAACCGTCCGGCGAAACTCCTCTTCATCCACGCCCGTCGCCTCGGCAAACCACTTGAACAACGTCTTCCCCGCCGTCCAGGCAAACGGCCGCCCGACCAGCGGCTCCTTCGTTCCGGGCGCCTGCCCGACGGACATCACCTGCGAATAAACGGCTCCGCCGGAAACGCCGGGACGCACCATTTTCGGGCAGAGCGTGCAGGAGCGGATGCCATCGACGATTTGCTGCAAATCGCTCACAGCGCGCGGGGTGAATTCATCGCCCGACTTTAGCGCGCCTCATCGCGGGGACGCAACGAGGTTCGGCCTCCGCGCTTTCGCCGCGTCGCGTCGAAAATCTCGTCGCAACCCTCCACCTTGAGCTGATGCACGATCTTTAACAGCTCGCCCAGCCGCCCTTTCGGAAACCCCTTTTTCGAAAACCACTCCAGGTATTCCACCGGCAAATCGTAGAGCGGCACGCCCACTGGCGGGAAAAACTTCGGGCCGAATTTCCCAAACGGCATCCGTCCTCCGATGATCTCCGAGAGGTCTTCCTGCATGAAACTGCGGAGGGTTTCTTCGAGCGACATCCGCCAACTCTACGGGCAAAGCGCGTCTTTACGAAAGGGCTCTTTTTCCTACACTCCCGCGATGTTCTCCCGCTTTCTCCGTTCCTTTGCCTGGGTCCTCATCGCCCTCGCCGGCCTCTTTGCCATCGGCCTGCTCGCTCTCCATCGCGGGGAAACGATCAACGCCCTCTGGCTCGTCGTCGCGGGCGTTTGCACCATGCTCATCGCGTATCGCTTTCATAGTAAATGGCTCGCGACCATCCTCGAGATCGACCCCGACCGCGCCACGCCGTCAGTACGTTTGCGCGATGGAAAAGATTTCGTGCCCACGAATCGATGGATGGTTTTCGGGCACCACTTTGCCGCCATTGCCGGTCCCGGACCCCTCGTTGGCCCGATCCTCGCCGCGCAATTCGGCTATCTCCCCGGCACGCTCTGGATTCTCATCGGCGCGACCCTCGGCGGGGCGGTCCACGACATGATCATCCTATTTTCCTCCGTCCGCCGCGACGGCAAAAGCCTCGGCACCATGATCCGCGAAGAAGTCGGACCGAAGCTGGGAATGATCAGCTCGATCAGCATCCTGGCGATTATGATCGTCCTCCTCGCCGTCCTCGGGCTGGTCGTCGTCAAGGCTTTGGCGGAAAGTCCCTGGGGACTCTTCACCATTGCGGCCACCATTCCGCTCGCGATGTGCATGGGACTCGGTCAACGCTGGGGCCGCTGCTCCGTCGGCGCAGTCACCGCATTCGGCGTGGCCGGGTTGCTCGCCTCCGTCTGGGGCGGCAGCTTTTTGCATCAATTTCCCGCCGTCGAGGCCTTCTTCACCCTCAGCGAAGGCGGACTGGCGTGGTCCATCATTCTCTATGGCTTCGCCGCCAGCGCGCTGCCCGTCTGGCTCTTGCTCACGCCGCGGGATTACCTCAGCACCTTTCTAAAACTCGGCACCGTCATCGTGCTCGCGGTCGTCATCCTCACCCTGCGGCCCGATCTGCAAATGCCGAAGCTCACGCAATTCATCCACGGCGGCGGCCCGGTCGTGCCGGGAACCATCTTCCCCTTCGTCTTCATCACCATCGCATGCGGCGCGGTTTCCGGGTTTCACGCCCTCATCGCCTCCGGCACCACACCGAAGCTCATCGAGCGGGAAAACCTCATTCGCCCCATCGGCTACGGCGCAATGGTTGTGGAAATGGTCGTCGCCCTCATGGCTCTCGCCGCCGCTTGCGCGCTCGACCCCGGGCAATACTTCGCCATCAACATGAAAGGCCCCGCCGCCGAAGTCGTCGCCAAGGTCAATTCTTTTGGCTTCGCCCTCACGCAAGCCGACATGGAACAACTCGCCCGCAATCTCGGCGAGAAAACCATGATCGGACGCACCGGCGGCGCGCCGACCTTCGCCGTGGGTATGGCGCACATGTTCTCTCGCCTCACCTCGAATCCGACCGCGCTATCCCTCTGGTATCACTTCGCCATCATGTTTGAGGCGTTGTTCATCCTCACCACCATCGACGCCGGCACGCGCGTCGGGCGATTCCTCCTGCAAGACCTCCTCGGCAATATCTGGAAACCACTCGCCAACACCCAATCCTGGCCCGCCAACCTCTTCGCGAGCGCCTTGCTGGTCGGCGCCTGGGGCTGGTTTCTCTACCAGGGCGCCATCGACCCGCTGGGCGGCATCAATTCCCTTTGGCCCGTCTTCGGCATCGCCAACCAGCTTCTCGCCGTCCTCGCCCTCTGCCTCGGGACCACCGTTCTCCTCAAAATGGGCAAAGCGCGTCGTCTCTGGATCACGCTCGTGCCCTTAAGCTTCATGGTTGCCGTGACCTTCTCCGCCGGTTGGCAGAAACTTTTCTCAGCCGATCCGCGCATGGGCTTCCTCTCCGGGGCCGCGCTCAACCTGCAAAAAGCCGCCGCGGGCGACCTCAAAGCCGCCACCATCGCCTTCAACTACCGCATCGACGCCGTAGTCACCGCCGGATTCCTCCTCGCCACCCTCTTGGTCGTCATCGGCTGCGCCGCCACCTGGCTCCGCCGAATGCGGAAAGCGTAGGGAATCAAAACCAAAACGCATCGGCCGCAGACGGCTCTCGATGCGCCAAAGGTACGAGGCCGGCGGGCGGAGGCAGTGCAACTGCGGAGACAAGGCGTTACCAAGTGCAACTTGGCAACGAGCCTTAGAAAATACCGTTTGACCTAACCACATGCCTGCAGCGCCGCGTTAGGCGACTTTGTCATCGCGAAAAGCTCCGCCAGAAAATCACCATAGCCACAAACGCCCAGACGTGGACAAACACCAGAAGACCAAGAACGAATGCAAATCGCTTGGCTCGTAGCGAGCAGTCGCCCCGGAGATGAAACCGGTTTCCTGGCCTGAAGGCTGAAACGGGAAGTAGAACCCAGAGTGACCCGTAGCCAAAAATGAAGAGTCTCCTCCGATGTATTCGAGCGCTGTGGCATGAAGACCGAAATGGACCCAAAGTGGGCCGGTAATGGCGTCGAGCAGACGGCCAACAACTAAGAGAGCCAACGCAATCCAGCAAAGCCGGATGGTGGGAATGTCTGCGAGTCGAGTAGAAAGGTGCATTGCTCCGTTGTCCCTGAGAAGACGCGGTTGAGTCGCCTAACAGGGTGATCATGAACACAAATAGCATGTTCGTCCAACGACCAAAAGGTGAGCGACAGCCCGGAGCCGGTCGTCTCGACTGCCGTGTTAGATGATTCCTGCATCGGCAAGGAGATTGTTGACCTCTGCTGAAGGCTGCTTGGCGTAAGACATATAGACTGAGAACGGCTGCCCCAATGGGCGGATGTCGATGCGTGCCCCGTGGCTGAGGAGCAACTTTATAGTTTTTCTGTAGCCGCCGCCTGCCGCTAACGCCAGGGCGGTTTCCCCAACCTTGTTGGTGGCGTGGATGTTCGCACCGCGATCGAGCAGAAGCGCCGCTATCCGAAAATCGCCCTTGAATGATGCGGCCATGAGAAGAGTCCAGCCATTGCAGTTCGAAAGGTTTGGATCGCCACCACTACCGAGAAACTCCTCAACCTTGGTGAGCCGCCCATGCTTTATCGCACCGTAGAGTGCATCAAAGAATTCGTCTGGCATTGGGGGGTTCGTTTCAGAGTCGCCTAACATGATGTTTATATCGGACATTTACCCCTCGTTACCAAGTTTCACTTGGTAATGCCTTGTTTCCGCAGTTGCACTGCTTCTGCCCGCCTGATGCAGTCAGGCCGATCTACGGGACGGGAGGAGGCGAAATCTTCATGGGCAGACGGAAAGTCGGGACTGGCCAAGGGGGAAACCGTCGTGCGGGATGCAGAGTTGTGAATGGCCGCTCCGAAACTTGGATCCTTGGGTTTCCACCGCCTGGACTTGCACTTCCAACGGGTGGACTGCGACTCCCAACGGCGATGATTGCGCCTCCAACGACCAGACTTGCACCCCGAGCGGCGACAATTCGACTCTCACCGGTGATAATTGCGACTCCAACGGGTGGAAAGGCAGTTCCAAGGGTGGAAATGGGACTCTCAACAGCGATAATTTCTCTTCCAACGGCTCGAATGTCGTTCTCAACCGTGATAATTGGGACGTCGAAATCAAGCGTCAGGCGTCCCGAAAGACTGCGTGTCGGGTCGAAGAAAGTGAGGTGGCGGGTGCGGACAACGTTTTCCCTCTCGTGACCCAATCAGGTGGGATGGGTAACGAGAGGAACAAGGCCCGGAATTCCGTGGCGGCCCGACGATGAGCAACCGCGACGACAGGTTTGTCGGAGGAAATCCAAATTCAATGACTCCCGCGTTCCGAATGGGCCTTGAAAGACTCGCCCGCCTCAGCGCGTGCCGACGCGGGTTGTGTAGTGGTTCACTACTGAAAGGAGTTCGCCGGGCTGAACGGGTTTTACCAGGAAGATGTTATAGCCGGCGGCGAGCGCCCGGTGTTGATCCTCCGCTCGGGCGAACGCAGTCAGAGCGATGGCGGGGATGTTTCCATTTTGGATTGCGGGGCGGAGGCGGAGGGTTTGGGCCAGGGTCCAGCCATCCATATCCGGCATCCCGATGTCGCTGATGATCAAATCGAACGTGGCCGAATCGAGCACGGCGAGGGCTTCCACTCCCGAGGTGGCGGTGCGCACGCGGGCGCCGACCCGTTCGAGCACCTGCACGAGCAAAGCGAGGGAATCGGGATCGTCTTCGACGAGCAGGATGCGGCTGTTGCGGATTCCGGGCCAGCGATTGGCGGGGCCTTCGGCGATCGGTGGGCCCGCATGTTGGGAGAGGGGACGGGCGGGACCGGCGGACACATCTGCGGGAGCGGTCGGCAGGCGCAGGCGGAAGGTGGTGCCGCGATTTTCCCCTTCGCTCTCGGCGGCGATGGTGCCGCCGTGCATTTCGGCGAGATTTTTGACAATGGCGAGGCCCAGACCGAGGCCACCATGTTTCCGGGTGGTGGAGGAATCCGCCTGGCGGAAGCGATCGAAAACGTGGGGCAAAAACGCAGGAGGAATGCCTTGACCGTGGTCGGTGACGGCGATCTCGACGTCGGAATCCACCGAGCGAAGGGAAATGTTGATGACTCCGCCGGCAGGACTGAACTTGATCGCGTTAGTGAGGAGGTTCCAGACGATCTGCTGCAATCGAGTCGGGTCGCCCATGATCACCGGGGCGTTGGGGTCGAGGTCCGTCTCGAAACGCAGGTTGCGCGAGGTGGCTGAAGGCGTCACCGAATCCAGCGCGGCGGAGACGATGTCGCCCAATGTGACCCGCTGGATCTCCAGGCGCACTTTGCCCGTGATGATGCGGTTCATGTCGAGCAGGTCGTCCACGAGCTGGCATTGCACGCGGGTGTTGCGCTCGATGACGGCGAGGCCCTGGCGGCATTGGTCAGGGTCGTCCTCCTCCCGCAGCAGGTGCGCCCAGCCGAGAATGGCATTGAGCGGCGTGCGCAATTCGTGGGAGAGCGTGGCGAGAAATTCATCCTTCATGAGCCCGGCGCGCTCAGCTTCGGCGCGGGCGGATTGTTCGCGGGCGAGTAATTGTTCCCGTTCCGCATCGAGACGTTTGCGCTGGGTAATGTCCTGCACGGTCCCGATCATCGCGGTGACTTTGCCTTCAGGGTCGTATTCGGCGCGTCCTTTGGCCGAGACCCACACTTCCTGGCCGTCCGTTTCGCGGCGGATCCGGTATTCCGCGTCGTAGTCGCTCTGGTGCTCAACGGCGTGCTGGACGGCCCGGTTCGTAGCTTGGCGATCATCCGGGTGCAGGCGCCTCAGGATCTGCGCCCAGGTTTCCTCACGTCCCAGCGGCACGCCTAGGATTTCGTGAGCGCGGGCGGAGAGGGCGGTGTGGTCGTCAGCGGGGTTCCAGCTCCAGTCGCCGAGCTTGGAGTGCTCCATGGCCAGCCGCAGCCGGGTGGTGGAGGCGCGAAGGGCAGCTTCGGAGCGTTTGCGTTCCTCGATTTCCCGCTGGAGATCGGCGTTGAGCCGTACGGTTCCGGGCAGCGCGAGGGCCACCGGCAGGGTGGTGAAGAGGAGAATAATGGTGGCCCACGAGGAGACGGCGGTGATGAATTTCACCAATCCCGCGAGTCGATACCACGGGTGCCAGAAGAGGGTGGCGTCGATCAGATGGGTGAGGCCGCAGGAGAGAATAAAGGCGGCGAAGAACCAATAGAGCTTCGGGAAGACGATTTCCTGCCGCTTAACGACCACGAAGTAAGCGATGGAAAGCGGGATGGCGGCGTATGCGCCAAAGATCGCGAGATCGGAAAGGATGTGGAGCCAACCAAGGAACTCGCTCCAGTTGCCACAATGCCAACGGGCGGGAAAATCGGAGGTGTCGAACAGCTTGGTAAAAAAGTCCATGGGAGCGACCCTGACGCCGAAGGCAGCAGCGGTTTTACACCACTAAGGCCGGATTTTTCGTGCGTCGAGGGTTTTGCTCTTGGAACGGCTTCAAGGGCAAATGTGGCCGGGCATCATTGTTGCAGCAGCCAGTCGTGTGCGCCGAAAGCGGCAAAACCCGCCGCGCCGGAAGGCGGGGCGGGTTGATTGGGCGGGAGCCGAGGGTCAGAGGATGCTGAGTTCTTCCCGAAGGCCGCTCTCGTTGCTCGTGTCGGCGACGTTGTGATCGCTGCGCTTTTCGCTGATGGCCAAAGGAGCCAGCACGGGGTTTTCCTTAAAGAAATCATCCTGCGGCTCATATCCGACGAGTTCCCGAACGTCCGTGATGTCCAGCTTCAAGAAGGAGTTGTTGCTCAGGGCGTTGAAGATGGCGAACTGCAGGGACTCGTCCTTGATGCATTGATCCACGAGATGCGTAAGGTCGCGGCGGGAGACAAACGAATCGAGGAAATAGAGCTCGTCGCCTTTCCGCGCTTTCTCGCGAGGGCCGAATGCGCCGATGCGCAGAACGATGACTTCGAGGCCTTCCTGTTCCGCCATGTAGCGGCCGAGCGCTTCCCCGAAACATTTGCTGACGCCATAAAGATCGCCGGGATTAACGGGATCGGAGGGCTTCACTTGCACGCCGGACGGATAGCCGCCCACGGCGTGAATCGAGGAGGCGTAAATGAGCCGGCGGCAACCGGCTGCCTTGGCGGCAACCATCATGTTGTAGGTCCCAATGATGTTGGCATCGAGCAAGTCCTGCCAGACGGCGGAGGGCTTCGGATCGCCAGCCATGTGGACGACCGTATCAATGCCTTCGCAGGCGGTTTTCAGCTCCGCGAGGTTGGAGAGATCGGTGTTGAGCACTTCGCCATACGCTTCGACCTCGGCGTTTTCCTCAGGAGAACGAACGAGCAGACGCAGGTCGTAGGTTTCGTGCATTTGCTGCGCGAGAAAGGAACCGATATTGCCAGTGGCCCCGGTGAGGAGCACTCGACGTTTCTCGCCGGCAGGAGCGACCGGCGCGCGCCGGGGTTTCATGGTGAAAGAGAGTGCCATGGTGGTGAAGGCGTTGAAGACCGGTTAGGGAGCTGTCAGGGGTGTGGTGGTCGGAGCCGGGGAGGTGGCGTAGTCGGGAGAGGACACCGGGGTGGCGTTCTCCGGCGAATCGGTGCGGCTGCGATTTCCGTCGCAAGCGGCGAAAGTGAGGGCGATGAGAACGGCGGCGAATGCGGTAAGTGGTTTCATAAAGAGCAGGGTTGCTGTTAGAACGAGGTGGAGCCGAACCGCGGCTTTAAGGAAAGGGCCTGAGAGCTTGCTCAGCCAGGGGGCGCCGGATTTTCGGGTGAGTCTGAAAAAATCCCGCCGCAGAAAAAGGATTGCAAAGAAACGGGAGACCTTTATTTTCACGCTCCAATTTCAAACGACTCTTATGGCTGATCTCGCAAACAAATACGACGACAACGTTACCGGCAAATACTACGTGGACGATCAATGCATCGACTGCGATCTCTGCCGCGAGACGGCGCCGGCCAACTTCACCCGCAACGATGACGGCGGGCATTCCTTCGTTCACAAGCAGCCCGAGACTCCCGAGGAGGAGGCGCTCTCCAAGGAAGCAATGGAAGGTTGCCCAGTCGAGGCCATCGGCAACGACGGCGTCTAAACCGACAGAAAACATGCATTTGGAAAACCCTCATTCCTTCGGGAAATGGGGGTTTTCTCTTGTCCGATGAACCCCAAGCTTCGAGCCGAGCTCCTCGCAGAATTTCGCGGGTATTGGGAGCCAAAAAAGCGTCCGGAACGCTGCGTGGCCGTGCAGGATGTCCTCGGGCCGCTGATGAAAAAGCTCGGGCTGGGCGACCGGCTCGATGAAGCGGAGATTGGGCGCACCTGGACGGAGCTGGTGGGGGATTTTCTGGGGAGTCACTCCAAGCCGGATCGACTGAAAGACGGCGTGCTGTATGTGCGCGTGATCCAGCCGACGCTGCTGTTTGAGTTGGATCGGGTGTGGAAGCCCGAAGTGCTGCGCAAGCTGAAGGCGAAATACGGGCCGCGGAAGATCAAGGATGTAAGGTTCCGGGCGGGTTAGCGACGCTGTCTTAACGGAGACAATGCTCGAATCTTTCCGCTGAGGTTCTAAGGTCGGCCGATGATCAAAAACGTCATTCTCGATTGGTCGGGCACGGTTGTGGACGACTTGGGCCCGGTCGTGCAGGCGACGAACGCGGTTTTTGCGGAATTTGCTCTACCGTCAATCACGCTGGAGGAATTTCGGGCCGAGTTTTGCCTGCCGATGGAGCCGTTTTACGAACGGCGGATGCCGGCCCATTCCATGGACGTGATCAACGAGGCCTATCACCGGCATTTTGTGCCTTTCGCTGAAGCGGTCGGGCCGCTGCCGAACTCGCGGAGGTTTCTGGAATTCTGTCAGCAAACCGGCCGCCGCCTTTTCATCCTGAGCACGATCAGCCCCGGCCATTTCGAGCAACAGGCGGCCAAGTTTGGCTTCACGGACTTTTTCGAACACGCCTATGTCGGAATCCCCGACAAACGGAAGAAGATTGGGGAGATTCTGCGGGACCACCGGCTGCAAGCACACGAAACACTCTTCGCGGGTGACATGGTCCACGACGTCGAAACGGCGCACCACGCCGGAGTGTTGGCGGTCGCGTTGCTGAGCGGGTTCGACGACGGAGCCAAACTGGCCATCGCCGGACCGGACGTCATCGTGCGCGACCTGGGCGACTTGCAAACGCTCATGGAAACATCGGAAGGCCCCGGCCTCATCCGCATCGATGGCCTGCAAATTGACGCCTCCGTCGGTGTTCCCGACGAAGAGATCGCCCGCCCGCAACGCCTCCTGCTCGACGTCGAGATCCGCCCCCGCGCCAACTTCAGCAACATGGCAGACAACGTCGAAAACACGGTCGATTATTTCGCCGTGTGCGAAAGCGTGCGAAGCCTGGCTGGCATGGGGAAATGGCGTCTCATAGAGACATTGGCAGCCGATGTTAGAAAACACATTTTCTCTTTTCCTAACGTCGCATCCGTAAAGGTGAAAGTTAGAAAGTTCATCCTGCCTTACACGGAGCAAGTCAGCGTGGAGGAGTAACCGAATGTCGGCTTACGGGCTAAAGCAGCGCATTCAGGATCATCTGAGCTTTAACTGGCAGTATTACTGCGCTATTGTAGCGCTAGCAGCAGTATTCTACTTGATTGTTTCATTTGCTGAGCACCGGAGAAACAGCCAACTAGCGTATGTGCAGTGGCCTTCGGTGAAGGCTAAGATCGCAAAATCGAACATCCACTTTCACCCCACGGAGGCCGGCATGATGACGCAGATACGTCTCGTTCTCGTTTACAGTGTCGAAGGGAAAAGCTACCAATCTGTTTACGATAAGAACCCAGGTTTTTCTGCCCGGGTTGACTATTCTTCAATCGCCCAGGGGAGGGAGATTAGCATTCGGTACTCGCCCAACGACCCACTAGCATTTCACTTTATCCTCTTCCACTCGATTAGGCCTCGCAGTATCTCGGCTGATCTTTCCATTGGGCTTTCTCAAGCTCATTTAGAGCAACGACGGCCTCGTTCTTTGGCAAACTGGTTGTCAGCAATCAGTAGCTCAAGCAACCCGCAGGATGGGAGGGTTTAGCTGAGCAGCGGAGTATTGGAGGCTGACGAATGTTAAACAGCGTGCTCGTGGGCGCAGGTCGATGCGGAGCACGCGGACGGTGCTGCTTCTTCCGCGAACGGTTGCTGCGGAATGAGGTCGAGCTTCGCGAGTAGCTCCAGGTCGGCGTCTTTACCGGGGTTGGCGGCGGTGAGGAGTTTGTTGCCGTAGAAGATGCTATTGGCTCCGGCGAAGAAGCAGAGTGCCTGGCCTTCCGGCGTGAGCCGGGTGCGGCCAGCGCTGAGGCGGACTTTGGCACGCGGGACGGCGATGCGGGTGACGGCGATGAGGCGCACGAGTTCGAAGATGTCCACCGGCTGCTGAGCTTCCAACGGGGTGCCCGGCATGGACATGAGGCAATTGATCGGCACGCTCTCGGGGGGCGGGTTGAAGCTGCAGAGGGTTTCCAACATCTTCAGTCGGTCGGTGATGGTTTCGCCGAGGCCAATGATGCCCCCGCAGCAGACGGCCATGCCGGTTTTTTGCACGCTCTCGATGGTGTCGAGGCGGTCCTGAAAGGTGTGGGTAGTGACGATCTCCGGGTAAAAATCCTCCGAGGTGTCGATGTTGTGGTTGTAGGCGGTGACGCCTGCTTCTTTGAGCCGCTCGGCTTCGCGGTCACTGAGGTTGCCGAGGGTAACGCACACTTCCATGCCGAGTTTGCTGACTTCCCGAATGGAATCCAGCACTTGCTCGAACTTCTGATCGCCGTCGCGCACGCCGCGCC
The DNA here is from genome assembly GCA_036388355.1 of Chthoniobacterales bacterium. GTDB lineage: Bacteria > Verrucomicrobiota > Verrucomicrobiia > Chthoniobacterales > DASVRZ01 > DASVRZ01. Next base: position 13,703 of record DASVRZ010000011.1, on the reverse strand, counting down.
AGGCAGCGCCCATACAGAAACGGGTGGAGCCGTTTTCCTTCGCCTGTCGGGCGATAGGGAGGATTTGTTCGGTGGTCATGAGGCGCTCGGCCTGCACGCCGGTGGTGTAGCGGGCGCTCTGGGCGCAGTAGCCGCAATCCTCCGAGCAGCCGCCGGTTTTGATGGATAGCAGGGTGCAAAGCTGGACTTCGTTGCCGGTCCAGTGCTCCAGAAACACATCGCGGCTCTGCGAGATGAGCTTGAAGAAAGGCTGATTATAGAGGCGTTCGAGGTCGGCGAGTTTCATGGATGGAGGAAGAGAATGGGAAAGAAACGGCGAACTGGAAAGCTGAAATGGGAGCGGGGAGAAACCTCAAACTGGAAACATGAAACCTGAAGGGATGAACCGCCAAGTGGCCAAGGAGCCAAGGGGGAGGGGGGAAAGGATCAGATCACCGGCGGACGAGAACGCATTCACTTAGAGGCATCGCCCAAGTCGGGGAAGAGAGAAAGAGTGGAGGACGACTTTCTGGCGCGCTCTAAATTTGGCGTTTCTGCGGGGACCTCTAATCAGAAAGACTTCCGCGACCCGGAGCGGATGCCTGCGACAATAAAAAACAAACAGAGCACTATTTGACAAAACCCGGGCCAAACGTCTCCGTTCTCGGCGAAAAGGTCGTCCGTGCTCCACAAGAAGAGGATGCCAGCGAACGTTAGGACTGAGCCGAACGCCAGCCACCACGTCGAGACTTCATCTCTCGACTTACTGCCCCACCCAGTGGCCTCCCGCGGTGGAAATGACGGGCAGTGTTTCCGTCATGTATTGCGTCTTTCCGGCAGCGCCGATCATTTTGACTCCGGTGGCAGCTTTGAACTTCTGCGACATGCTTTCGCCGGTGTGGCAGCCCCAGCTTTTTACGTAGGCGCCGTTGGCGAAGATCCCGCGGTTCAGCTTGTTGAGCTCGCGCTCGTGCAGCCAGACTTTGGAGGCACTGCCGATCTCGTTGCTGTAGTCGAAGAGGAAACACGCCTTGTTGGAGTGTCCGAAATATTCAAAACCGGAGAGCCGACCGGCAGAGCGGTTGTTCAGGTAATTGATCAACTCCGATTGCTGGCTAAAGAGGACCAGCTTGACGTTATAAGCTGCGGGCACGGAGCGAATGATGCCGAAAAGATCGCCCTCAGACTGATATGCCTGGCGGCGTTTGTAAGCCGGCGCATAAACCATCAAGGTCACCGGCATATCCGGATATTGGCTGCGGATTTCCGCAATCCGAATACGGGAGGCGCGGATAAAGTTCAGCCACCAGTTGTCGTGAGGCTGGCGTTTGTATTTCTCCCACATCATCAGCGAAACGCCGCCGGCTACGATGACGTATTCACCTTGGGGTAAGGCCTGTTGCGCTCGGAGCTCCGCCACAGGAGCGAATAACAGACAGGCGATCAGCAGCAAGTAAAGAGGGCGCATACGGCTGCTAACTAAGACCATAAGCAGCCTCCTGAAAAGGGGAGACTTGGAAGTTAGTTCTCCTGCTTCTTGCAGATCCACCGGCCAATGGGGCACGGTTCGGCGGAAAGTTTCCCCTTTCTGGTTTGACGGCTGGAGGAACTCTCTATTGATTTTTCGCCCTCATCCTATGGCTTTTCTCAACGACAATTACCTGAAACTTCGCGCTGGTTACCTCTTTCCTGAGATTTCCCGCCGCGTCACCGCTTTCTGCCAGGCCGACCCGGAAGCTGCGAAACGGCTCATCCGTTGTGGCATCGGAGACGTCACGGAGCCGTTGCCTTTGGCCGTGCGCGAAGCGATGCACAAGGCGGTCGATGAACTCGGCGAGCGCGAATCTTTCCGGGGATATGGTCCGGAGCAGGGCTACGAGTTTCTCCGCCACGCCATTGCGGAAGACGACTTCCGCGCCAAAGGCCTTGAAGTCGCCGACGACGAGATCTTCATCAGCGACGGCTCGAAGTGCGATTGCGGGAACATTCTCGACATCCTCGGCAGCCAGAACCGCATGGCGATCACGGACCCGGTTTACCCGGTGTACGTCGATACCAACGTCATGGCTGGACACACCGGCAACGCCAACGAGTCCGGCGCTTACGCAGGTTTGCACTATCTCGAATGCACGGCGGAAAATGGCTTCGTGCCGGAGCCGCCGACGGAACCGGTGGACGTTATCTACCTCTGCTTCCCGAACAACCCCACGGGCGCAGTCGCCACGCGCGCGCAGCTCGAAGCGTGGGTCGCCTACGCGCTGAAACATCAGGCGCTGATTCTTTTCGACGCGGCCTACGAGGCTTACATCTCCGATCCGGCCATTCCGCATTCGATCTACGAGATCCCCGGAGCGCGCGAATGCGCCATTGAGTTCCGCAGTTTCTCGAAAAACGGCGGGTTCACCGGCACCCGGTGCGCCTTCACAGTCGTGCCGAAATCGCTGCTCGCGAGCACCACCACCGGTGAGAGACTTCCGCTGCACCCGTTGTGGTCGCGCCGCTCGAGCACCAAGTTCAACGGCGTCAGCTACCCGGTCCAGCGCGGCGCGGAGGCGCTCTATTCCGAGGCTGGCAAGGCGCAGGTCGCAGCACTCATCGAGCATTACATGGGAAATGCCGCGATCCTCACCGAGGCCGCCCGCTCCGCTGGAATGACCGTCTTCGGCGGCGTTAATGCCCCATACATTTGGGTCCGCACTCCAAAAGGCGAGAGCTCCTGGGAAATGTTCGACCACTTCCTGCAGGACCTGAACGTCGTCATCACTCCGGGGGCGGGCTTCGGCAGCAACGGCGAAGGTTATTTCCGCATCAGCGCCTTCAATAGCCGAGCCAACGCCGAGGAAGTCGCCCGCCGGATCATCGCGGATCGCGTCGGGTAACCGCATCAGGGAACGCCCCTACTCGGTAGTAGGGGCTTACTTCCTTGCACCCCGATCAGGCGCTTCTCTCGTTTTCTCTGTGTAATCAAACCCCAATACTTATGAACACAGAAAACGACAATTTAGAACGCGACGCCAATCCGGATCCCATTACTGGTGCGCCGGGCTCACACCCTGTAGCAACTGGCGTCGGCGCAGCAGGTGCCGGTCTTACCGGTGCAGCGATCGGAACCGCAGTCGGCGGCCCAGTCGGCGGACTCGTTGGTAGCGCTATCGGTGCTATCGTTGGCGGTCTCGCAGGCAAAGGCGTCGGCGAAGTCGTCGATCCAACCACCGAAGACGCATACTGGAGAGAGAATCACCTCAACCAGTCCTATGCGAGCGAAGGCGCTTACGAAGACTACAGCCCCGGCTACCGCACTGGCTACGAAGGCTATGCCAAACACGGCTCCAACGTGGGTTCGTTTGACGAAGCCGAGCCGCATCTGCGCACTCACTACTCGGAGAGCAATGCTTCCGTGCCGTGGGAAAAAGCCAAGCACGCTTCACGCGCTGCCTGGGACCGCGTTGCTGACAAGAGCCGCGAAGTTAAGGACGACGTCAAACGCGCTCTGTAAAGAGACGTCATCGGCGTCGCTCTGAATGAGCGATTCTCTTCAAGAGGCCCCGTTCGAAAGAGCGGGGCCTTTTCTTTTGCTCAAGAAGCTAGCGCTGGAGGAAACGGTGCAGCCGCCGGATGCTGCTGAAGAGGGCAAAGTCCTCTCGGTTCAGCTCGGTGGCCTCCTGCGTTTTTAGGAAGGAAACGCTGGCGATCGTGATGACCTGCAGCGCGATCTGGATGAGGAAATAGGCGCTGTAGTTTGTGATCTTCCATTCGCCCACGGCACTGGCAAAGTGACGCGTGGCGTCCAGAACCATGCCGAAGAGCACCGGAGCCAGCGCCGCGAGCAAACTGGTGATCACCGTGTAGAGGGCAAAGAAATGGTTCCGACCCATCACCGGCATCACCCCCATGACGAGGCTGCCGTTGGCGACGGTGAAGTTGGCGTAGGCGATTCCGAGCAAGAGATTGAGCAGCGCCAAAGTCCACCAGCTTCCCTGCCAGACTCCGGCAGCCATAAGCATCCAGCCGAAAGTCACGCAGCCGGTGAGAAGGATCGAGAGACGGAGAAAGCCTTTGATGCCGATGGCATCGAGCCACCTCGCCGTGAAAGGGAGCGTCCCCAAGGCACCCAGAAAGTGGAAAAGAGTCAGGTAAACGACGTCACTTTCACGGAATTCCAGCGTTTGCCGGGAAAACGCGACGGTAAAGATGCCCAGGCTGTTCGTTCCTATCGCCCACAGCCCGCTGAAAAGCAGCAGCTTACGAAACGGCGGGAAGCGCAGCATCGCCAGCCACGGCACGCTCTGGGAGGAACGGGTTTCCGTCTCCGACGGCGGCATTTCCGGCATTTTCCTTAGCGCGAACAACGACACAAATCCCGCCATCGCGCTCAAGAAGAAGATGGCGGAATACCGGACCGGATGCGGCAGAAACTGCAGGGTGACCGCGCTAATTCCCAATGCTGCCAGACTGCCCGCGTGAGTCGCGAGTTGCTCGCGCGAAAGATAAAGCCCCCGTTTCGCCACCGGCAAAAGCCCGGTGATCCAAGGCATCCACGCACCAGCCGAAATGCCTCGCAGGACGCTGAAAACCACCAGCGCAAACAACACCAGCGCCACCTGGCTCGGCGCATCGATAAAGCTGAGCAGCGGGATTGCGGAGAGCACGACCACCATCACGGTTCGCAAGCTCCAGCCCGCGAGCATGACTCGGCGGTAGCCGTAACGCGTCAGAAAACTCGCGGCTGGCAGCTGCAGAAACGTGAAGAGCGGGAGCAGCGACGCAATGATGCCCAACACCGTGGACGACGCGCCGAGATCCTTGGCGAACAGAATAACCGGCGTGCCAACGGCGATCTGAAAGTTAATCGCGTTGAAGAAGCTGAAGCGATAGCCGTGGCCGATTCCCTGGGGCAGGGCGTCTGGGCCAGCCTCAGGCGTTGCCACCGCTGTATTTCTTCTTTTTCCGGAAGCGGAACCAGTTGCCCCAGGTCTTTTTGAAGTTCTCTTTCGGGCTGAGATAACGCTGGTTCAGATCGTTGCCTTTCGTGATCTGATCCAGAATGCCCGCCACGGAAAAGTCGGTCGTGTTGATGATCGTATAGGCCGTACCGAGAGCCGCCTCGTGGTGCGCGTCGCTCGCCGCGGTCATTGGCAACTTTCGCGCCTGCGCGTAGTCGAAAGCGTTCTGATTATAGCGTTTCAAGGTGCTCGCAGCGTTGAAAACCTCCAGCGCGTCAATGGGCAAAACGTCCAAAACTGTGGAGCGAATCCCCGCCCGGAAAAGGTCAAACGGATGCGGCGGAATGGCCAGTCCGCCCGCTTCATGAATCAAGTCGCAGACGTCTTGCGCCGCTTTTCCCTTGAGGTAAGGCAGCACGGCTCCGATACAGAGGAGATGCCCTTCCGCGGTGGTGACTTCCACTCCCGGGATGATGAGAAAATTATCCACCGGCAGGCCGTCTTCCCGCATTAACCCCTTGTCGAGGAGGTATTTAACCGCATCACACGTGTTGTGATCCGTGATGGCAAACCCCTGCAAGCCTTTGCGTTTAGCGGAGACGATCATGTCTTCCAGGCTGCTGACTCCGTCGCCCGAATAGTGCGAATGGGAGTGGAGATCGATCTTTAGGGCCATAAAAAGAGGCGGACAAAAACGCGGGGGCTCATGAACACGGGGAGGTTGCACCCAAAGGGAAATTGCGTCAATCATCGTGATATGATGATTGGATTCAAGGAGTGGGCGCTGGTCTGCGCAGCGCTGGAGGCGGGGACGACGAGCTTGATGATCCGCAAAGGCGGGATTGCTGAGGGCCGAGAGGGATTTCGTTTTAAGCACGACGCGTTTGTGCTGTTTCCGACCTTGTTTCATGAGCAACTCGCCAAAACACGGCTCCCGGCGGAGACGGCGATGCCGGTTTCGGAAGAGGGTGTCATTACCATTCGCGCTCGGGCGACGGTGGAATGGACGCAATTGATCACGGATCGTGCGTTGCTGGAAAAGCTCGCTCCGCACCACATCTTGCAGCCGTCGGTGGTGGAGGAGCGCTTTGTTTACGATCCGAAACCAGGCCAAACCGCGGAGCCGGATGGAGTGAATGTCGCTTTCCTGCGCGTCTGGAAAGCGGATCGTCCGTGGCAATTTCCCGATGCCCCGAAATACGGCGGCTGCCGCAGTTGGGTAGAGCTTCCCAAGATTCCGCCGGAGATTTCCTGGACACCGGCTTTTAGCGACGAAGCGCACGCCGCGCGGTCAGCGGAGCTGAAGGCTATTTGGTCTTCATAGTGAAGACGCCGTCCCAGTCTTCGCCGGGCGGGTGTTGCAGAAATTCGCGGCAACGCTCCAGATAAAGGAGGCACATCGGATCGCCGGGACGCGCGCAGAGCAGGCGCGCGAGACGTTTCTCCGCTTCGGAAAACTGCGCGTTGCGATAAAGCTGGAGCGCGTCGCCAAAGCAGTCGAGGTGATCGGCGAGTTCCGCGCTGATCGGCTGGCTGGAGGTTTGATGCACCGCGAAGACTTCCGTCGGCTCGCCTTTTCCCTTCACTCGCACCCGGTCGATGCTTTGCAGGACAAAGTGATCGCGCACCAACTCCGCCACGTCTTCGCCGATGAGGATGTCGGTGCCGTAGTTTTTTGTGAGCCCTTCCATGCGGGACGCGAGGTTGATCGGGTCGCCGATGACGGTGAATTCGCTCTTCTCCGGCGAGCCGATGTCGCCCCGGATGACCTCACCGTGATTGAGGCCGATCCCGAAGCGAAACTCCTGCAAGCCCGCCGCCAGCCAACGCGCATTCAGCTCGCGCAGAGCTATCCGCATGTCGAGCGCCGCCGCAACCGCGCGCCGGGCGTCCTCCGCGGCGCCGTGGCTTTTCACGTTGCCCCAGACCGCCATCACGGCGTCCCCGATGAACTTGTCGAGCGTGCCTTGATGGGTAAAAACGCACTTCACCATCTCAGTCAGATACTCGTTGAGCTGGACGACGAGCACGTGCGCGTCGGAGTTTTCGGTCATCGAGGTAAACCCCCGCAGATCGGAAAAAAGGACGGTCACCGGCGTGCGTTTGACGCCCATGAACTCCTCGGGATTATCGAGCAGTTCGCTGACAAGATTGCGCGAGACGTAACGTTCCAGCGTGCGCCGGGTCCGGGCGCGCTCCAGTTTTTCCACGACGAATTGGTAAACCATCGCCAGGATGCCCGCGCCATTCAGCGCCAGGAGAGGAGCCACGGTCACGGGGTAAGTCAGGAATGAGTTGTAGGAAACCCACGACGCCCCAAGAAACACCCCACTGCCGCCGACAAGGGAGAGAAATTGGAGCAACGGACCCTGCAGAAAGCGGGTGATGACCCACGCCAGCAAGGCCGCAGCAGCAATCCACAACGTGCCTGCCCAAAGCGGGAGGCGCGTGAGAAAAGCGTTGTTGATGGCGGCATTGATCGCTTGGAGATGCAAGTGCGGGCCCGGCAATTCGCCGAAAGGTGTCGCCGCAACGTCGTGCATGATTGTCGCGTAAGGACCAATCATGACGATTTTATCCTTCAGAATCGCCCCATCCTGAAAGTTGTTCTTCCAGTAACTCGGGACAAAGAGATGGTAGAAAGCTTTCGGGCGGAGGACCTCCGACCGAGGATCGGCAAAATGGATGAGGTATTCTTCCCGATCCTCGGGAACTTTGTAACCGAGGCCGGCTTTGCGAAGTGTTTGTGCAGCCAACGAGGAAAAAATCTCCTGACTCGGGTGGTAGCGGTAGCCATTAAGACTATGGAGAGTGATGTGGAAAGTGGCGCCACGCACACGCCCATCAACCGGGTCCGGCCAGAAATTCACGAAGCCGATTCGATTATCGGCTGGCGTGGAAAGGGGAATGAGGGAACCATTTGGCATCGTCTGAACTGAACCTTGGGTGCCATTGGGTTGCAGAACGGGCGTAAAGTTGCTTCCGACGACAACGCGCCCGCGGTGGGCTTCGAGGCTTCTTGCCAAGACATCGTCGTCGGGAGTTTGCTTTCCGAATACCACGTCGAAGACGACCACTTTTGCTCCAGCCTGCATCAGTTTTTCCAAGGCGAGCGCATGCACTTCGCGCGACCAGGGCCAGCCTTTGGTAATTGATTCCAGCGCGCGATAGTCACTGCTCGCAGGATCCATTTTCGTGGCAAAGTCCGCCAGGTCCAGTTCGTCCAACGAGGTGGAGGCGTCGTCAATTCCCAAGCAGATCAATTGATCTGAAACAGGCGCTTTTTTTCCGTCCCTCACCAGCCAATCGTTGGAGCGGTTCTCCCAAGTGACGGCTGTCTTCGACACGACCCTGCGGAACAGCGTGTAGGCAGCATTTCCCGCAGAGGTGGACGCGACCTTGCCCAAAATGGCGGGCCCGATAAACGGCGACCAATAAAAGCCGATCACCAGCAACCCCACGCCGCCGCAAGTCGTCGCGAGCCAGAAAGAGCGACGAAGGTTTTTGGCGGCCACGTCTCTGCGTTATCTGGAGGGGGAGGGTTTGACCAGCCGGATTTCTCGCTGCAGAGGCCGTCATTGACAACCAAGGGCAAAGCGCATCGATTCTCCACACGATGAAAGTTCTTCTCCCGGCGGTTTTTGTAAGTGGCCTGGCGCTAGGCTGGCTTGGTGGGTCATTTGCACCCAGCAAGATTGCGACTCCAGAGAAAAGCGTCGACATAAAGAATCCAGCCAACTCGGCGCGGGCCAGTTCTGTGCCCGAGAGTAGCGGTTCCTCGCCGCGCTTCCAGGCGGCCGAAGATCAACCCAAGGTCGCCGCCAATCTAGTCGAAGCTCTCCAGATCGTGGAGGAAGACGGGCGCAACACGGCCTTGCGAGCTCTTGGCAAAAAGCTGGCCGCCGAGGATGTTAAGAAAGCGCTGGAGATGACCTCCCAGATCGGCAGTCTGGCCGACCGGACGGTTTATCTCGCGGCTGTTCTCAAGGCGTGGGTCGCAAAAGATCCGAATGCGGCGTTGGGTTACGCGGCTGGATTACCCGCCGGCAGTATGCGGACGGAGTGTCTCACCGAAGCCTTGGGAACCTGGGCTGCCGCTCATCCACAGCAGGCGCTCACCTGGGCGCAATCGAATTTGGAAGGTCCGCTGAAGATCGAGGGAATCACGTCAGCCTTGCAATCGTGGGCCACGTTTTCCCCGCAAGATGCCGCCAACTGGGTGGGTCAGGCAAAGCTCGGTCTAGCGCAAACAGGCGCTCTGGAAACCATCGCGACTGCCTGGACGAACATCGATCCGGCCGCCGCCGCGCAATGGGCCGAGCGGCTCGCGGGCAATCAAAAAGCCACCGCATTACTAGCCGTCGCCAGCGAATGGTGCCGTCAATCGCCCGCCGCCGCTGCCGCGTGGGTAGGGAAACATCTAGACTCACCGAGCAGCGGCGATCTCATCGATCAAGTGGTGAGTTCGTGGGCTGAGGACGATCCGAGCGCAGCGGCGGCATGGGTCAATTCCCTGCCGAAAGGCCAAAGCCAGGAAAACGCGGCGAGCTCGCTCGCTAGCATCTGGGGCGCATCCGATATTCAGGCGGCAACGCGCTGGGCCGGGCAAATCACAAATCCGGAGATCCGCGAGAGCGCGATCCTTCAATTAGCTGAAACGTGGGGAGGGATTGATCCGGCAAAAGCCCTTAAATGGGTCGCCACGCTGCAAAATCCGGAAACTCGTCAGGCTGCTTCGGCAAACACCCTCGACTCCTGGGCGGCGACCGACAGCGACAGCCTGGCGGCCTGGGTGCAGCAACAACCGGCAAAAAGCCCGGAAGCCGATTTAGCGCGAGCGTCCTTGAGCCGGCAGTTGGCGGATACGGACCCGGTTAAGGCGCTCGAAATGGCAACGGCCATTCAAGATCCCGATCAATCTCAGCGACAGCTTACCGAGGTTTATCAAAGCTGGGAGGCAGCCGATGCGGCGAAAGCCGAGGCATGGCTGAAAAAAGCGCCTTATACGGAGGACTTCAAAAAGCAGCTTCAGGGTCGTTAAAGAGCCCTATCTCTGAAAAATAAGCCCTCGCTCTTGGACGGAAAGCTCCCGCCAGGTCCCAGCAGCCAGGTTCCCGAGAGGAAACGCTCCAATCTGCACGCGAATGAGCCGCAGGGTGGGGTGGCCAATCGCCGCAGTCATCTTCCGCACCTGGCGGTTGCGGCCTTCGGTGAGAGTGAGGGAAATCCAGATATCAACTACGCTTTTGCGAAACCGGACCGGCGGCACCCGCGGCGGGACCTCAGGCTGCGGATCGAGGATGTGCGCCTCGCATGGGCGCGATTTCTTTCCGTCGAAAATGACGCCTACCCGAAGCTTCGCCAAGGCGGTCTCATCCGGCACCCGCTCCACAAGCGCCTGATACGTCCGCGGATGCGCCGCCTGCGGATCGAGCAGGCGGGAGTTTAGCCCCGCTTCATCGGAAAGGAGGAGCAACCCCTCGCTGTCGGCATCGAGACGGCCCAGCGGATAGACGTTTTTGGGAAATCTGAAATCGGCCAGAGTGCGGTTGGCGCTGCCATCCGACGTAAACTGGCTAAGCACGCCGTAGGGTTTGTGAAAAGCGAGGAGCATGGGAGCGGCGAGAGAGTTTGCCTTTTCACGACCCAAATGTCGCTCTTTTTGCCTTCGGCACGCCGCCAGAGCAAAAACTTTCCGCAGCCGCGATTTTCCATTTGCAAAGGAGGGCAACTCCAACGATAAACCGAGTCCCGCAAAAACGGGAACCGCAGGAGAGTCACTGCAACAACCTTTGATCCGACTCGTCCGAACTGCTTAACATTATGCAAAAAAATCGTTCCAAACGCTACAAAGCCGCTCTCGCTCTGGTTGATAAAACCAAGACTTATTCCCTCGAAGAAGCCGTTCAGAGCCTGAAGAAATTTGAGCCTACCAAGTTTGACCAGACGGTCACTCTTTCCCTTCGCCTAGGCGTTGATCCTCGTCAGTCCGACCAAATGGTTCGCGGCACCTGCCCGCTTCCTCATGGTTCCGGCAAACTCGTTCGCGTGCTCGTTTTCGCGGAAGGTTCCGCTGCTGAAGCCGCTCGTGAAGCAGGAGCCGAGTATGTCGGGTTCAAGGACATGATCGAAAAATGCGTTGGCGGTTTTCAAGATTTCGACGTCGCCATCGCCACTCCAGCCGCCATGGCTGAAGTTCGTAAGCTCGGTAAAGTCCTCGGACCTCGTGGTCTGATGCCTAACCCAAAAACCGGCACCGTCACTGACGACACCGCGAAAGCGATTCGCGAAGTCAAAGCCGGACGCGTCGAGTTTAAGCTCGATAAAAACGGCAACGTCGCTGTTCCCGTCGGCAAGTTCTCCTTCGATGAAACGCAACTCGTCGAAAACGGCAAAGCAGTCATCGACGCGGTGATCAAAGCTCGCCCTTCCGCTGCAAAAGGGCGATTCGTTGACAACATTGCTCTCGCAGCAACCATGACTCCGGGCCTCAAAGTGGACGCCTCGCCGTTCCTGAAACACTAAGCGTCTCCACCACCTAACATTTCCATTCAACTCGCATGAGACTCGAAAAAAAATCCATCGTTGCCGACCTCTCCAAGTCCCTCAACGCATCTCCTTTCCTTTTGGTGACTGACTACGCCGGTCTGCGCGTGCATCAGTTCTCCGAGCTCCGCAACCGCCTCGCCGGTGTCGGTGCCCAGTGCCACGTCGTTAAAAACTCCTTCCTGAAAAAGTCGGCAACCGAACTCGGTTACCCTGATTTCAGCGACTCCCTGATCGGCCAAACGGCCATCGTCACCGGTGAGCAAGACGTTTGCGCAGCAGCGAAGGTTCTCAAAACCTTCACCGCTGAGTTCCAGAAGCCCGTCGTTCGCCTCGGCGTTCTCGACAACGCGCTGCTCTCCGCAGACGAGATCAAATCTCTCGCTGATCTTCCTTCCAAGGAAGTTCTTCAAGCGACTCTCCTCGGTGTGTTGCTCGCTCCTGCCAGCAAACTGGTTCGCACGCTCAACGAGCCTGCCGCCAGCCTCGCTCGCTTGCTCGCCGCCAAAGCGAAACAAGACGGCGAAAACAGCCCTGCTCCCGAGGCTCCCGCAGCCGAAGCATCCGCACCTTCCGAAGAAGCTGCGCCAGCCGCAGAGGCTCCTGCAGCCGAAGCTCCAGCCGCTTAATCTCACCAACACTTTTGCGGCACGTGTCAAAGCGGGCCGCATTTACCAAACAAACAACACCAACAAAGGGTTCCTCGGCGGACCAGCGGCTGCTGGTCTTAATCGACTCAAAGCTTTGAGACTCACCGATACCGTTAGAAAAACATAGTTATGGCAGATACCAGCGCATTAGTAGAACAACTCAGCGGCTTGACCGTTCTCGAAGTTGCCGACCTCGTTAAATCCCTCGAAGAGAAGTGGGGCGTCAGCGCCGCAGCTCCTGTCGCCGCAGCCGCTCCAGCAGCGGGTGGTGCAGCCGCCGCAGCCGTTGAAGAGAAGACCACTTTCGACGTGATCCTCAAGGAAATCGGCGCCAATAAAATCGGCGTTATTAAAGAAGTTCGCGCATCGGTTGCAGGCCTCGGCCTCGCTGAAGCAAAAGCCCTCGTTGAATCCGCTCCTAAGGCGATCAAGGAAGGTGTCACCAAGGAAGAAGCTGAAGAGATCAAAAAGAAGATCGAAGCAGCCGGCGCCAAGGTCGAAATCAAGTAATTCCGTTCGTAGCACGGCGATGGGAGATTTTTCCCATCGCCGTCTGCGATCCGATCCGGAGTCTGCGCTACTCCCGATCTCTCATCGCAAGATGTCTTTTGTTCCCAGCCGACAAAAGGTCCTTGCAATGATCTGTTAGTTGTCTGCTATTAGGCTGCCCGCGAAAGAGTCACATTTTAACTTCGGATTCATTTCCTAAAATTAAATACAGCCACAAGGTATCCCTCGATTTGACAGAGGTTTGCTTTGGGGCTATTTCTGTCTCCCGCTTTTTCTCGGAATTCACTTTCCAGTTGTCAAACCTCAGCCACTCCGACGGTCAGCGAGTGGTTGAATCGTAACCCAAGACCGACCGCCCATCTATGTCAGAAAGAATTTACTTCGGCAAACTCAAAGAAGCGATCGAACCACCCAATCTGATTGAGGTTCAGCTAAATTCCTACGTGGAATTTTTGCAAAAAGACGTTCCACCGAGCAAACGCAAAAACACCGGACTTCAATCGGTCTTCAAAGAGGTGTTTCCCATCCAGAGTTACGACGACAAGATCGTTCTCGACTTTGCCAGCTATGAAATCGGCGAGCCCAAGCTGACTTCGATGGAGTCCCAGCGCGAAAGCCAGACTTTCAGCGCTCCGCTTCACGTCACCTTCCAACTCCGCGAAGAAAAAGCGGTGAAAGAAGAAAAGGTTTACATGGGCGAGATCCCGCTCATGACGTTGCAAGGCACGTTCGTGATTAATGGCGCCGAGCGCGTCGTTGTTTCCCAGTTGCACCGCTCTCCTGGTATCGCGTTTGAATCGACCGTCCACTTGAACGGCAAGCTGCTCCATAGCTTCCGCATCATCCCGGATCGCGGTTCCTGGCTGGAAGTGCAGTATGACACCAGCGACTTGCTTTACATCTACCTCGACCGCCGCAAACGCCGTCGTAAGTTCCTCGCCACCACCTTCCTCCGGGCCCTGGGTTACGGCTCCGATGAAGAGATCATCAAGCTGTTCTATGATGTGGAGAAACTCCCGATCAACGATCAACTCGAAGACGAAGAGCTGACCACCAAAGTTCTCACTGCCGACGT
>DASVRZ010000010.1:0-25823 GCA_036388355.1 Chthoniobacterales bacterium | reverse complement strand
CAGATGTCGAAGTCGAACACCTCCGTCGGCCGCGCGAAATGATGCGTAAACCACGGGCCGTTGGGAGTAGCTCCTTGTGCTGCCATCAGAGCTAGCAGTTCTTGAATGGCAGGGCCCATCACGTTCTGGATCTCGTCGCGCGGGACGGTGATGTGCAGCGTGGCTGTAAGCTGCGGAGTGGTTTGCAGGACAGTAGGTGTATCGATCATGAGATTAGTATGGCTACGCTAAATGATGTTGTGAGATGGTGTGTTAAAGCGTGGACGTCAAAGGAACAGAGCGCTTCCCCGAGCCCAGGCTGGGGACAAAACTCTGATTGCCCTCTTCTAGCTATTGCCCAGATTTACTTCCGCCATCGGACGGCAAAGATCCGCCACCGGGCGCACTTCAATCTGTGCGCCAAATTCCAGGATCGGACAGGCCTGAGCGAGAGCCACCGCTTCCTCAATGTTAGGCACTGCCAACAGGAAGTAGCCGGCGATGGCTTCCTTCGCTTCGGCGAAAACACCGTCCGTCACCGTGCCGTTTTTTCCACCCGTGACTAGCTTGCCTTTTTCCATCAAGGGCTGCGCGCCGCGGTGCACGCCCTTTTTCGAGAGGTCGTCGACCCAGGAGTAGAAGTCGGTCATCACGCGCTGCAACTCGGCGGGCGACATGCCGTTGGCCCAATGGGTGCCCCGAATGAGCAGGAGATATTCTTCGGTGGGAGTTTGTGGATTCATGTTGGTAGGAAGTGGAGTGCTAGTTGCCACCGCAGCAGCCGTCGGCGCCCATGGCAGCCCAACGTGCTTGGATCTCTTCGTCGGAAAGTTTCTGGATGTCGTGCTGGACCATCCACTCATGGCCGAATGGGTCGCGCAAGCAGCCCGCGCGATATCCGTAAAACATATCGGTGGCGGGCATGAGTGTGGTCGCGCCTGCCGCGGCGGCTTTGTCGATGGCGGCGTCGGCATCTTCGACCATGAGGGAAAACTTCACTGACGTGCCCGAGAGAGTGGCAGGCGATTTCCCAAATGCGGGCTGCTCGTCGGCTAGCATGATCATGCTGCCATTCAGATCCAACTCTGCGTGGGCGATTTTGCCGTCCGCGGGGTTGGTGAGGCGGTAGCGCTCGCTGGCGCCGAAGGCCGTTTGATAAAACGCGATGGCTGCTGCGGCGTCGTTGACGTTGAGATACGCAATGAGCGGAGGATGGTTAGTTGTTTTCATATTAGTTGATGGTTGGTTTTTCAGTGATCGTCTTCAATGTGGCGAGGCCTTTCTCGAACTCCTTGCCGACCATTTTGTCGCAGTCGATGAGAAAGCCCATCGCTTTGGCGAGAAAGGGATGCGTGCCCGACATGCTCCAGGTTACGCCGGTGCTATCGCCTTCCGGAACAAAGGTGAACTCGGCTGTGTGTGTCGCTTTCATGGGTTTGCGGAAATCCATTGTGCAGCGAACCAGCTTGTCGGGCACTACTTCGATGATGGTCATGGTGCCTTCGCCGATTTGCCCGTTCCCGGTCCAGGCGTAGGATGCGCCGACGCCGCTAGCAGGACCGCTGTAGGTGATGCGGGCATTCGGATCCATCTTTGCCCACGGATTCCACTTCTGGAAGGCGCGCAGATCATTGACCTGCGCGAATAAGACGGATGCTGGCGCGGCGATCATCGCGCTGCGGCTATAGCGGAAGTTTGAAGGCTGCAGCGCGGCTACGACGCCGAAGCCAACCACTAACACGCCGACGCCGAGGAGGATTTTGATAATCATAAGAAGGATTGTCTAAAGTTTACTAACCAAAGCGGCGAGCTGGTCGGTGGCTTTTCCCCAACCGGCATTGAAACCCATCTGCTCGTGCATCTCGCGATCTGCCACGGTCCAATGCCGGACGCGTGCGGTGTATTGCGTTTTGCCGTTCACGTTTTCGAAGGTTAGAAACATCGTCGTGAAAGGTTTCTCCGAAGGCACCCACGCTTCCGTATAGGCGTCAGTGATGACGAGCCGTTCGTTCTCGATCACTTCCAGATAGACGCCTCGATTGGGCATCTCCACGCCTTCCGGGCTGCGCATCACGATCAAGTTCGAGCCGCCGGGGCGCACATCGAGTTCCGCGTGAGTCGTCTCGTAGGGTGCCGGGGTGAACCATTGCTTGAGCAACTCGGGATCGGTCCAGGCGCGGTAAACGGCGGACGGCGGCGCATCGATAAGACGGGTGAGGGAGAGTTCGCGTTCCGCACTCATGGCTGAGCCTCCCCGGGGCAAGGTGCCATGTAGATGAGTTCCCAGACGTGTTTATCGGGGTCTTGGAAGCCGTGTTGATACATGAAGCCGTGATCCTTCGCCGGAGCGTAGCTCGAGCCGCCGGCCTGAACGGCTAGTTGCACGAGCGCGTCGACTTTTTCCCGGCTCTCGCAGCTCAGGCAAATGAGCGCTTCGTTGGCTTGTTCGGTGTCACAGATCGCCGCGGGGGCAAACTCGCAAAACTTGTCTTCGGTGAGAAGCATCACGTGAATCGTGGGGCTGATGACGACGCAGGCGGCCGTGTGATCGGTGAACTGCGGGTTGTGGGAGAATCCGAGTGCGCGGAAGAAGTTCAACGACTTCGGCAGATCGCGCACGGGCAGGTTGATGAAGATTTGAGTGTCCATATTCATAGAGAAGACGAACGGGAAACTCCCAAAAGGACACCTCCGCGAAAATATTTTTGGGAAGGCGAGTTAGCTCTTCCGTTTCAATGTGACGTGAATGATTTCCGCAGGGGCTGCCGTGCGCAGCGGGAACCAGTGGCCGACGCCGTTGCTGACCACGAGCTGACTCTGAGAGCGCTCATATTTCCCGGACCAGTAGCGGAACATCAGCGGACCCGCACCGACCTGAGGGTTGAGCATGAGCTGTCCGCCATGAGTGTGGCCGGCGAAGGTGAGGGGTATTTGCGCCCGCGCCGCAGCATCGAACGCGTGCGGATGGTGCGCGAGCAGAATGGGAAATGCCGCGGGATCGCGTTGCTTGAGCAGGTCGTCCATGGATTGCTGGATGAGATCTTCGTTGGAGCGACGGGCATTTTCTCCCGGACCGCCCCAGCGTAGACCGAGGATCTGCAAGGGGGAATCTCGGACTGGCAGGATCTCGCTTTGATTGACGAGGAGGCGGAGGCCAGCCTCGCGGAAGGCGTTGGTAAACGGCGAGCGTCCTTCAAAGAGGTCGTGATTTCCCTCGACGGTGAAGACGCCAAATCGGCTCTCCAGAGAACGGATAAAGGCGATACCCGCAGGGAGCTCGGAGAGCTTGCTGTTAATGAGGTCGCCGGTGAAGACCACGAGATCGGCCTGGAGGCGGTTCACCCGCTCGGCTACGCGTCGGATGACGTTGTCGGACGTAAACGGCCCGACGTGCAGATCGCTTAGGTGGCAAATCGTCATGCCTTCCAGCGCAGGCGGAAGGTTGGGCAGAGACACCGTCATTTCGCGCACGCGGAATTGTTCAAGCTGCCCCTGGGAGAAGCCGGTGAGCGCGATATTCACGAGGGGCGGAGCGACCGTGGCGGCGGTGATAAAAAATTGACGGCGGGTCTGAACAACGGAGTTCACCTCGGCTTCCGGCGCAGCTTCCCTCTTCGCCGCGGGACGGGCGACCTTCCGGAAAAGGACGACCAGCAGAACGGGAAGCGCCACTACGCCCAGCGCGAGCAGAAGTGGCAGAAGAAATAGGTGCCAGAGGTAAATAGAGGAGAGGACGGGCGTTGGGAGGTTCCAGTTCGGCAGGGTAAACCGGCCGCCGATGAGAAAGGCGAACCCGAGGAATTGGGCCGCAATGAACAGAGTATTGAAGATCTGCCAATGCCGATGGTGACGCAGCCAGCGCCGGGACAATCGCCACCAAACAAGATCGAGAAGAAGGAGCGAGCCGATGATGAGCAGAAAGCGGGACATGGCGCACACTCTGCCACGCTAGAGGGCGCTTTCAAATGGGGGAAAATCTAGGAGAACCTTAAGAAAGGCGCACGGGCATTGAGGCGGCGGAGTTGAAGACTTGTGCGCGGCGGAAGCCGCCACACACGTGAGTCGCATGTTCCTGCCGTGGAATGGGATGTCGTCGATTCCGAGATCTCAGGATTTCGAGAGCTGGTTGCTCCCGGTTCTTCGGCTCGCTTACCGCGTCCAGCTATAATTTTCCGCAAACTCCCGCAGCATCCGCGGCTGACTTTCAGGATCGGGGGTCGTCGCCAGACTCTCCCTCCACAACGTCTCCGCCAGAGAGATGCGGCCTACTTTGGCCTCTGCGACTGCCAGGTAACCGAGTCTCAGATGATCACTGGCCTCCCAATCCTCCCCCATCGTCAGATCAATCACCCGGTCCCACTTCTCCTGCTGCAGGAAGGCTTCCACCATTGATTTCGCGAGCGGCGGTTTCTTGAGAAACTTGGAAGGAATTGCGTTTAGCCACGCAGCGCATTCCACGGCGGCATTCTCCTGCACGGTCCAGCGGATCATCGCATTCAGGGCGGGGGCGCTTTTCGCCGCCTCCTTTTGGAGCTGGGCAAGATACGGTTTATAGAAAGAATCCTGCGTAATCCGCAGCAGCGTGAGCCGCAACAGCCGGTCATCGAAGGCGGAATTTTTATCCGTTACGAGGTCGTCCGCCAGCGCATAGGTGCTCGAGAAGTCCCGCTTCTCCCGGGCGTCCTGGATGCCTGCCTTCACCAAACCTCGCAACGCCAGAAGGCGGTATTTCGGATGGCTGCTTAATTGATTGAGGACAGTGCGCGCCTCATCGCGGACTCGATAATCGTCCGACGCCACCTGCAATCCCGCGAGAGACACCCGATAATAGTCGTTCGCTGGCTCCATCTGCAACGCTTCTGCATAATGAAGAGCCGCGCTTGTTTTATCCTCCTTCAGCATCGCCAGGTGGGCTTGGAGCGGAGGCAGAAACGACGCATCGGCAGGCTTGTTCTTCAGGATGAGCTGAATCCCGAGCTCAGCCTTCGGGATATTTCCGAAGTTCAGCGCGGTGCGCGTCAGCTCGACGGCGCTGTCCAGGGAATCGATGGCAATGGCGACCGCCTTCTGGCGGAATATGAGCGCTTCGGGCGATTTCAGATTTTCCAAAGCTGTGCCAAGCATCCGGCAGGCCATCAAGTGCTGCGGATTCTCTCGGAAGACCTCCATCAAAGCGGTGGTTGCG
Organism: Chthoniobacterales bacterium; assembly: GCA_036388355.1. GTDB lineage: Bacteria > Verrucomicrobiota > Verrucomicrobiia > Chthoniobacterales > DASVRZ01 > DASVRZ01. Next base: position 20,659 of record DASVRZ010000010.1, on the reverse strand, counting down.
CCTCGGAAGTCCCGCGCATCCAGGCGCGTTTTCGCCTCCGTCATCTTCCGGCGAACGGCCAGGCGCTCGTAAACCTTGAAGCCAGCAAACGTGGAACTACTAAGAACGATGAGCGCCGCCACCACCAAGTAGGCGATGAAATGAGAGTATCGGATTCTGATGCGAGGCTTGAACATTGGGAAAGGGCGCTATGGATTAGGAGGAATGGCGGAGTCTGGCAAGTTTATAAGGAGCAAAATTGAGGCAGTGCAGATCAGATCCAAACCGGTGTATTTCGGCGCTTGAAATCGCCACCGGATAGAGGTGAAGCCGATCGGCGAATAGCCCCCTTTCTCTCCTGGTTCACTCACGGTGAATGGCAAGGCTACAGCCGTATCGAATGGCTTAAATAACTTGGCGCCTAGCATAGGCGCTCGACGCCACAGGACGTTCTGACGTTTGAGTTCGGTGATTCAATGGAGATGTTAGCGCCCATAGGGATGCTGCTAGCAATGGCTTCTGCATGCCGAATCAAAGCAGCTTCCCTCCTGTGCGCCAACGGCCGAACGGTTACGTTTCCGCGTCAGTTGTGTGGCAAACTCAAGGCGTCTTTTTCTGCGCCTCTTCGAAGAGCTGTCGCCAGTAATCGAGGCGTTCTTTGACGCGTTTTTCCTGGCCGTGTTCGCTGGGCTCGTAGTAGCGGCGACCCTCCGGGAGATAGGCTTGGGGCACATAGCCGCCTTCGAAGTCGTGCGCGTATTGGTAACCGGAATGTCCGAAAGCGGCGGCGGATTTCTTGTGGTTGGCGTCGCGCAGGTGACGCGGCACGGCGAGGGTGCGGCCTTCTTTCAGGTCCTTGGTGGCGGCTTCGATGCCCATGTAGGCACGGTTGCTTTTCGGCGCGGTGGCGAGATACACCGCTGCGTGGGCCAGGGGAATCCGCGCTTCCGGCATGCCGACAAATTCCACCGCTTGCTGCGCCGCCACGGCAACGACGAGCGCCTGGCTGTCGGCCAACCCGATGTCTTCGCTGGCGCAGATGACGATCCGACGCGCGATGAAGCGAATGTCCTCTCCGGCGTAAAGCATTTTAGCCAGCCAATAGAGAGCCGCGTCGGGATCGGAGCCGCGCATCGATTTGATGAAGGCGCTGATCGTGTCGTAGTGGCCGTCTTCGTCCGCGTCGTAAACCACGGCTTTGCGCTGAATGGATTCCTGGGCGACGGCGAGATCAAAATGGATCGTCCCGCTGGCGTCCGGCGGCGTGGTGAGGAGGGCGATCTCCAGCGAATTGAGGCATTTGCGGGCGTCGCCGTCGCTGGCTTCGGACAGAAAGGCGAGCGCTTCGGGCGAGGCGCTGACTTTCTGCCGGCCAAATCCGCGCTCCGGATCGGCAATCGCCCGTTCCAGCAGCTTGATGAGGTCCGATTGAGCGATGGCCTCGAGCTGGAAAACCTGCGAGCGGGAGACGAGCGGGCTGTTCACATAGAAAAAGGGATTGTGCGTGGTGGCCCCGATCAGCCGGATGACGCCGCTCTCCACATCAGGGAGGAGCACGTCCTGTTGCGCTTTGTTGAAGCGATGGATCTCGTCCACGAAGAGAATGGTGCGCGCTCCGCTATTCTCGAGGCGATTGGCGGCGGTGGCGACGACGCGGCGGATGTCGGCCACGGGGCTCTCGACGCCGCTGAGACGCTCGAAGCGCGAACTGGTCGCGGCGGCGATGATCTGCGCGAGCGTGGTTTTTCCCGTGCCGGGCGGGCCGTAGAGCAGAATGGAAGAAATCCGATCCGCCTCAATGGCGCGGCGCAGAAGTTTGCCCGGACCGAGAATATGCTGCTGTCCGACATATTCCGAGAGATCCCGCGGCCGCATCCGCGCGGCGAGGGGAGCTGCGGAATTGGTCGCACTTTCCGGAGACTCGGGCTCGGCAAAGAGATCGCTCATCCGGCTCAGATATCGAAGGCCAACGCGGCGTTCCGCGGCGACAACGCCAGCAGATCGGCGAGAGATTTTTGCGAAAGACTCACATCGAGCTGCTCGCGGATGCCTGTCATGAAAATCCGCAGTTCGCACGTGGCGGGGTGGGGGCAATTGCAGCTCTCAGTCGGCCTTGCGAGGGAACACGGCACCGGCGCAATCGGCCCGTCCAGCAGGGAAATGACGTCGCCAAGGAGGATTTCGGCGGGCTGCTTCAACAACGTGTAGCCGCCTCCGACACCGCGTTTGCTGGCCAGAATGCCGCCATTGCGCAGGCCGAGGAGAATGTTTTCGAGGAACTTAATCGGGATATTTTCCGTCTTCGAAAGCTCGAAAATCTGATGCACCCGGCCCACCGGCAACCGGCTCATGGCGAGGAGCGCGCGCAGAGCGTATTCAGATTTGCGGGAGATGCGCATGGCCTCCCAAGATAACGGGAAAGCAGGAGCGAGGACACGGAGTTTTTTCGCTCCGCGGAACACCGCCCGTTGCACATGCGAACGGGTGTGCTACTTTGAGCCCTCCAGAAATGGGGGCGTACTGGTCTCGACTTTTGATAGATGAGGCAAGTTGCATGCAGAGGATGATTCGTTGGCCTCTTAAAAAATCGAGTCAAAACAAATAAACGCAGAATCTAACGATCTCGCTCTCGCGGCCTAAATTACCGTGACGTTTGCCCAATGACACCTGCTAGTGGGGCAAGCGACGACAGCAGGTTAGTCTCGGAACGGAGCGACCGCGTTCAGGGGCGAAATATTTCGTGGTGGCCCGCGTTAGGCAATGTGTCCGTTCATAGCCGAAGCGTCAGACTTTTGACGGAATAAGCATGTAGTGATTTGCAGCATACGTTTTAAGGACAGGGGTTCGACTCCCCTCGCCTCCACCATTTCTTTCACCCGCGCGGATGAAGATTCGTCCGTCCGCAGCGAAAGGTCGCGAGCTGCAGTTCTCGCACTGCGATGAGCGTCCAGGGCGCAAACAGCGCTTGTGAGTAGGCCTTCTTCCCGACACGATCAGCTCCGATCTCATGGAGGCTTTAACCACTGAACAAGTGCTCGCTCTCGCGCCGGATTCCGGTTCGGTGAAGGCGGGGCAAGGTTTGGCAAATCCGGCGAAATGGGTTTCGCTCGGGAAGAGTGGCCGCTCCGTTTGGGGTGAGTGTCAGGGGAGTGGAAAAGTGCCGTATCGGACGCAGGCGGATCTAAGCGGACCGGCTTTTCACTGCTCGTGCCCGAGCCGCAAGTTTCCCTGCAAACACGGGCTTGGATTGCTCCTCCTGCTGGCGGGCAATGCGGGACGGGTAGGGGAGGCAAGCTCGCCGGATTGGGTCAGCGAGTGGATTGCAAAACGCGATGCTGGCGCGGAAAAGAAGGCAGCCAAAATTGAGACGGAGACCGCTCCCGCCGACCCCGACATCGCTGCGCGAAGAGAGGCTGAGCGCGAGAAAAGGGCGACGAAGCGAGAGGAAAGGGTGAGGGCTGGCATTGCCGAACTGCAGACGTGGCTGGGCGACCTGGCGCGGCAGGGCCTCGCTCACGCCAAGCAGCAGCCGCCGCATTTCTTCGATGCGATGGGAGCTCGGATGATTGATTCCCAAGCACCAGGAATCGCGAGGCGGCTGCGTGAGTGGCCGGGCGTCTTTGCCTCGGGTGACGAATGGGCGGGGCGCGCCCTTGCGGAGATGGGAAGTCTCCAATGGCTGCTTCATGGTTTCGCGAACATTGACGCCCTTCCTGAAGGCTCCCGCTCTAGTGTGCGCAATGCAATCGGATGGACGGTAGCCGAACAGGAACTCACGGGCGGTGAGTGTGCGCGCGACTGCTGGCAAGTGGTCGGGCAGATCCTCTTTGAGGAAGACAAACTCCGCGTGCAGCGCACCTGGCTGGTTGGTGAATCCAGTCGGCGTCCAGCGCTTTGCCTGAGCTTTGCCGCGGTTAATCAAGCGCTCGATGTGAGCCTCGTAGCGGGCACCCTTTTTGAGGCGGATCTGGTGTTTCATCCGTCTGGTTCGCCGCTTCGGGCACTGGTTCGCGAGCGGTACGGCGTGGCCAGTGCTCTGGGGGGACTCGCGGCTCACACGGAATTCGCAGCAGCTCTTGATCAAACCTCCACGCTGCTGGCAGGAGATCCATGGCTGGAGCGAACCCTATGGGTGGTTCGAGACTGCCTTCCTCTACGAATCGGCGAGGTGTGGCACTTGCGCGATGTGCAAGGAGCGGTCGTTCCGCTTGATCCGCGTTTCGCACATGCGTGGCCTATGTTCGCGCTGAGCGGCGGCGCTCCGGTGACCGTGTCCGGAGAATGGAACGGGCGCACGCTTCTGCCGCTGAGCGTGATGGCGGAGGGCCGTTTCGTTTCGCTCGGAGGAGCTCTACTATGAGCACGTGGAACGACTACACGACGGCTGCGTTACTTGGCACAGGAAAAGCCACTCCTCCACCATTGCCGCAGGTTCTGGAGGCGGCAATCGGGGAAGCTGGAGCCTTCGATTCGGAAACAACGTTTCTCACCCGTGCCGGCACGCTGGCTTTGTGGAGACGTTCGGGATTCCAGCCTCCAAAGGACGATGCTTTGATTTCTCCGGCACCGGCCGAAACAACCACACCCGTGAGCCGTGCCAGTGCGGCGCATCTGCGCACGATGCTCGGCGGGCGGTGTATCGCGGTTCTTCCAGAATGGCTGCAAGAGGTGGCTCGGCTGGAGCGACACGTTTCACCTGAGTTGCTTCCGGCGCTGCTGGAGCGTGCGAAACAGGACCGCGCCTTGCGGTCACTAGCAGTAGCCGCTGGAGGACGACGAGCTCACTGGCTGTCAGGGTTCAATTCCGACTGGGCGTTTGCCACGATGGATACTCCCGAGTTGTGGGAAACCGGAAGCCGCGATCAGCGCCTTGCCATGCTTCGAGAACTCCGGGCGACCGCCCCCGCTGAGGCGCGGGCAAAGGTGGAGGAAGTCTGGAAAGCCGAACCCGCCGACATTCGCGCAGCCTTTGTGGCAGAACTTGCCAACCATCTCTCCGACGAAGATACGCCCTTTCTGGAGAGTGTTTTGGACGACCGCAGCAAAGAGACCCGTCGCGCCGCGATTGACCTCCTGTCCGCGCTGCCGTCGACACCGTTCGTCGCGCGGATGCTCGAGCGCGCCAAGCCACTCCTCGCATTTAAACGTGGCGGGCTGCTGTCCCGCGCGGCGCTCCAGGTGACACTGCCGGGAGACCTGGATGCCGCGGCAGCGCGCGATGGGCTCGATCCCAAGGCGTTCGGCAATCAGAAGATCCTGGGAGAGAAAGCCGTGGTGCTGGTGCTGATCCTCTCCGCCATCCCGCTTTCCTATCGGACCGCGACCTGGCAGGCAGATCCGGCCGCCATTGTGAAGGCGGCGGAAAAGAACGAGTTCGCCAGCGCGCTCGCCACCGGCTGGGCGTGGGCTGCGCTCCGGCAGCGTGACGCAGCCTGGGTTGAGGCGTTGCTTGATTCGCCGGTGCAGATGCACTCGGAGTTCCTCCCCAGCGAGGCGTTGCTGAACGTTCTGCCTGAGGCTGCGCGTGCCGTCCGACTGGCCGGCTCCTTGCGCGCAGGTGCTCTCCAGAAAGGCGACTCTGCCGCCTGGCAGACAATCGCCCTGCAACTAGCTGCTTTCTCCGGTCCGTGGCCGGTAGCGCTCGGCCTTGAAGTCGTCTCTGCATTACGGCGAGCATCTGCGGGTGGAATCCCCTGGCACCTTCGCAGCGTTGCTGAATTACTCATCGTCCGCCTTCCTGCGCCGCTGCTAGCAGGCGCAGCAGACGGCTGGCCCCTGGATCGCGAGGGCGTCGCCGGTCTCGTCGAACTCATCACCTTTCGCCACTCTGCTCTCACTGCTCTGACTCAACCCTGATCTCACTCATGTCCACACCCGCACTCCGCGCTCACGCCGAACACCAATTTTCTGAGGAACTCGCCGCCCTCATCAAACACGATGATAAACCGAAGCCTCCGAACTGGAAAATGTCACCTTGGGCCGTGGCGACCTACCTCCTCGGCGGGAAGGTGGGCGGCGTAGAAATCTCGGCGAAATACATCGGTCAGCGACGGGTCATCGAAATAGCCATCGCCACGCTTGCCACAGACCGTGCGCTGCTCCTGCTCGGCGTTCCGGGCACTGCCAAGTCCTGGGTGTCGGAACATCTCGCCGCCGCCATTAGCGGAAATTCCACGCTCATCGTGCAAGGCACTGCGGGAACCGCCGAGGAAGCGGTGCGTTACGGCTGGAACTATGCACACCTCCTTGCCAAAGGACCTTCCCTTGACGCCTTGGTGCCGAGCCCAATCATGCGCGGCATGCGCGAAGGGCGGATCGCGCGGGTGGAGGAACTCACGCGCATTCCCGCCGATGTGCAGGATGCGCTGATTACCATTCTATCAGAAAAAGCACTGCCCATTCCTGAGCTTGGCGACGAAGTGCAGGCGCGCAAAGGTTTCAACGTCATCGCGACCGCCAACGATCGCGACAAAGGTGTGAATGATCTCTCCAGCGCCTTGAAGCGACGTTTCAACACGGTTGTGTTGCCGCTGCCGGATACGGTGGAGGAGGAAGTGGAAATCGTTCGCACACGTGTGGCGAGCATTGGAAAGTCGTTGGAGCTTCCCGCCGAGCCTCCCGCGCTTGAGGAGATTCGGAGGCTGGTCACCATCTTCCGCGAGTTGCGTTCTGGCGCGACGACAGACGGCAAAACAAAGCTGAAATCCCCAAGTGGCACCTTGAGCACTGCGGAGGCGATCTCCGTTGTGAACCAAGGGCTTAGCCTGGCCGCTCATTTCGGCGACGGATCGTTGCGCGCGGTGGATCTCGCCGGAAGCGTCATCGGAGCGATCGTGAAAGACCCAGTGCAGGATAAGGTTGTCTGGCTAGAATATCTCGAAACGGTGGTAAAAGAACGCGACGGCTGGAAGGATCTGTATCGCGCCTGCCGCGAGGTGAGCTAGAACTCATGAAAAATTCCGCTTCTGCAAAGCCGAGTCGTGAGGCGACGCTAGCCAACACTCTGGAAAGCGCGATTCCCTGGCAACACCTGCGAGGAATGTCGCTCCTGCAGGATGTTGCCGCGCGCTGGTGTGAGCGGCAGCGTTTTTGGCACGGCCCGGAGCATCTGCTGCGGATGCTCGACGAAATCACTACCATGCCTGCGGGCGACGAGCGCGACATCCTGTCGTTGGCGGCGCTCTATCATGACGCGATCTATGATCCCAGAGCGGCGGACAACGAGGAGTTAAGCGCCAGATTATTGCTCAACCATGCTGCCGACCCACGGAGTTCCATCATCGCCCGAGCGGCCGAAATCATCATCGCGTCCAAGTGGTCGGAGCGACCGTCTGATTCATTAACTTCGAAGTTCTTCGAGTTCGATTCGCGTCAACTGGCGAACGATTGCCCTCTACAGGAACGCCTTGCCTACGAACGCGCCATCTTTCGAGAATACCAGTGGGCCGATGGGCAAACCTACCGCACAAAGCGGCTGGAGTTTTTGGAAGGATGGGCGCGCACCTTTCCACAACATCGGCGTGGCGTCGAGGAGTGCATCGAATTCTTAGATGGGTTGCAGCCCCGCATTGCAATCTATCCCGGCAGCTTTGCGCCGTTTCATCTAGGTCATCTCTCGATCCTCCGGCAGGCGGAGTCGATCTTCGACAAGGTGATCGTGGCTGTCGGCGTCAATCGGCAAAAGCCTGGAGCGGTCGAGTCGGCCGAACAGCGATCTTCGGAACTGCGGGCGCGGTTGCGTTTTCATGAAGTCGCCACGTTTACGGGTTTGCTCACGAGCTTCGTGGATGCACTTCCACATACCGTCTCGATCGTGCGTGGCGTACGTGACGGCACGGATCTCGAAGCGGAACTTCGCTTTGTTCGTTTCCTCAATGAACTGCGCCCGGACACCGGCGTGGTCTGGATCAGTTGCGAAGCTGAACTCCAGCACCTGAGTTCCAGTGCGATTCGTGAGCTGGAAGCTATCGAACCCGGAGCCTGGCAGCGTTACCTGCCGGATACGGCATCCATCTACGATCTAGCTGACGAGCCGACCGCCTGGACTAACCCATGAGCGACGGCGTGCACATTCTCGGAATTCGCCATCACGGTCCCGGATCGGCGAGGAGCGTTGTCGCCGCGCTGGAGGAGATCCGACCTCAGGTGTTGCTGGTTGAAGGACCGCCCGATGCAGACGAGGTGCTGGCGCTCGCCGCTCATGCCGATATGCGTCCGCCGGTCGCTTTACTCGTCTATCGGCCTGACGAGCCGAAGCGGGCGGTGTTCTATCCTTTTGCCGCGTTTTCGCCGGAGTGGCAGGCGATCCGTTGGGCAGTGGCAAATCAAGTGCCCGTGCGTTTTATGGATCTGCCGCAGCGGCATCTGCTCGCCATTGAGCCGGAGGAAAATGCCGACGAAACCGAGAAAGAGGTTAGTGCTCGGCGGGATCCATTTGCGATGCTGGCGGACGCGGCTGGATTTTCGGATCACGAGCGCTGGTGGGAGGAGCAATTCGAGAAACGGCACTCGGGTCCGGAGATCTTCAGAGTCGTGCTCGAACTCATGACGGCCCTGCGCGAGGATCAACCCACGAGCCTTCCGGAGGCACGACGGGAAGCGTGGATGCGGCAGACGTTGCGAGAAGCCCAGAAGCAAGGTCACGAGCGCATCGTTGTCGTCTGCGGTGCATGGCACGCGCCCATGTTGGTGACAATGCCTACGGCGAAAAGTGACGCCGAGATCCTGCGCGGCCTCCCGAAGGTGACCGTCGCCGCCACTTGGCTGCCGTGGACTAATCGTCGCCTAACCTTTGCGAGCGGCTACGGTGCGGGCATTCACTCCCCTGGGTATTATGAGCATCTGTGGACGCTGCCGCATCCGGGAGAGCTGGCAACATTGTGGATGACGCGCGTGGCTCATTTGCTCCGAGCTGAGGATCTTGAGAGTTCGACCGCGAGCATCATCGAAGCGACTCGTCTCGCGGAAACGACTGCCATCTTGCGAGGTTCCACCGTTCCAGGCCTGGCAGAATTCAACGACGCGGCGCAGGCGGTTTTCTGCTTTGGAGATACCGCTCCCATGACGCTCATCCGCGAGCGTCTCATCGTCGGGGAGGTGTTAGGCGCTGTTCCAGCCGAGGCGCCACAGGTTCCGCTGCAACGGGATTTTCAGAAAGAGACGAAGCGTTTGCGAATGGCTCCCGAGGCCTTGGATAAGACGCTCCAACTCGACCTGCGGAAACCAAACGACCTCGACCGCAGCCGCCTCTTACATCGCCTGCGTCTGCTTCGTGTGGAGTGGGGCAAACCGGAAACGGCCCGCGGCAAAGGAACTTTCAAGGAGGCGTGGAAGCTGCGCTGGGAGCCGGAACTGGAAGTGGCGCTGATCGAAAACGCTCCCTGGGGGAACACGATCATGGAAGCGGCTGCACGATTTACGATCGATCGGGCGCAAAAGTGCAGCACGCTGCCTGAACTCACGCGTCTAGTTGAAGTCGTTCTGCTCGCCGAACTGGCGGAGGCGGTGGAGCGAGTGATGCAGCAGCTTGAAAATCAAGCAGCGCTCACAAGCGATATCGGTCACCTAATGGACGCGCTCCCGCCGCTGGCGGCAGTTCTGCGCTACGGCAGTGTCCGGCAGACCGATGCTTCGATGGTCGGCCACATCGTCACCGGTTTAGTGGCGCGGATCTGTGTCGGGTTGCCGCCCGCATGCGCCGCCCTCAACGATGATGCAGCCGGCGAAATGTTATCACGCCTCAATGCGACTCACAACGCTCTCTCGACTCTTGCCGACCAGGAGCTGCAGGCGCAATGGGGAGCGACGTTGCGTTACCTAACGAACGACGACTCGCTGCATGGATTGCTGGCGGGGCGTTGCACGCGATTGCTCCTCGACGATGCCGACCTGGATGCAGAAGCCGCCGCGACGCGCCTCTCCCGGCATCTTTCCCGCGCCACCGCACCGGCCCAAGCTGCGGCCTGGATCGAAGGATTCCTGGCCGGTAGCGGGCTTGTGCTTTTGCACCAGGCGCAGCTCTGGGATTTACTCGATGGCTGGCTCGCTTCGCTGACAGCGGATCATTTCACCGAAGTCCTGCCCCTCCTGCGGCGGACATTTTCCACCTTCCCCTTCCCAGAGAGGCGACAGATGGGCGAACTCGCGAGGAGTGGCGTCGGCGCTGCATCCGTGAAGGCGACCGTGCACGACGACGACATCGATGAAGCGCGCGCCAACCGCATGTTGCCGACCTTCGCCCTCCTGTTTGTTAGGAAGTCGGAACCGTAAATCATGAGCGATATCTCCTCAGAAGAACGTCTTCGCCGCTGGCGTCTGGTCCTTGGGGCGGCGGAGAAATCCGACGGCACCGGCTTCGCGTTGAGCGCTGAGGAACTGCGGCTCGATGCAGCCCTTGCCGCCCTCTACGACGCCCAAGGCTTCGGTGATGAAGGGCGCGGAAAGCGTAGCGCAGGTCTCGGCGCGTCATCTCCAAATGTGACGCGCTGGCTGGGAGATATCCGCCGCTTTTTTCCCAAGTCGATCGTGCAGGTGATGCAAAAAGACGCCATGGAGCGGCTGGACTTGAAGCGCCTGCTCCTCGAACCGGAGATGTTGGAAACAGTAGAACCCGACGTGCATCTCGTTGGCACGCTGCTGTCGTTGAACGCGGTCATCCCAGAAAAAACGAAAGCGACTGCACGCCTCGTCGTGCGCCGGGTGGTTGAGGACCTGCAGCGCCGCCTGGCCAGCCCGCTCCGACAGGCGATCACCGGCAGCCTCAATCGCTCCGCCCGCAACCGCCGGCCGCGTCACAACGAAATCGACTGGCCCCGCACCATCCGGGCGAACCTTAAGCACTACCAGCCTGAGTATCGGACGATCATCCCAGAGACGCGCATCGGCTTCGGGCGCAAAACGGCTGCGCTACGAGACATCATTCTGTGCGTGGACCAGAGCGGTTCCATGGCCGGGTCGATTGTGTATTCGGGTGTGATGGCTGCCGTCATGGCTTCACTTCGCGCCGTCCGCACCTCGCTTGTTTTTTTTGATACAGCAGTCGTGGACATGACGGAAAAGCTGGCAGATCCCGTGGACGTGCTCTTCGGCGCGCAACTGGGCGGCGGCACCGATATTCACCGCGCCGTCACATACTGCCAAAGCCTCATTGCTCGCCCAACGGAGACCATCTTCGTGCTCATTAGCGATCTCATTGAAGGCGGAGACAAAGCAGGGCTTTACCAGCGTGTCGCATCTATCGCAGGGAGCGGCGTGAACATGATCACTCTGCTCGCGTTGGATGACTCCGGCGCGCCCTGTTTTGACCATGACGTTGCGGGCACCTTTACCACACTTGGCGTGCCTTCCTTTGCGTGTACTCCAGATCTCTTCCCAGACCTCATGGCGAACGCCATCCAACGGCGCGACATTACTCAATGGGCCGCCACGCAGGGCATCAAAGTCGAGCGCGGCGAGAAGCGCAGCTAGCCAGAAACATTGAGGTCCTGCGGCGGCTGGTGCGGTCACCAGATCCGAGTTGCCAAACGTCCGGGGAAACGGCAGACACACCCACTATCAGTTATCATCTATGAATGAGAAACAGCGGTTCCGGACGAGCAAATTCCTTAGCCTCGTTTTGCGGCATGAGCCACAGCGGCTAGGTCTTTGCCTTGATCAGAGTGGATGGGCGGAAGTCGAGGATTTGCTTGTCGCATGCAGCCGCCACGGAATGTCACTTGAGAGGAAGGATCTGGAGGAGGTTGTAGCAACCAATGAAAAGAAGCGGTTCACATTTAGCGATGACGGCCGCCGGATCCGGGCTAGTCAGGGACATTCCATCGAAGTCTCTCTGGGTTATACGCTGCAAACACCGCCGTGTGAGCTTTTCCATGGCACCGCGACACGCTTTCTCGACTCCATCCGCGAGCGCGGTTTGGAAAAACGTGAACGCCACCATGTGCATCTCTCCGCCGATATCGAGACGGCTGAGAAGGTCGGAAAGCGCCATGGCCAACCTGTCGTTCTAACGATTCTGGCAGAGGCGATGAACGCCTGCGGCCACACCTTTTTCCTGTCCGAAAACGGCGTTTGGCTCATTGAACAAGTGCCGGTGCAATTCATCGAATTCCCAAATGAATAACCCGTCTATGGAGATGCTATGGCACATCGCGGTGCTTTCAAGCTTCGGGCTCGGCTATGAAAAGTATGGCCGCATTCTCCGAGAGAAGTTTCCGCCCCATGATTTCCCCGCTTTTGCGAAAATCACATTACGCTAGCCTGATCCACTTACAGCGATGACACCAAACCAACGCACCAGTGGAATGAAGTGGAACACCTTGTCTGAAGCAGGCGCGGTGCTCGTTCGGCAACTGGCTGAGAGCTCGAACGCGAGGTTCGGCCGCAATAAAAGGGTCACTAAGCTACTGCATAGCCTTGGCGCCTTGGGCGAGCCGTCCGGGATTTTGGTGATACTCGGCTATTTTGTCGATGACGATCCAGGTGTGGCGCAGAAGGCTGCGTCTGTGGCGGCTGATCTTTCTCGTCGTATGCCGCCGGAGCTGTTGCCGGCTTTAGATGAGCGAATTCGCGCAGATGGGTATGGTGGGTACGGTGGGTGGCTGGATAATCGCTGGTGGAGACTCACCAGGGACGCGCTCAACCGGATATCGACAGACCCGAGCTTCCATTCCGTGCTGGGGCTCGCCACATGTCATGGCAGCGGCTTCGTAAGAGAGGCTGCTGTCGTTCGTCTTGACCGAGAGGTTAGCTCTGGCGCGGAGATCCCGTTCCTGCTTTTGCGACTGAATGATTGGGTATTGCCCGTGCGCCGGGCAGCGGAGCAGGCCATTGAACGCCGGCTGACGCCGTTCTTCCGCGAGGCGTATGTTCATAATTTAGCCTTGGTGGCGCGACTCCGAAATCAGACGAGAGCGGGCGATTCTCCAGCACTAGGCCAGATTGAGGGCTTGCTGAGCGCAGATTTGATAGCGCTGGTGAGGGAAGCGCTCGCCTCGACTCATCGGACGACGCTCCTCTTCGGCGTCTCCCTGGCGCTGGAAAATCTATCACGGGTTGACCCACATGAAGGAGAGGCGGTCCTTGAGTTAATATTAGCAACTACGGATCCCGGCGTTCGGCTTCAAGCCACATGCTGGCTAACGCTAGCCACGTCAGCAGACAAATGGCAGAGCCTGTTCCTCCCGCGGCTGCTACGAGATCGAGTCGTCGCGGTGCGACGGGTGGCGCTCGGTTGGTGCGCAGCCTGCCAGCCGGCGACTCATCTGGCAGATCTACATGAGGCACTATTAGATCTAAGTGGCAAAGTTCGCTCCATCCCCCAGTTTCACCTGCCCAAACTGATCGCCATGGACGTGCGCAGCTTTTACCTGGAATCCCTGCGCTTGCGCGAGCCGAGAACGTTGGAAGCGACTCTTGGAGGGTTAGGAGAGACTGGGACGCTGGAAGATGCAGAGTTAGTTCTGCCGTTTATCGACGCAGCCAAGCCGAGGATCCGCAAGGTCGCACTTAAGGCGCTGTCGAGACTCGCGTTAGAACGGCATCTCGAGACCTTCATCATCGCGCTTCAGGCTGATAGCCCTGGAGTCAGCCGCCTGGCGCGCGTCACCCTGGAGGGATATGCTTCTGCAATCGGACCGTCTCGTTTGGCCTCTATCAGTGCAGGAGCCTCGCATCCGCACGTTCGCCTGCAGGCTCTCTTGCTGATTGAACAGCTCCCGCGGTGGCAGAAGCTGCCCATGCTAATCGAGTTCTCTGCGCAAGCTGATGGCGACTTCGGCCGCCTGGCTAGCAGCTTTCTAGAAAAGTGGGTGGCGAACTTCAATCGCTTTCACCAGTTTCAGCCAACTGGGGCGGAGAAATTACAGTTCCGGGCAGCACTCGCTGCACACCTGGGAAAGCTGGAGCGCCGAATCGGCAGTGAGTTAAGCTCTATCGAAAAAGTATTCCGCTAGAACGAGGTGTCCCCGATTTAGCTTTCCTGACCCGCTGCAATTTAGCTTTTGCCACTGATAATCTCCAGCAGGTTGGGGTTATCGTATTCGCCTGTGTCGATCATCTGGAGCTTGATTAGCACCAGCCCGCAAATGATGCCTGAGACGAATCCGCCGATGTGCGCCCAGTAGGCGATTTTCGACGGTCCGCCCATGGCAGAGAATAGTTGCAGCCCGAACCAGAGGGTGAGCAACACCCAACCGGGCACGTCCCACGTCCCGCCTTTGACGATGATGAGGTAGAAGGAGTGAATGCGGTTCAAAGGATAGAGCGCGAGGAACACGCCGAGCAGCCCGCTGATCGCTCCACTCGCGCCAACACAGGGTCTGCCATCCACCAGGAAATGGATTCCCGCCGCCATGATCCCCATGAGCACGTAGAGAGCGAAGTAGAGCGTCGAACGCATCACGCCGCAGATGGCGTTTCCGGAGACCCACAGGAAAATCATGTTGCCGATCAGATGGCCCCAACCTGCGTGCATGAAAATACTGCTGACCGCGCCAAGAGGATTGTCCTTTTCGAAGACGAAATGCGGGATGCCTTCCTCCGGGAGAATGCCGAAAATGAAACCGCCAAAGATTAATACACAGAGCAACAGGATGAGCAGGTTCGCCCACGGGGTTCGTTGGGTGAGCGTGCGGACTTCGTAAGGGAGGATCAGGAACATGACGGATTCAAACGTAACTTCTTTGAGCGTCCAAGCGGAATGTTAGCTGCGTCGTTGCGGTAGCCGTTCAGTGTTCGGTTGTATCTGGGTCTTCCAAATGCCCGATTCGAGGGGGAACTTTCCTCTCTGAAAAAATGCTCCGGGGTGCGAAGGTGGCTTACGTATGAAAGCCGTCTTGCAAAAAGCACTCTATCTTCAGATTGCTAAGAAAACGGAGGATCAAATCCGCACGGGTGTCTTGCGCGGCGGGGAACGCATTCCTTCTGTCCGTCGGGCCGCGCAGCAACATGGAGTCAGCGTTTCCACTGTGCTCGAGGCTTACCTGGCGCTGGAGAATCGGCGCTTGATCGAGGCGCGACCGAAATCAGGATTCTTTGTCCGAGCGACACTTCGTCAGCCATTGCT
The DNA here is from genome assembly GCA_036388355.1 of Chthoniobacterales bacterium. Taxonomy (GTDB): domain Bacteria; phylum Verrucomicrobiota; class Verrucomicrobiia; order Chthoniobacterales; family DASVRZ01; genus DASVRZ01. Next base: position 5,619 of record DASVRZ010000010.1, on the reverse strand, counting down.
GGAGCCGACGGTGACTCGTCCATCCCCGCTCGCGAAACCGGTCGATCTAGCTAGCTTGCAGACACACTTCTTCGATGCGAGCCGCACCGCTGATTTCTTGCCTTTGGGAGCTGGGGAGCCAGGAGCGGATGTCTTTCCGTGCAAAAAACTGAGCCTGTTGATGGCCTCGGTCAGCCGCAAGGCTGGCGCGCGCGGACTCAGCTACGACATGCCTCCGGGTGCCGAAACGCTCCGTCGCCAGATTGCTCGTCGCGCTCTGGATGCAGGCACCACGCTCTCCCCGAATGAGATCATCACGACAGCCGGCTGCACGGAGGCTTTGGCTCTCTGCCTGCGAGCTACCTGTCGCCCCGGGGACATTGTCGCCGTAGAAGCGCCTGCCTATTTCGGCACGCTTCAGATGATCGAGCAGCTGGGGCTGAAAGCACTCGAGAACCCGATGCATCCACGCGAGGGGATGGATCTCGACGCGCTGGCTCAGGCTCTTAGCCGCCAGAAAATTGCTGCCTGTGTCGCGGTTCCCAACTTTAGCAACCCGCTCGGCTCGCTTATGCCAGACGCAAACAAACAGCGCCTCTACGACCTTCTCTCCAGTCGCGACATTCCGCTCATCGAAGACGACATCAACGGCGAGCTCTTCCACGACGGCTCCCGCCCTAGGGTTGTTCATTCCTACGACCGCAAAGGGCTGGTCCTTCTTTGCGGCTCGTTCTCAAAAACCCTCGCGCCGGGCTATCGTGTTGGCTGGGTGGCTCCCGGCCGGTATTACGATCAAGTCAAAGCACTCAAGTTAACCCACAGCTTCGCAACCGCTTCACTCCCGCAGCTCGTCATCGCGGAGTTCCTGGCCAACGGTGGATACGATCATCATCTGCGTTCGTTGCGGCAAAACTTCGCGCGGCAGATCACCTCCATGAGCGAAGCCGTCGCGGAATTTTTCCCTGAGTCGACCAAACTGACCCGTCCCCAGGGTGGCTTCCTCCTCTGGCTGGAACTCCCGTCGCACGTCTCTGCCATGCGCGTTCATGAACGAGCCTTTGCAGAAAAAATTAGCATCGCACCGGGACCCATGTTCTCTGCCAAGGGCGATTTTACTAACTTCATCCGCCTCAATTGCGGCCATCCTTGGTCGCGCCGCATCAAGAAAGCCGTCCAAACGCTGGGACAGATCGTACAGACATCCTAAGTCGTTCTCGCATCTGTGTGGGTAAAAAATCTCGCCTTCTGTGTCTGGCGAGCGCCGTCTGTGATGGTATTCTAGGTGCATGTCAGACCAAGTCAGCACCCTCTTTCAGGTCCTCTTCACCCTCGCATTTATTGTCACTCTACTCGGAGGTGTTTACCTCGTGAAGAATGACAAAAAACTCTTCGGACAGGACGCACATATTCCCGCGGATAACGAGAGCGCTCGCTTTTACAATAAAGCTCAGGTTTACGCGATCTGGGCTCATGCGTTGTTGCTGACGGGCGGCTTCGCGGTGTTCCTGCACTAACGGATTCTGTGAGAGGGGCGCCGGGCGCCGGCGAAACATGGGCTGCTGGGGAAAAGACGCTTCCCTTCTTGAATGATCTTGATTCGCGCATAAACTAATGCCCCCGATTTCCGCACACATCGTCACCTTATGAGCACCGAAACACCCGCCGCCGCCAAGCCCCTCGTCGCAAACGAAGGCACCAAACTTGCCTCCAACTTGCTTCGCGGCACCATCGCGCAAGACCTGGCGGACACCTCCACCGGCGCGATTTCCGAGGAGAACGGGCAGCTCACCAAGTTTCACGGCATGTATTTGCAGGACGATCGCGACCTGCGCAACGCTCTGAAAAAAGCCGGTCAGGAAAAAGCCTTCGCCTTCATGCTGCGGGTCCGCCTGCCCGGTGGCCGGGCCACGCCCGCGCAGTGGATCGCGCTCGATAATCTTGCTGGGGAAATGGCTTCGCCGTCACTTCGTCTCACTACGCGCCAGACTTTTCAGTTCCACGGCATCCTCAAGGGCAACGTCAAAGCGCTCGTCCAGCGGATGCATCAGGTGCTCCTCGACTCGATCGCAGCCTGCGGCGATGTGAACCGCAACGTCATGGCTCCGCCAAACCCGGAATACAACGGCGTTTCCCGCAAGGTTTACGATCAAGCCGTTGCCTGGAGCGAATACGCACTGCCGAAAACGCACGCGTATCACGAAATCTACCTGGATGAGGAACTCGTCGCCGGTGGTGAAGCCGAGCCGATGTATGGCCCGACGTATTTGCCTCGGAAATTCAAAACCGCGTTCGTTCTTCCACCATCGAACGACGTGGACATTTTCTCCCAGGACTTGGGCTTTATCGCCATCGTCGAGCACGGCGAAGTTGTCGGTTACAACGTCACCGTCGGCGGCGGTCTCGGCATGAACCACGGCAACGCCGACACCTTCCCGCGTCTCGCCGACGTTCTCGGTTTCATCACTCCGGACAAGGTGAACATGGTCGGTGAAGCGGTTCTCATGACACAGCGCGATTTTGGCGATCGCACTAATCGCAAACATGCGCGCCTGAAATACACCATCGAAGATCGCGGCATCGTGTGGTTCAAATCCGAAGTCGAACTCCGTGCCGGGATGATTTTCGAACCAGCGCGTCCTTTCGAATTCACCACCATCGAAGATCCGCACGGCTGGCACGAGTGCGCCGACCACACCTGGTTCTATGGGCTGCACATTTTGAGCGGACGCATTCGCGATCTTCCGGGCTGGCCAATGAAAACGGCTCTCCGCGAGATAGCCGAAGTCCTGCTAAAAACCGGCGGCGACTTCCGCCTGACCCCTTCGCAAAACCTGAGCATCTCGGGCGTCAGTGCCGAGAAGAAGGGCGAAATCGACGCCATCCTCTCCAAACACAGCCTCACCTTGGAAAACAACCGCTCCAAGCTGCGCCTCAATGCGCTCTCCTGCGTGGCGTTGCCGACTTGCGGTCTCGCCCTCGCCGAGAGCGAGCGCATCCTGCCGCAGCTCCTCGAGAAGTTTGAAATCGTTCTCGACGAAGCCGGCCTCCGCGAGGACGCGATCAGCTTGCGCGTGACGGGTTGCCCGAACGGCTGCGCCCGGCCTTACCTTGCGGAAATTGGTCTCGTCGGCCGCGCGCCGAACAAGTATGCGCTCTACCTTGGAGCCAGCTACAACGGCACACGTCTGAACCGCCTCGTTTCCCCGAGCGTGACTCTCGACGACGCCGTGACGATGGTCACACCGATCATCAAACGTTATGCGCTGGAGCGTCAGCCCGGCGAAGGCTTCGGAGACTTCTGCGACCGCGCCGTTCTTCCCGCCGACGCGACCTTCCACAGCATTGGCACGGCCTAGAGCACGACCTAGACTGCTAAACAAAAGAGCCGCTGACGTGTCTGTCAGCGGCTCTTTTTTGTTTATCCAGGATGGCCCAGGTTTACTCGCCTGTCTGAGGCCAGTCGTCGCTGCGGAACGGCACAGCGGGCAGACCTTCACGGTTGTAGAGGTCGGCCTGCGGGAAGTCGCGCCAGGCGTAACGCACTGCCACAGGCTCAAGAACGTCCGGGCTGGTGACCAGGATACTGGTCCTGTCCTGGGACAACTCAGCAAGCGCGGGCTTGAAGATCTGGTCTGCAGCCGCGAGCTCGAAGCCTCTGAGTTTGTCGTTCATCAAGACCAGCCGGTGCTGAAGAGCCGATTCGGTGAAGGTCACGCGGTAGCCAGCACCTTCGCGGACGGCAGCTTTGAAGATGGGTCCGCTATCGATCATCTTCTGATTGTAGGTGCGGTTCAGAGCGACGCGGGCGAGGCGCCGACCCACTTCTTGTTTGCGGCCTGGGTGAATGTTGCCGCTATCGCCGACATCAATGGGCAAAGCTTGTCCGGTGTTAGGCAGGACGAGGGCTTTTGACTGAGCCTCGCGGAAATAGGCCATTTTCGTGCCGAGGGGGCTGCCATGTGCAGCGAGATGGCACCAGTAAAAGGGGAAATCACCCTGGCCAAACTGCTTGCGCCAGCCGTTGATCAAGGCTTGGAAGAGCCGATCGTATCCGTTGTGCTGCCCATTGTTTGCTTCGCCTTGATACCAGATGACGCCGCGGAGGGCGTAGGGAACCACCGGGTGAATCATTCCATTGTAGAGGCCGGACGGCATGCCCTGATCGTTGGGGCCACCTGCAAACCCACCCCAGCCTTCATCAGGTTTGCGTGCTGGGAATGGTTTGCCTGCGGCTTCCGCGGCGGCTTTGTCAGCCTCCCATTTGGCAACCTCAGCATCGAGCTTGGCTTTCAGTTCAGGATATTTGGCCTCGGCTTTGGCACGGTTGTCCACCCATCCGGCGGCAATATCCGAAATGGTGGTATCGGATTTCAGCGCCACGGGGTCCATCCAGCCGCGGATGTTGCTTGCGCCTCGCGTGCTGTTGATGATGCCCACCGGAACGTTCAGATTTTTATAAAGGGTCAGGGCAAAGTGATAGCCGATCGCGGTGAAATCACCCGTGGTGGCGGGCCCCGGAACCTTCCATTGGGCGGTGTTCGTCGTCATCGGCGTTGACGAGACCTTCGAATCGGTCCGGATGTGGCGGATCATGGGAAACTGCACGGAGCCGGGGATATCAAGAGCGGCGTCGTAGGTTTCTTTGATGGTCTGCTCCATGTTGGACTGGCCGGAGGCGAGCCAGACTTCGCCCACCAGAACGTTCGTGAAGGTGAGAGTGTTTTTCCCCTTGATGACGAGATCGGCAGGAGTGGCATTGGCCGGAAGGGCGGGGAGTTCTACGCGCCATTTGCCAGTGGCATCGGCCGTGGCGGCAGCCGTTTTGCCCGTGAAGGTTACTGTGACTTTTTCGCCCGCGTCGGCCGTGCCCCAAACGGGGATGGGTTTGTCACGCTGGAGAATGGCGTTGTTACTAAAGAGGAAGTTCGGAACAACATCGGCACAGAGCGGTGCACCGAGGCACAACAGCGCGAGAAGGAAGGGGGAGAGACGCATAGAACCGTCGTTATAGGCGATGTGCCGAGCGAGGAGAAATGTTTTTCTCGGTAAACAGGCTTACCGGTTTTCTACGGGGGGACTCATAGGCAGATGGAAATCCCCTTTTCAAGGCGACTCTGTGATGCAAGTCTCCGCGATGCCTTCCCAGACTCCCGTTGAATCCATCCAGACCAAGGAACCCGTTGTCGCTCTTACTTTCGACGACGGCCCGCACGTGACGATCACTGCGCAAATGCTCGAGCTTTTCGCGCGCGAAAACATCAAGGTGACCTTCTTCGAGATCGGGAAAAACGTGCTGCAATTTCCCGAACTCGCCAAAGCGGTGGTCGCGGCCGGACACGAGATTGGCAACCATAGCAGGAACCACGTGAACCTGGGCGAGATGACCGAAGTTGACGCCGTTCGCGCGGAGATCGTGGAAACGCAGGAGATTATCCGCGAGACCACCGGCTTCACGCCCGTCGTTTTTCGAGCTCCTTTTCTCTCGCACGGACCTGCCCTTTGGCCGGTGCTCGAAGAACTTAATCTGCCATCCATCAACGGCATCGCCGCGGCGGATTGGGACGCCAGCACCACGAAGGAGAGCATCGTCGAGACCTACAGTAACATGAACGCGGGCGAGATCATCCTCCTTCATACCTG
>DASVRZ010000009.1:0-22182 GCA_036388355.1 Chthoniobacterales bacterium | reverse complement strand
AATCTCGATCTGCAACACGCGGCGCGCCTGGGCAAGGTAACTCATGGAGGGCGCAGCCTATATGGTGCAGGCGGAGGGCGTCACCTGCAAAAAAACACTTGATTCGCTGGGAGAGGCCGCTATAAGTCCACTCCCGCATTTTAAGAATTCGACCTAACTACTATTCTATGTCCTCTATCGAACTAATGACCGAGCTGCTCGAAGCCGGAGTCCACTTTGGCCACCAAACCAAACGTTGGAACCCCAAAATGCGCCCGTTTATCTACGAGAAACGCAACGCCATTTACGTCATCGACCTCGGCCAGACCGTTCGTCAACTCGATCAAGCCACTCAGTTTCTCTCGGACGTGGCAGCTCGCGGCGGCAAAATCCTTTTCATCGGCTGCAAAAAGCAAGCTCAGGAAGCCATCAAGGAAGCAGCGCTCGCCTGCGGCCAGTATTATGTGAATCAGCGCTGGCTCGGCGGCACGCTCACCAATCTTTCCACCATCCGCAAGAGCATCGGCCGCTTGAAGTATATCGAGACGATCGAAAAAGCTCCCGAATACAACATGATGGGCAAGCAGGAGCTCGCCGCCCTCAGCCGCGAAGGCGTGAAGCTGGCTCGCAACCTCGATGGCATCCGCGACATGGACAAACTTCCTGACGCGATTGTCATCATCGACACGACTCGCGAAGGCATTGCGGTCGCTGAAGCCCGCCGTTTGAAGATCCCAACCGTCGCCGTCGTGGATACCAATGCCGATCCGGAGCTCATCAATTACCCAATCGCTGGAAACGACGACGCCATTCGCGCGATTCGTATCGTTCTTCAGAAGTTGGTCGATGCGATCGTTTCCGGCAGTGGAGCGTCCGCCAAGCGGGACGAGGCAGCCCTTTCAGGCGTCGCCGAATAACGCCTTTCTACTCCAGCCCTGGTTGCTGGAGCAAAATTGCCCCGGTTTTCTCCAATTCCGGGGCAAACCTTTTTAACCCACCTACTATAATTCCCAATGTCAGCAGTCGAAATTAACTCTCAACTCGTCAAACAACTCCGCGATAAAACCAACGCGGGCATGATGGATTGCAAACGCGCCCTCACTGAAGCCAATGGCGATCTGGAGCAAGCCGAAGTGGTTCTCCGCAAGAAGGGCCTCTCCCAAGCTGGTAAAAAAACCGGCCGCGCAGCCAAGGAAGGCATCGTTGCTTCCTACATTCACATGCAAGGCAAAGTGGGCGTGCTGGTGGAGATCAACTGCGAAACCGATTTTGTGGCCAAAAACGACACGTTCCGCGATTTCGTGAAAGACATCACCCTGCACATCGCTGCCGCGAGCCCAAGCTACGTGACTCGGGACCAGGTTCCTGCCGCGCTGATCGCCAAAGAGCGCGATATCGCTGCTGGTCAGGTGAAAGGCAAGCCGGAGAACATCGTTGAGAAGATTGTGGACGGTAAGATCGAGAAGTTTTACAGCACGATTTGCTTGCTGGACCAGGCGTTCATCAAGAACCCGGATCAGACGATCAACGATTACGTGAAGACCAAGATCGTCGAACTCGGCGAAAACATCGTTCTTCGCCGGTTCACTCGCTACACCGTGGGCGAAGATTTGGGCGATACGCCTGCGGAAACGACCGAAGAATAAACCTTCTCTTCTGCCCGATATGAAAATGAGCCGCGATTACCCGTCGCGGCTCTTTTTTTTGGGTGCGCTCCTTTACTCTCTGATGAGCACGCTTCTGTCCGCGGAAGAATTGCCGAAGGCCGATAACGTCTTAGTGGAGAAAGAGAAGCGAACTTTGACTCTCCTGCGCGAGGGGAAAGTGCTCAAGACCTATCAAGTTGCCTTGGGCAACGAGCCGCTCGGTCATAAAGAAGAGGAAGGCGATGGCCGGACTCCAGAAGGCATTTACCGGATCGATTGGAGGAATCCGAAGAGTAAATACCATCTCTCGCTGCACATCTCCTATCCGAATGAGAAAGATATCGCCCGTGCAAAAAAGGCCGGAGTCTCACCCGGTGGCGACATCATGATTCACGGATTGCCCAATGGCTGGACGGCCTTGGCAGCGACGCATCGGCTGACGGATTGGACCATCGGCTGCATCGCCGTGACGAACGAAGAGATCAAAGAAATCTGGGACTCGGTTGCTGACGGCACGCCCATCGAGATCCGTCCGTAAGCCGGGAACCGGATTGCTGAGAAACCTCCAGAGTTTGTTTGGCGGGAAAGCAAATAAAGTCGCACCCCAATTTACGGGCCGGCGTGCTTCGGTCTCGCGTTCTTTGCGGCGTTTCGCCGAAGTGCCAGACGCGGCCATTCACTAGATAAAGTTGGTGGTGCTCCATCTGAGAGTGCATCGTGAAACCTGCTTTTGCTGAATTACCGCCAGTCAGGGTTGAAGGGGGAAAAAAGCAGAGTGCCGAAGTTTTGGACGGGCGAAAGAAAAGTCTCTCACCCCTAAGGGACTAGTCGTCGCCTCACTATCGCGACACAGGTCTTTAGCACCGGGCATGTCAGTTCGGGAGAACGCCGTCCTGTGGAGTTTTTCTCAGCGCGAACGCTCTCGTTGAGCACTGAGTTCTTTACTCCCGCAGGGACGCCTAAAAGAGGACGCCGACGTCCACTCCTGACGCAGGAGTCGGAGTCTACAGGCATGGTGAATCCCTCGCCGCGTCGAGGGCGCCTATTGATTGATGCAGGAGCTACAAGAATAAGTCCGGAACCACACTGACAGAGGCCGGAGCGGGATAACCCGCTCGGAAGCGCATTCGGCGAGGCTGAACCAGAACAGAGCGTAAACTCTGTCAATATAGCTCGAACCTGCAGGTGAGGGATCCGCTAATCCCGTGCTCGTATCCCTTAGAAAGTGGCTTTCGCAGCTACCGCTACGTAGGGAGCACCTTCGACGCCGTATTTCTCGTCGAGTTCATCGTAGGTGAAGCTGCGTTCAAACGACCAGCCAGCGGAAAAGCTGAGGGAGACCGGTTTCCAACCGCGATAGGTCACGGCAGCACCAGCGCGGATATCGTAGTAATCCAGTTTCTCGCCGCCGAAGTTTTGCTCCGTCTTTGCTGTGCGATAGGTTCCGCCACCGAGCTCGCCACCGACACTAAAAGTCACGTCCTCGTTCGGGCTGTATTCAATACGTGGCGAGGAAGCGATGGCGCGCACTTTCCAATGTTCGTTGACCGTCCAGATCAGCCCCAGTGAAGGCAGGATCGGATATTCGCTCCATTGGTTATAACGAGCGCCGGCTACAACGACGAGGCTCGGAGTGAGGCGATAGCTGCCGTAAGCGGTGATCGGGACGTTGAAAGAATCGGAATGGATCTCGCTACCGTAGATGCCCGGGCTGGCGATCAACGCAACTGCGACCTCGCCTTCGGAGCGATATTCGAGAGCCACGTCCGCTCCTACTTTATACAAAGTGGTCGGAACCGGCGCCAGGGAGGTGCCGAAGTCGAAGCGGTCGTAAAAGCCGTTGAAGGTGAAATAAACGGCGTCTTTGAGCGGGATGCTCACGCCAGCTTCGATGTGCGCATGAAAAGCGTCCTGCTCGCCCGCGCCACGGAAGCGGAAGTCACCAGAGCCAACATAATCGGTGCTCGCGCGGAAGTTTACCTCCACACGTGGCCGCACTTCGGGGGTTGTGGGAGCGATCTCTTTGCCGCTATTGACCTGGACCGAACCAGCCCAGGAAAGGGAGGAAAGCGCAGCGGTGATGAGGGCGAAGGCGTAGGTGGGTTTCATAAGTTTGCTTCTAAACGGAGGGTTGGTCGTGTCTGAATGTATGAAAACGGAGGTATCTTCCTAGTTTCCGTGAGCGGCGGAACGCTGGCGGTTCAGCCACACTTTGCAGGCGCTTTTCATGCGCGTGAGGATGTAATAAACCGTCTGGCTGCGAACGCGAACCAGTTCCCCTCCAACCAGCTTGGGAACGAAGTCGCTTTCGATATCGAGAACATCCTGGACCGGAGCGCCTTCCAGTCCTTTGCAGAGAATGGCGGTCATCGCTTTGGTGAGCGTCTGGACCTGAGGCCCCAAGCTGATTCGGAAATGCGCGCCTCGATTTTCGTCCACACGCAGGAAAACGCCGACAGTGTCGGTGCATTCCTCGTCTTTGCGGACGTCTTCAAGGTCGAAAGCCTCCCCGTCGCGCGGAGCTTGGTTCCGGGCGAGATCAGCGTAGGCGATGAGGTTTTCCCGCTTCTCCTCTTCGGGAAGAATCTCAAAGAGGTCGATGATCTCGTGGAGTTTTGGCGGATAGCTCATTGGGAATGACTAAATCCTAACGGCTTATGATTAAGAGCCTTTGACAATGGGCGAGCCGACGCGATTGCCCCATTCCGTCCAGGATCCGTCGTAATTGCGGACCTTTTCGTAGCCGAGAAGGTAGGTCAGCACAAACCAAGTGTGGCTGGAGCGCTCTCCAATGCGGCAATACGCAATGATGTCGTCGTCTGGGTTCAGGCCGAGATTTTCGCTGTAGAGTTTGGTGAGTTCCTCGGCGGATTTGAAAGTCCCGTCGTCATTCGCTGCCATTTTCCAAGGAACGCTTTTCGCGCCGGGAATGTGGCCTCCTCGCAGCACGCCCTCCTGGGGATATTCGGGCATGTGCGTTACGTCGCCTTTGAACTCGCCGGGCGAGCGGACGTCAATGAGCGGGAGCTGTTTTTTGCTGTGGGAAAGGGCGTCTTCGTAGAAAGCGCGAATTGTGGTGTCGAGCCGCCCAGCGGGAACGGGATAGTTGGTCGGAGCGTGGCCGGGTTTCTCGCGAGTGGCTTCGCGGCCTTCAGCGATCCATTTGTCGCGACCGCCGTTGAGGATTTTCACCTTGTCGTGGCCAAACAAGCGGAAAGCCCACAGGGCGTAAGTGGCCCACCAGTTGGCTTTGTCGCCGTAGAAGACCACAGTCGTATCAGGCGAAATACCGTTTTTCGAGGCAACGGCAGCAAATTTCTCGGGCGAGATGTAGTCGCGAACAATGTCATCCTGCAAGTCGCTGCGCCAGTCGACATGGACCGCACCGGGAATGTGTCCGGTGGAATAAAGGAGAACGTCCTCGTTACTCTCGACGATGCGGATGGACGGATCGTGCAGGTGTTGCGCCAGCCAATCAGTGCTGACAAGGGCTTCGGGATGGGCGTATTCGCTTGGCATATTATATAGCTGAGAGAGGCGCAATCTATCTTGGGTGAATAGCTATGGAAAGTCTTCATTCCGGTGAAACCGTGGGTTTTCTCAACCCTGCAACGACGCGAGGGCAACAGCTCCTCCAACTGCGACAAAAGCTCCCGCGATGGAGAGCAGGCCAGGTTTTTCCTCTCCGGTCAAATACTGCAAAAGCATGACGATGACCGGGCTGGTGGCGACGATCGCCAAAACGATGGCGCTCGGAGTGGTGGAGAGAGCCCATTGGTAACAGCCGACTCCCAACGCGGGACCGAGCAACCCATTCAGCACCATGTAATGCCAACCAGGCTGTAATCTCCGCGTTCCTGGAGCCAGAAAGCGCGTGCGGCGCCAATTGGAGAGCGCCAGGATACACAGGAGCGTGACCGTGAAACCGCCCAGCATTCTTTGGAAGGCAGCGGTCCCACCATCAATAGGCGTCGCAGCAGCGAGGTTGATCCAATTGGCCTTTCTGCTGATCACCGCGCCAACGCCTTGACCAATAGCCGAGATGATCCCGAAACCGACGCCGATCCAGAAGGAGCGCGTCGCTGGGATCGTCCCGTCGGGAAGGAGAGCGGCGGCAACGCCAACGAGGATCGCCGCACCGCACACCGCCTCCGCTGGTGCAATCGTCTGTTCTAGCCAGACCCATTCCACCAAACCGGCAACAGGACCGGCCAGACATTGGGTCAAAAGCAGGGCCAGGCGAGGTCCGATGCGTGGAAAAGCGCCAAAGAGCGCCATATCGCCAAAGCCAAAGCCGATGCAGCCGCTAATAATGAACCAATAGAGACCTGCGCCGGCCAAACCTTTCCCAAAGGTGAACGCCCAAAGCCCCAGCAACAGCAGGGCAATGATGATTCGCCCGAGGTTTGCTATAGCAGACCCAAAGATTCGCGCGGAGCGAGCACCGCAGAGTGCCGAAAGGGCAAAAAGGAACGCCGTGAAGATGGCCGGGCTCATACTTTCGCAGCCGACTGTGAACGCTCTTGAGGGAAAATCACTAAAGTACTTGCCAAATGCGTTTTACGCTTCACAATAAGACGCAATACAAGCGGGTATAGCTTAGTGGTAAAGTTCTAGTCTTCCAAACTAGCCATGCGGGTTCGATTCCCGCTACCCGCTCCATATTGAACTTTAGTGCTCGGCCGCTCTCCCGGTGGTCGGAAGCAAACGCCCAAACAGTCCTTAACCTGGTCATCTATCACCTCAGAAATATGAAAACTTCACTCGCATACCGCCTGGGCTCTGTCCTTCGGCCTTCCGTTTTCGCATTCGCAGCATTCATGGCTGTGAGCGCGGGTCACCTCCAAGCAGCTGCAGGCGAAGAATTGCTGGTTCAGCAACTTCCCGCTTCCGCAATGAACAAAGCCGTCGTCAAAACTGATGTTCTCCTTTCTGCAGTGACCAAGGCTGTCATCAAGAATCCAAAACAAGGGGCGGAGATCACCTGCGCTGCTATGGCGAAAAGCCGTGGTAATGAGGTCCACAATTCCATCGTCAAGACTGCGATCGCTGCACTCGGGCCGAAGCCGTCCAAAAACGCCGTTGGCGAAATCGTGTATGCCGCTGTGAAATGCTCTGACTGCGTTGACCGCAATGACCAAACTGCCGACGCAGGTTGCGCATGTGCCGGACAACTCACCAAGTCTGCTATCGAAGCTCTCGGCCCTAATCCTTCGGAAGCACTCGTTCTCTCCATCACGGAATCAGCCATTCGCGGCCTCGACGGTCGTTGCGCAGACGCGATTGTGAGAGCAGCTACTGAAGCGGCTCCTGAGTACGCAGCAAGCATTGCCGACGCGGGTGCAAGAGCAGGTCGCGGTACCGGACAAGGCAACGGAGCTCTCGCCAGCGGCGAAGCCCTCGGTGAAGACGGTGTCGTTTTCAACCCAACTGGCCGTCCAGTTCCCGCTCCCTTCGTCTTCCCGCCAGCTGGCGGCGGCGGCGGTGGTATCGTGAGAGATACGACTCCAGTCAACTAAGACATAAACAAGCTTTCACGACGGGCGCGGATTCACTTCCGCGCCTGTTTTGTTTCTACTCGGCACACTGGCTCTGAATTTGGTAAGTCGTGCCTCCATTGTTCAGTAGAAAAGACGAATGCCGCTCCGAAGTGCCCCTGCGCAAGTAAGAACCATTCCGATTCTCGGGATGCAGGTGGCCTGTGTGGACTACGAGACGGGTTTGGATGAAGCCAAGAGGCTCATCCAGCTGGACCGACCGGCGGCTGTGTCTGCGTGCAACACTCACATCGTTACCGCAGCCCGGGACGATGTGTCCTTCCAATTCGTGATGGGCGCGTTCGACCTAATCTTACCAGACGGGATGCCGATCGTCTGGCTAATGAACCACCAGGGAGCGGGTCTGGCAGATCGCGTTTACGGCCCGTATTTCATGCGGTACGCGATCGAAAATTCGCCCGCTCCTTGGCGTCATTTTTTCTTCGGTTCGACGGAAGGTTGCTTGGCGGAACTCATCGAAGCCGCCAGAAAGCTCCAGCCAGATTTGATGGTGGCGGGCTCTTATTCCCCGCCTTTTCGGGCGTGGACCGAGGAAGATCACCAGGAACATGCCCGAATGATCAACGCGTCCGGAGCTGATTTTATCTGGGTGGCACTGGGAGGCGAACGGCAGGAGCGCTGGATCATTGAGCAGCGGAACCGCTATAAACGCGGGGCGTTCTTCGCAGTGGGCGACGCCTTCGAGCTGCTGGCGGGCCGACGGCCGTATGCTCCCGAATGGATGCAGAAATGCGGACTCACCTGGGCTTGCCGACTCTATCAAGAGCCCAACCGACTCTGGCCACGCTACGTTAAGTATAATTCCCTGTTTCTGAAGTACTTGGTTCGGGACGCACTCTTCGCCAAACCAGCCCCAAGAGGAAAAATGAAGATCGCCTTTCTGGGGTGTCGGGGCGTTCCAGCCCGTTATGCGGGCTTTGAAACGGTCGTGGACGAGCTCGGGAGCCGACTGGTGGAACGTGGATACGAGGTCGCCGTCTACAACCGCTCGAACTATTATCCCGAGAAGCCGCAGGAGCACCGCGGAATGCGCCTGATTTACCTACCCACCCTTCGCGTTCGCAGTGCAGACACTATCATCCACACATGGCTGGCATCGCTCCATGCACTATTCTGCGGATACGATGTGATCTACATTTGTGGTGTCGGCAATGCCTGCCTGGCGGGATTGCTCCGGTTGAGCGGGGCTAAGTTGGTGATCAACGTAGATGGCATCGATTACAAGCGGCCAAAATGGAGCGGTTTCGCCCGCTGGTGGCTGCGAAAGAGCGAGCAATGGGCGGTGAAGTTTTGCGACCGCGTTATCGCCGACAACCTGACCGTGGTGAGCCACTATCAAACACAATACGGCTATGAGCCGGAATACATCGCTTATGGCGCGAACGTGGATGTTCCTCTGGCACCGCCCACTGAGCTGGAGAAGTGGGGACTTACTTCCGGTAATTACATCCTTTTTGTCTCCAGATTGTCCCCTGAAAATGACGCCCATCTACTCCTCGAGGCGTATGCGCAAGCTGACGTAAACCTTCCCTTGGTAGTGGTCGGTGCGGCAGGGTATGAGTCGAAGTATTTCACTGAGCTTCAACAGCTCGCGACGGAGAAGATGATTTTTACCGGCGCTGTTTTCGGGGAGGGCTATCGTGCTCTCAGTCAAAATTGCCGCTTCTTTGTCCTGCCAGCAGCCATTGAGGCTACGCGCTTGGTTTTGCTCGACCAAATGGGATTCGGGAATGCCATTCTCTTCCGGGAATCTCCAGCCACTCGAGAGGTGATCGGGGAAGCCGGTGCCGCGTTTGAGGACGGGGAACGCGCCATATCATCCCTCGCAGCTCGAATCACGGCTCTGGCCAATGACCCATTCCGCTGCAAAGAACTGGGGCGACTGGCCTCCCAACGTGCGCGGGAGTTTTACGCGTGGGATCGAGTCGGGGAGCGTTACGAGAAGCTCTTTGCCGGTCTTCGGGAAAAGGTGGTGGCGCGATGACGACCTTCTCGGTCGTGACACCAAGTTTCAGGCAAGCAGACTGGCTGAGGCTGGCGCTGCGGTCTGTGGCAGATCAGGCCACTGCCGATTCAAATGTCGAACACATCGTGCAGGATGCGTGTTCGCCCGACGGAACCGCAGAACTCCTGACGCAGAACCGAGAAGTGCGCGCTTTCATTGAGAAGGACGACGGCATGTATGACGCCATCAACCGCGGCCTCCGCCGGGCGACGGGAGAAATCGTTTCCTATCTTAACTGTGATGAGCAGTATCTGTCGGGGGCGTTGCAGAAAGTAGCGGAGTTCTTTGCGGCAAATCCCACCGTTGATGTGCTCTTCGCGGGCCTTATCATCATCGACGACGAGGGCAATTACATCTGCAGCCGCAAGGTGTTGCCCCCACTGGCGGCTCACACCCGCGTGTGTCACCTCAGCACGTTTACCTGTTCCACGTTCTTTCGACGCCGCATTTTACAAGACGGCGACCTCTATTTCGACGCCACTTGGAAAGCCGCAGGAGATGCTGAATGGATTTTACGCTGTCTTAAAAAAGGTCTCCGCATGGCGGCGCTTCCGGATTTGACCTCCGTCTTTGTCGACACAGGAGCGAATCTTGGGGCAACTCCCACCAGTGAGGAGGAACGGGAGCGGCTCTATACGTCCGCTCCCAAATGGCAGCAGAAGGCAGTGCCGTTGGTGGCGTTGCATCATCGGTTGCGCCGCTGGGTCGGGGGAGTTTACCGCCAGGCGCCGTTCCGGTACTCCATCTACACGCTGGCAAACCCCAACGAACGTACCAGCTTCGAGGTGCCGCGGCCCACGACCCTCTGGAAACAGCGGTTCACGCTAATGCGTTGATACTGCCGTCTTGCTCCGCTTCGCCAGGCGCGTCCGAAACGCTGTAAACCGCTCGCGCCCTGCCGGTTGCGCGAGCAGAAAGCCGTTGGAAAAACATTCCCACGCGTCACCCATTGTCTCGCCTGACCACCCGAAGGTTCGGAAGAATCGGCGAAAGTTGCCCGGCAGGTAACGCCACAGATGGCGAGTCCGCGGCAGCCGCAGGGCGATGTAGGTGAGGTTTTGCAGCAGCGCGCAGAACTTCATATAATCCCGCTCCCGGCTGGTCCCGTCCGGTAGCGGAGGAGGTGGGAGATGGGGGACGAACACCCAAGGAATAGCCACCATTTTCACGCTGGAGCCGACTCGCAGCGAATACTCCACATCCTCGCCCAGCATGAAAAAGTCGTCCCGATGCAAGCCAGCTTTCTGAATCGCTTCTCGCGTGAGAAGCAGGCAGGGGCCAATGCACCAGGCGATCTCCACCGGCTCGGGCCCGAGCAGGCGAGCCGCGTCCGCTCGGGTCCTGACCTCACGAATTACGCGGCGAAGCCTCGGATGGAGCGGTTCTGGGACGGCGAGCGCGCCAGCCGTTTCCAACTCGTCACAGATCAAAGGGGCCGCGGCCCGGGCGTCCGATAGCTCCAGCCCCCTCAGAAGCTCCTCCAAAGACTCCCGCTCAATGATCACATCGTCATCCAAAGTGAGGATGTGAGTCAGACGCTCAGCGAAACGTTCGAACGCGAGTTCGGTGCCTCTTTTCCAGGCAGCACCGGGACCGGCATTCGCTGGAGCGGCCTCGTAAATGACCTCCTTTTTGCGGTTCAGCGCCAGCTCGCGGATCGCTTCTTCGTTTCCGTTGTCGATGATCACCACCGCTCCGAGTGCTGCGCCGCATCGTTCCAAACTACGGAGCAACCGATCCAGCTCGGTTTGCCGAAGGTAGGTCGGAATGACGGCTACTACGAAAACCGGCGAAGTCCTCTGGCTCATAGCCCGATCTTTACGTAAGCGGCGGCAGTTTCCTGCGCACATTTTTCCCAGGAGAAACTCGCCGCCCGCGCCACGCCAGTGCTCCTTAGCTCGTCTCTTCGTCCTAACGCAGCGATGATCCCGCGGGCAAGCTCATCCTCCGAATGTGGGTCCACCAACTCAGCCGCGTCTCCGGCAACCTCCGGCAACGACGTTGTAGAGGAACAGACCACCGGACATCCACAAGCCATCGCCTCCAAAACAGGCAGCCCAAACCCCTCGTAAAGCGACGGGTAGATGAACACGGCGGCATTCTGGTAAAGCCAGACCAGGTCCTGCTGGCTCACATACCCAGTGAATTCCACCTCCGCCTCGAGTTTCCGGCGGCGCACTTCATCAAAGATCTCATCGTAGAGCCACGCCTTCTGACCCACGATGCGCAGGCGATGCGGCAACTTTGCTTCCAGCTTCAGCTTTACAAACGCCTTTAGAAGCCGCACCAGATTTTTCCGCGGATGCAAATTGCCGACGCTCAGCAGGTAAGGCGCCGAGGAGGTGGGCGCCTGTGACTCCGGCAGCCGAAAGCAAGCGTCGGCGGCTTCGTAGGTGACGGTGATTTTCTCCGCCGGGATCTGCCATTTCTCCATCAACTCCTGTTTGGAAAATTCGGAAACTGTCAGAATGTGCCGCGCCCCATTCGCGGCCGCGCGAATTAGCTTTCGGTAAACCATCCGCTCGTGCGTCCGAAAACCACTCGGCAGGCTCACAAAGGAGAGGTCGTGGATCGTCACGATCTTCGGAACGGCGTCCCAGAAACGCGTCCAGTATGTCGCGTGGTAAAGCAGGGGACCCCTTTTTGCCCGTAACGCATCCAAGGCCGAGGGAATGCGCATGAAGTTGCGCGAAACGAAGTTACCAAGAGGAATCTCCTGCCTGTTGAAGTGGGGGCCGAGATCATCCGCGCAGGCGGGAGTCGTCAGAACCGTCACCCCCACAGAACTCTCCGGCAGCCCCGCTAGACCGGAAAGCAGCCCTCGGATGTAGGTCTCGTTGCCGGTTTTGCGTCGGCCGAGGCAACATCCATCGATAACGATATGGTACGGCATGGAAGGAATATCCTACCCTGCCACTTCGACTCCTGCACGGTATTAGTGCCGCCGCCGACTGCGGCATTCAGCTGGTAAACACCCGGCTTCCGTGAGTTATTGCCCACTCTGCTTGCGTCTCCTATGAACCCCCTGTCGCATCCTCCAGTCGTTGTTCTTGGCAGCGGCGGACTCCTCGGGAGACACGTCGTCCGCGAGTATGTGCGGTCTGGCCTTGAGGTGATTCCCTTGAGCCACCGCGAGCTCGACGTCACAGACGAGCAAAGTCTCATCGCGCTGCTGGATCATATTCGACCCGAGGTGGTGATCAATTGTGCCGCGCTCTGCCACTTCCAAAGCTGCGAAGACGATCCCGCCGAATCCGCGCGCGTAAATCGCGACGCACCCATCCGCCTGGCGCGACTCACCGCGGAACGCAAGATCCGGCTGGTGCATTTCAGCACCGACTACATTTTTGACGGTGAGTCACAGGTTCCTTATCGAGAGGAAGATGCCGCTCGGCCCCTTTCCGTCTATGGCGTGCATAAAGCGGCCGTGGAGGAGGCCTTCCGGGCTTATCCCCAGCATCTTCTTCTCCGGGTAGCCTGGCTTTTCGGTGATGGCGGCAAGACGTTCATGAGCCTGCTGCCCGACTTGTTGATGCAGCGTGAGCGGTTGGAAGTCGCCGCTGGCAAACGCGGATCCTGCCTGCACGTGGGCTATGCGGCCCAAATCATCCGCCAACTCATCGAGCAGGGCAGCACTGGATTGTTCAACCTCGTCCACTCGGACGAAGCCAGCTGGGAAGGATTCGCGCACCAATGCCTCCACCAGCTTCAGGAACGTGGATATTCCCCGCGCTGCCGGGAGCTCATCGAAGTGCCGCTGGAAAAAATGCCGGTGCTCAGCGGCGCGCGACCGCCATATTCCGTTCTGGATACCTCGCGACTAGCTGCGGAAATCGGTTCCCAACCCATCAACTGGCGGTCCGGATTGTACCAGTATCTGGATGTGAGCTATCCCGCCGAGCGCCCCGTCCTTGCCTAATTCGCACCCGTGTGTGAATAGTCCCGCTCCAACATGACGACCTCCACCCGCCCGGCCGCCTTGAGCTGGATCCTGCCATCTGCAGCCATCCTGGCCATTTTCGCGGGACTGTATTTTCTTTTTCCCTACGCCTCCGGGTATGGGGCGCAAATGGTGAGCCTCTACACCATGTTTTATGCACTTTCGACTGACTACGGGAGCTGGGGACATTGCCTTTTGGTCTTTCCGATTGCCGCTGCGCTCATCTACTGGAAAGCTGGCGACCTCGCCAAAATCCCGGTGCACGGGTCAAACTGGGGCCTGCTCTGGATCGCTTTTTCCATGTTCCTCTACTGGGTGGGCTACAAAACCAGCGTCCATTATTTCGGCTTTATCAGCGTCCAGATTTTCGTTGCCGGAGCCATCCTTTTCTTCCTGGGCTGGGAATTCTTCAAGGCAGTGCTGTTTCCCTGGGCGTTCCTCGCTTTCGCCTGGCCGTTCATCTTTCTCGACGCGGAGATCGCCTTTCCGCTGCGCCTCAGGATGTCGGAAGCGTGTTACTATTTCCTGAATCTAATCGGCGTTCCCACCATGCTGAACGGCACAGCCTTGTTATCGGCTCCGGATTACGTGCGAAATCTGGTGGCGGGTCAGCGGTTCCAGGTGGACATCGCCGATCCCTGCTCGGGCATTCGCTCGCTCTTCGCCCTGACGATGATCACCTCGCTCTACGGCTATCTCACGCTCCCGAAGACATGGCAAAAATTCGCTCTCCTTGCGATGGCGTTCCCGTTAGCGATCGCCGGAAATTTCGTCCGCATCCTCATTCTCACCTTCGGAACGCTCAGCTTTGGTGCACCGTTTGCCATCGGAACCTTGGATGAACCCACTTGGTTCCATACCGGCGCCGGGTACTTCGTTTATGTCATCGCCTTGGGTGGCATGGCTCTCCTAGGGAGTCTTCTCGCCAAGGAATGGGGTAAAAAGAAGGAGAGTCCCGCACCAGCGACCCCGGTCAGCACGGAAGGCGGCACCGTATGAGCACTCCAGCCGCGCCCGCTGACGCTTCGACTTTCGCCGGAGGCGTCCAGATTCCCCTCTGGCGCTCCATTCTCGTCCTGCTGATCGGCTTGGGCACTTATTTTCTCTGCTCCTCCTCCAGCAACGTCACCGGCGCTACGGAATCCGGGGTGAACATGAAGCTCCCCATCTTCCTCGACCAATTCATGGGTCAAGATCAGGAAGTCTCCCTTGCGGAAAAAACCTTGCTCCCAGGGGATACCGAATTTGCCAAAAAGGTCTATTCCACTCTTCGAGGCGAGTATGTGTCGTGTCAGGTCGTTCTCAGTGGCGGTGAAAAGCGCAGTATTCACCGTCCGGAAACCTGTCTCCCCGGCCAGGGTTGGACGATCAGTGATGCACGCGAAGTGCCGGTGCGACTCTCCACGGGTCAAACTCAGACGGTCATGAAGCTCACGCTCACCCGCACCTACGAAGTTGCCCAAGGTGACCGGAGGACAATGACGAACATCTTCTATTACTGGTTCGTCGGTAAAGACAAGACCACAGCGGAGCATAGCGAACGTGTTCTGTTGACGGTCTGGGATCGCGTCTTCCACAACGTCAACCATCGCTGGGCCTACGTGATTGTCAGCGGCGTGGTGGCCGACCAAACGCGCCCCGGTGCAAAGAGCGAAACTCAGACCGTTGAGATGCTCGAAAAGTTTATCGCGAAAATCGCTCCCCAGATCCAAAACAAGGGCGTCATCCCGAAGTAAGCCCTCGTAGGCCGCGGGCGCACTATACTTCCTTCTCAAGCCGCTCGCCGAGCCACTGCTTGATCATGCTCTGGTAGTTCAGATACCTCGAACGCGCCAGGCGCTTGATGCGGGCCAACATCCGCGGGTCGAACCGCAGCGTGATCGTCGTCGAATCGCGCATCTCCGTTTTTTGCAGCGAAGCCTGCAACAAATGCTGCTCCAGCCGCGTTTGCATCCAGAAGGCGGCTTCCTCTTCGTGCGTTTGGAAATTCGGAACCTCGCTCCACTTGGTGATGCTTTTCATAGGGCAAATTCCGCGTTTTTGCGGTCGTAATAACTCACTTCTTCCAGGACCATTTCGCGGGAACAAATCACCCGGTAACGTTTCCCGTCCGTCCAAAAGACGCTAAAAATGGCGCGTCCGCTCACCGATTTGCCCAGGCAAAAATAGCGCGCTTCCTGCGATTGACCTACCGACTCTGGCAAAAATCGCAGGCTGAAGGGATCCTCAAATGACTCCTCGATTTCCCGTGGCGTGATCTTTTTCAGATCAAATGGGCAATCCAGCCAGTCGAAATCCATGATGATGTGGGGAGCGGGACTTACCGCGCGCTCTGGATCAACTCGATTTCGTAACCTTCCGGAGCGTCGATAAAGGCAATCTTGCTGCCGCTCGGCGAGGTATGCGGACCGTCGCTCAGCGGGTAGCCCTTGGCTGCAGCTTCCTTGGCAAATGCCTCCATGTCCTCCACCTCAAAAGCCAAATGCGTCAGGTCCGAACCCACAACGACCGGGCCGCTTTCATCAAATTTGCAGATCTCTATCTCCTCACTGCTGCCCGGAGCCTTGAAGAAAACCAACTGCGAGCCGCGACCGGAAGTGTGCCGCCGCGTTTCCTCCAGACCTAGGACTTCCTTGTAAAAATGGACCGTCTTTTCGAGATCCTGGACACGGTAACGAGTGTGGAGCAGGCGGGTCAGCATAGGGGAAAAGATTTGGCGCTTTCTGGCTTTCGTTGTGGCAAAGGCAGCGCATTCTTCATACTCCCTATAGACTTCACGTAAAGTCAAAACCCACCCGTTCCACCTTTTACCCCTCCTTACCTCCCATGCTTTATCTTGGCATCGACAGCGGCACACAGAGCACCAAATGCATCGTCCTCGACACGGACACTTGGGAGATCCTCGCCTCCTCGCAAGCGGCTTATAGTCTCATCCCCGACCTCCCGCCCGGCCACCTGGAGCAGCATCCGCAGGATTGGGTGGACGCCACGGAGCAAACCATCACCGCCTGCCTGGCGAAACTCGGCGCCCGACGTGATGAGGTCCGCGGCATCGGCGTGAGCGGACAGCAACATGGTCTCGTCGTGCTGGATGCGGATGGAAACGTCATCCGCCCCGCGAAGCTTTGGTGCGACACCTCGACCGCGCCCCAATGCGAGGAGTTTGCCACCCATTTTGGCGGTCAAAGATGCATCGTCAAAATGGCCGGCAACCAGATTTCTCCTGGCTACACCGCGCCCAAGCTGCTTTGGCTGAAGCAAAATGAGCGTCGGCATTTCAAAGCCATCGACTCGATTCTACTGCCGCACGATTACCTGAATTTCTGGCTCACCGGCGAGAAAACCATGGAGTATGGCGACGCTTCCGGCACCGGATTGCTCGATGTGCAGACGCGCGAATGGTGCGGGAAACTCATCGACTTCATCGATCCCGACCTCATCGATAAGCTGCCGGTCCCGCAGTCATCCCAGCAACCTGCCGGCCTTTTGCGTGATGAACTCCGCCAGCGCTGGGGCTTGACGGGCAACGTTGTCGTTTCCTCCGGCGGCGGCGACAACATGATGGGGGCCATCGGCACCGGGAACATCCAGCCGGGTGTGGTGACGGCGAGTTTCGGCACCTCCGGCACGCTTTACGCCTGCGCCGATAAGCCGATCATCGATCCAGATGGAGACGTAGCTGCTTTTTGCGACAGCACCGATCATTGGCTGCCGCTGGTTTGCACGATGAACGTCACCGTGGCCACGGAGCAAGTGCGTCAGCTCTTTGGCTGGGATCATGGCCAGCTCAACACCGCGGTGGCGAACGCCGAGCCCGGAGCGGGCGGCGTGCTTTTCCTGCCTTACCTCAACGGCGAGCGCACCCCGAATCTCCCGAACGGCACGGGAGTGCTCCACGGGTTGACCACGAAAAACATGACCTCGGAGAACATCGCGCGCGCCACGATGGAAGGGGTCACGCTTGGCTTGGCCTATGGACTCAGCCGAATGGCCCGCCTCAGAGTGGAACCGACCGAGATTCGTCTCACGGGCGGAGGTAGTAAGAGCGCGGTGTGGCGTCAGATCGCTGCGGATATTTTTGGAGTGCCGGTTGTGTGCCTCGCGACCGCCGAAGGGGCTGCCTTGGGAGCGGCGGTGCAGGCCGTGTGGGTCGAAGGATTGGTGAATGGCCGGGGCGTTTCGCTGGCGAGCCTTTGCGAAAAAGCGGTGGCTCTCGATCCTGCGACGCGGTGCACGCCTCATACCCAGGTGCAGCCGGTTTACGCGGCGCTGCTCAAGCGGCAAACGGAAATCACCCGTCAGTTGCATCAGTCAGGACATCTGTGACAAAGCGGCGATAGATTAGAGAGTTGCGGGGCCGCAGGTCTCCTTCGGGAGCGCACGCGTCTCGCGTGCACTTCCCGGCGTCTCGCCTGGAAGAAGGAGAGTTGTGAGGATGTTCGTTCAGGAGCGCCACGCTCCTGGCGGAAAGTTAAAGGTCTGCGATGGCAGGTGTTGGTTGGGAGCGGACGCGTCTCGCGTGCTCAGTGGGCATCTCGCCCGGGTTGGTTCAGTGCCGATCAACTCCGAGATGAATTCGAAACGTGTTAAGTGACTGTCGCCTCCCGGCTTCTCGGCGGGACGCCGAGAAGAACACGCGAGACGCGTGCGCTCCCGGAGACTTCTGCTCCGACGCCGTCACAGAGTACGTATTCCCCAGCTGCAACGCCTCGCTCTTGGATGAATACGCCGACTCGGAATGAACATACCGTCGCTCGCTTCCTCGCTGACGTTTCTTACTTGTGCCCTCCGCGCCTGATCCATCGCCTGAAGACTCCAGCGAGAGCGCGGCTGATCCAGTTCCTGAGCGGCCGGCGCTCACCCTTCAGGAACGCCGTGCCAAACGCGAGGAGCGCCGGGAAAAACAACGCGCCGCGAATGTTGGCCGAGCGGCAAAGATGCACGCTGCCCGCCTGCAATGGGAAGCCGACCACCCACGGACCGACGCTCCGAGTGCCGAGACTTCCACCGTTCCGGAGATCCACATCGGCTGCTCCGGCTGGTTCTATTGGCACTGGCGCGGCGACTTTTATCCAAGCGAACTCCCCACGCGCGACTGGTTTCCTCATTATGCCAGCCAGTTTACGACGGTGGAGCTCAACGCCCCGTTCTACTCCTGGCCTACTGTTGCGAACGTTCAGGGCTGGATCAGCCAAGCGGGGGATCGCCCTTTTGTTTATACCGTCAAAGCCTCGGAGCACATTACCCACGTCAAACGCTTCTCCCGTACGGCAGAACTCGTCCGCGACTTCGGCCTAATCGCTGATTTGCTGGGCGACCGGATGGGTTGCTTCCTCTTTCAGCTTCCGCCGAGTTTTCACTACAGCCCGGCGCGCCTGAAACGGATCCTTTCTCAGCTCGATCCGGCTCGTCGGAATGTCGTGGAGTTTCGCCACCGCAGCTGGTGGAAAGAATCCGTCTATGCCGCTTTTCGCAAAGCTGGGGCGATCTTCTGCGCGTGCAGCGGCCCGCGTCTGCCCGACGAACTCGTCAAAACCGCCGACGACATCTACGTCCGCTTCCATGGAACGAAGCAGTGGTATCGCCACGACTACTCAAACGAAGAACTGGCCGTTTGGGCCCAGCGCATCCGCGAGAGCGGAGCCAAACGCGTCTGGGTTTACTTCAACAACGACCGCAACGGACACGCCATCCGCAACGCCCAGGAGCTCCGCCGCCAGTTGGACAGAGAAGCGGTCCAGGCGTAACGGCTCATTAGCTCAGGGTTTCGACGTCGTAGATCTGCACCCGTTCCCAGAAGGATTTGTAGGTGGAAACGAAGCGGGTGTGTTCGGCGCATTCCTTCTGGTAGAAGTCGTGATCGGCCAAGCTCTTGAAATGCAGCGCAATGGCGTAGTCGTAGGAATGGTCGATAACCGGCCGCACATCTGTCGGTGCCGGAGAGCCCGCGAAGCCGCGTTCGAGATAGGGGAGCGCAGCCAGGGCGCGGACTCCCTGTTCGAAAGTGGCGCGATCTGCTGCGGAGAGATCCTTCCGCAACCAGAAATAGACGTTATGAATCAGCATATGAGTAGGTAAAGAAGGGACGAGGTTCAGCGGAGAGAGGATTCGCCGCAAGGTTGAATTTACGAGGAGCAAAACGCTCGATTCACAAGCTGAGGGTGTGGCCTGACGCTAGTCCAGAGACCTTGTACGGAGTCAGAGACGACTTGCACAGGTTCGGAGACGACTTGCACAGGTTCGGGGACGACTTGCGCAGGTTCAGGGACGACTTGCGCAGGTTCACGGACGACCTGCGCAGGTTCAGGGACGACTTGCACAGGTTCACGGACGACTTGCACAGGTTTAGAGACGACTTGCACGGGTTCAGAGGCATTTCGCACCCGTTTAGGAGGCCTTACATCTCGTCCCGCCGCGGAACCCTCTACTTACGTCTCCTGGAGCGAACGTGCGGAGTGTTCCGCGTGTTCCCCGGCAATGGTTTCCAGTTCACTAAGGCTGGAGACGCTTTGGAGTCGGCCGCGCAGGTGTCGGCCTCCCGGCATTCCGCGCGAATAGGCCATGAGTCGGGCGCGGAGGGAGTGCATGGCGGGTTGTTCGCTGCGGCCGCCCGCGATGGAAGCTGACACGACGGCGCGAGCATGGCGTTGGATGAATGCCCATTTCTCCTCCAGTGGCAGGTCGGGGAGAATCTCGGCGGTGGCCACGTAGTGTTTGATGGTGCGGAAAATCCAGGGAGCGGTCATGGCGGCGCGGCCGATCATGATGCCAGCCACTTTGGTCTGAGCGCGGCGCAGTTCGACATCGAGCGGACCGGAGATGTCTCCATTTCCGATGATCGGAATGCCCGCGCTCGCAGCGACTTCACCGATAACGTCCCAATCCGCCTGGCCGGAGTAGCCCTGCTCTTTGGTGCGTCCGTGCACCGCGACGGCCTGAATGCCGCAGTCTTCCAGAACGCGCGTGGTCTCGACGGCATTGACGGTGGCCGCACTCCAGCCGATGCGGATCTTGCCGGTGACCGGAACGTTTCCTGCCGCCTTCACAACCGCGCTGGCGACGCGGCCGAGGAGCGGGCAATCGCGTAAAAGCGCCGAGCCGCCGAGCTTGCTGACGACCTTATTCACGGGGCAGCCGAAATTGAGATCGATGAAATCCGGCTGCACCCACTCGATCACGGAACGCGCCGCTTCGCCGAGGTGTTCCGGGTCGGCTCCGAAGAGCTGCACGCCGAGAGGGCGTTCATCAGGGGTGAACTGGAGGTATTCGCAAGTGCGTTCGTTCCGGCGCAGGATGCCTTCTGCCGAGACGAATTCCGTGACCATGACGTCCGCCCCCTGTTCCTTGCAGAGCTGGCGAAAAACGTGGTCCGTCACCCCCGCCATGGGGGCGAGGTAGAGGGGGAATTGGTCTTGGAACCAAGGAAGCATGGAATGGAAATGACTAATGACTAAATCCTAATGACTAAAAGGGGATCTGGCTGCTGATGCAAAGAGTTCATCACTCAGGCATTAGTCATTAGGGTTTAGTCATTTCCCCACCTCCCTCGGTGAGGAGGTCGTACACTTCCTGCTGAATCGCATCGATCTGGTCGAGGCGCAGCATGGGGTCGGTGACGATGAAGGCTTCGCCGGTTTTGGCGTGCTCGTAGATGAGGAGACGGCCTTCGTCCGACGGCTTTTCGTCAATGGGCTTGAGGATGCGTTTGCGCTCGAGCATGAGGACCAGGATGTAGCGCACGTTAAGCGTGTGAGGTTCGTCTTCGGTGCTCAACCGGCGCAGGAGACTTTCGACCCCTTCGCGAGGCATGCTCTCGGGAGAGGCTTCGGCGGGTTTCTCGTATTTGGATTTCCAGTAGCAAAAAGGGATGAGCTCCGGCAGCCGTTTCTTCCACGCCTCCTCGCAGAGATCTTCGCGGCGCAGGCCTTGTTTCTCCTGGAAGAGTAGGGTGTGAAAGACCTCACCGTCGGCAAACGGGAGATCCGTGACCGAGCAACGACTGGCGCGGCGCTGGATATTCCATGGATTAAGCAGGGACATACTTAGCTGCAACGGTAGAAAGGAAGATTGCCGCCGGAGCTGCGTTTCCAGAGGAGGATGAGGCCCAGAAAGCCGAACAAAGCGACCGGCAGCCAGGCGGCGTAAAGCGGGGGGATGTGCCCGCCTTGTCCGAGCGAGAGGCAGACGCTGCGAGCAAAGAGCATCGCAAAAAACAGCACGAGCGTGGCCACGACGCCGTTCAGGACGCCGCGCCGCGAGAACGCGATGCCGAGCGCGCCCGCGAGAAGGAGAACGATCACGCACATCCACGGCATGGCCCAACGGTAGAGAAGATGCGTCGCGAAAGGAGCCTTTTGCGGACGGGGCAGATCGGCGTTGATCGTGAGATATTCCTTCAGCGCCGGAACGCCGAGATCCTCCGCGCGCAAGTCGGTGGTGGCGATCTGGTAGGGCGTTTCGGAAAAGGAAGCGAAGATCCGGGTCCCGAAGTTGAATTGGCGGATGATTTTTCCATCGGGAGCGAGCTCGAGAAATTCGCCGCTGGTGAGCGTCCAGGATTTCGTCGCGGGATCGTAGCGTCCGCGTTTGGCCAGTACTTTCCACACGGCGTCCCCGTTGGACTTCTGCTGCAGGATCTGGATTCCGCGGCCCTGATTAGTGGAAAACGAAAGCTTTTCAAAAAACCACGTGCGCGAATCCGCCCGGTTGCGGAAAAGCACCGCGTTCATCTCGGTGGACTTCTTCCGGTCCATCGTCAGCTCATCGTAGTAATCCTTCCGTTTGGTTTCCGACTCCGGGGCCAGCTTGTAGTTGAGCGCCAGAGTGGCTGCGGTCGCGAGGAATCCGAGGACGAAAACCGGCAGCAAAACCCGCACAATGCTCACCCCCGCCGTGACCATGGAAACGATTTCCTGGCTTCGGGAGAGCCGGCTCAGCGAGTACAACGTGCCGAGCAACAGCGCGATCGGCAGGCAGAAAACGGTAATTTGCGGCAGCTGAATCTGGTAAAACCGCAGGATCGCACTCACCGGCGCCTTCGCATCAATGAGGCTC
>DASVRZ010000008.1:0-4747 GCA_036388355.1 Chthoniobacterales bacterium | reverse complement strand
ACTTTTCGGCCTATTCTACGCCAATTACATCTGTGGCTGGATAACAGTGGACGCGTTGGATTTCACACGCTGAAGCCACTTGGACGAGATTGACTTGCAGCACGGCCCCAACTTTGCGAACCTGATGCGGGGCGTGGCGAGATACGCCGTAACCATGACGGGGGATCGATGCCGGATTCTGCAGTTTCCGAGGCGTTCCAGCACTGGTGGGACGAGGATTACTCTTGGGATGGGCTGAGGTCGAAACCTTCGTCCGTTGTGGGCGTGGGAACTCTCGCGGAATATTGGGCGTCGGAAGAGAGGCATCTGTGGGATTGCGGTGGCAGGAAGTGGACGCGCTATCACCTGCCCATGCATGACGAGAAGGGCACTCCCAGCAAGAAGGCGGAGTGGAGCCTGGCACAGAGGCAGCAATTCATCGGCGATGTTAAAGAGATGATTCGCCGGGGGATTCGGCCTGCCACAT
The DNA here is from genome assembly GCA_036388355.1 of Chthoniobacterales bacterium. Taxonomy (GTDB): domain Bacteria; phylum Verrucomicrobiota; class Verrucomicrobiia; order Chthoniobacterales; family DASVRZ01; genus DASVRZ01. The sequence continues at coordinate 4,281 of DASVRZ010000008.1, read as the reverse complement.
CTGCGAGCGCCGAGGAGGAGACGCCCGCGGAGGCCCTGCGAACATCGGCTGACCCCAGATTCGACGTGGATCTCTCCGGCTTCGTGATTCCTGCGCAGTTCGACCTGTCCGGGATCGCTAGTGGGAATGTCGATCTCCAGAGTGCGATCTTTCACGGTCCGGTCCTGATACGAGGCAGTAGCTTTTATTCTATTAGACTGGCGCGCGCCCAGTTTCGCGACTGGTTCCATATTGACCACACCGATATCCGCGGCAGAAGCTATCTTAAAGGTGCTGTCTTCTTCGGCGAAAGCCACTTCGGACCTGCCTTGACGCTCCACGGCGATTTTTTCCTTAGGAGTGCGCATTTCTACAACAGAACATTCTTCTGGGGGATTGAAGCGGGTGCCGGCGCTAGCTTCTGGAATGGTACGTTTTCAGATGACGTCAGCTTTGTGTCTTGCAACTTCCGCGGCTATACGGTGTTCAGAAATACAGTCTTCAAAGGGGAGGCGCAGTTTTCGGGCAGTCAAATTGCGCCGGCACCTAGTTTTTTTTATCCTGATACGGGTTTTTTCCGTGGCCCTTGTGTTTTCCACCGCAAGCTTAATATGTCTGCGGACGATGAAATAGCTTTTGGATCTAGCGCGACCTTTTCTGGCGTTCTGTTCCAGCAGGATGCCGACTTTCGTGGCCGCCGCTTCGCTGGAAGAGCCACTTTTCGGCGAGCTTGCTTCAATGGCGCACCTTTATTCCATGATGCAACACTGCCCGCGGATGTCGATTTTCGCGGGGCTCAATTCAATGCTCGCGCCCCGAGCGGCGTGGATCCCGAAAAGCACAATGAGATCGAAAGCACCCTCGAATTAGCGTACAGGACGCTGCGCCGGGCCGCGCGGGATCAGGGCGATTACGAGCGGGAAATCGAATTCGGCAGTTACGAGTTTGAAGCAAGGCGAAGGCGCACCGACATTTCACATGCGGATCGGGTTGCGATTCTATTCTTTCGCCTCCTGACGAAATACAACCAGTCGCTCTCCTGGCCCGTTTGGATATGGGCCGCCGGAACGGTCGTGCTGACCGGCCTGTTATGGGCGGCTGCCGCAGCCGACGGCTTGTTGATGCACCATCGTTTCCCGTCGTACGCTGAACTGATTTCAAGCACGTGGGTGAAGTTCCTGCCTCCGCCGAGTGGATGGATGACAGCGGACGTCAAGGCCGTCGCGGCGATGCTGCACATGCACGAGAACATGCTGCGCATCTTCGCGGCAGTCCAGATCATCTGGACTGCCGCTATTTTCACTCTGTTCATCCTTACCTTGCGCCGGCGCTTTGTCCTTCTGTCCAATTAGCGAGGATCTTGGCATTGATTGTGTTTACTCACATCCCCCGCACTGGAGGTACGTCGATCCGAGCGTTCGTCTCGGAGCGGGTGGAGCGGCCCGCTTTCATGGATGCCCTGAGCGATTTCGCCTTCGTCAACGATGCGGAGCTTGCTGGCTACGATTTCGTCGCCACCCATTGCGGCTTTGGGATCTTCCGGCGTTTTCCAAGCGCCCGTCGCCTCATCGTGCTGCGGGACCCCCTGGAGCGAATCGTCTCGTACTACTACCACCTGCGCGGAATCGAGGAGAACACCTCCTACGCAAGCCACTATGCGAAGTCGCTGTCCTTGGCGGACTTCGCGTCGATGTCCAATCCGGCCGTTCGCGTTGGCGTTGCGAACGCCCAAGTCTGGCACCTCATAGAGGACAAGAACATAGGTTTCAGAAACCGGCATAAACAAATGAACGGCGACCAGGCTGTAGATGCTGCATTCGCGAACTTGCTTACCTATGACGTGGTCGGGTTTTACGACTCCCTTGGTGAGGTGTTCGACACGCTTTCAATTCAGCTGCCGGGACATGAAACGCCGCGTCCCCACCTCGCGGCCAGCGCCCGCCCCGCCTTGACTGATATCGACGCCCCCACATTGGAAGTGGTTCGGTCACAAATCGCGTTGGATGAATTGCTTTATCATCGAGCGCGTGAGCATTTCCGGGCCGGACAATAGGGATTGAAACTCGAACGTGGCAGATATAGCATAATCTCATTGGGAGGTAACGTATATGCAACCTCATGACGCAGACGATGAAATCCGGATCACGGATGAGCTCGGTCTCCAGGTGGTTGAGAAATCGCTATGCATGGAAGACGACCTGTACGACTGTGCGGACTGCGATTGATCGCTCCGAGGGGGTCCCTTCCGACATGATATTATAGGAGTTTCCGTGGAAGATTATGTCATCTTGGAGGAATCGGACATCGCGGCTGAGCTTGTGCCGGATTACGATGAAGGCGGCACCAGCGACTGCGGCGAGTGCGAGTGACGGAAGGTAGGCACGCCTTCTCGACGAAGCTTCCGCAGGTCATTACCGGCTCCACCCCCCAGCCGTGGGCTTTCAATCTCGATTCTCCGCAAGGAATAAAGCTTCTCAGCCGCCGGGTCGCGGAACGGCTTGACGAGCATATCAAGGGCGCCGCCGGGCGCTTCTCGGCCAATAGTGAAATATTATCCCCGAGTGACGGCCTGCTTTGGGAACATGGGTTGATCCGACGACGGGGACAATTTCGGCTGAAGCCGGCGGAGACGACACCATCCCTGAGCATTTGGCTCAACATCGTGGATGGCTGTAATCTGAGCTGTTTTTATTGCTATATTCCCGATCTTCAGAAGAGCGTGAACCCCGAAGCCCTTGGCCTTGACCGGCTTGCGATGAACGAAGTTACCGGGGAGATCATTGCTGCCCGGCTCGTGGAATATTGCCAGAGCCAAGGCTTACGGCGGCTGCGCGTCAAATTTGCAGGAGGTGAGCCCAGTCTGGTCATCGACCGGGTAGATCGCTTCTGTGAAGCCGTTGAACGCCGCGCCTCACGTCTAGGAATTGCCGTGAGTTTCAGCATGCTGAGTAATGCGGCGTTCGATCCCGAGCGGGTGCTGCCCGTCCTGAAGCGCAGGAGGATGGGCATCGGCATAAGCTTGGACGGCACGCAGATGCAGCACGATCGTGTCCGATTCACTCGGAATGGAAGCGGAAGGGTCGGGACGTGGCACACGATCCAGAGAAATGTCGAGCGACTCCTCCAAGTGGGCGTGCGCCCGTATTTCTTATTTACGGTAACCCGCAAGAACTTGCCCGACCTCGACAGCTTCGCCGATCATGTACATGGGCTCGGCTGCGGTTTTCGGCTCAGCCTTGAACGTTCATCCCGACCGGTCGACTTCCGTCTGCAGGAAGCGACGTCCGACGCTTTAATCGGGTTTTACTCGAGATTGGCGGAGCGTGCGCCGTTGGACCTCCGGTTCGACCACGATGCCCGATTCGCCGAGTGGGATTTGCACCGGCGTAAAGCAGTCGCTTGCTCGACCTGCCGAAGCTACGTGGCAATTAGCCGCACAGGTGAAGTTGCATCGTGTCAGATGGCGCTCGACCGGCCCATCGGAAACTTACTGACTGATCCGCTCTCAGACGCGATCGAACGTTTCTCCGCTCGGCCGGACACCGTTAAGCTGCGTGAGCCTCAGAAAAAGACGGGTGGCTGCACCAGATGCGAATACCGGAACGTCTGCGCCGGCGGCTGTCCTCAACATACCCAAGCCGTGAGCGGCAATTCGGATCAGCCTTCGCCTTGGTGCTTCGTCTACGGGACATTGCTCCCCCACTACGTTGCCGCATGTGCGACGCACCTAATCCGGCGTGCCGCATCACTAACGGAGAGGGTAGCGATTCCGTCTGAGGCTACACCCGTTACCTCCTAAGCCGCTCGATCGCCTGCGCCAGCGCCACGTAGAGCTTGCCCATGTCGCTCGACAGGATGGTGACGCCCAGAGGCGTCCCGTCACGATCCGCTAAAATCCGCCGCAGCATCGCTTCGAAGTCGTGGATGTAGCGGTTGACCTGCTCGCGGAACTCCGGCTCCTCCTCGTAGTGCCGCGCGATCTCGCGTGCCTCCGCCTGGTCGATGAGCCGCACCGCGCGCCGCGTGAAGACGCCGCGGTCGCCCTTGAGATAGGCTGCCCAGGCGCTGTCCGTGACGTCGTTCGACAGGATCTTGGTCACGTCGATCGCCGTCGAATTCAGCGATTCGATGAGGAGCGCGACGCGCCGCGAGAAGTTCTCGCTCTCCTTGGCGTCCCGTTCCTTGCGCGCATCCTCGATCCGGCTCTCGATCGCGGAGGCAGTCTCGCCCAGCGTGAGCATCTGCCGCGTCAGCCGCTCGGACGCCTCGCGCGCCGACCGAACCGCCCGCTCGGATACCAAA
>DASVRZ010000007.1:0-2261 GCA_036388355.1 Chthoniobacterales bacterium | reverse complement strand
CGGATGACTGGATCGCCAATCTGGAAGCAACGATGGGATCGTCCTCTGTGCCCGCCGCTGCTCTTCCTCCGCCGACGGCTTCTGCGCCAGCCATCCCGGAACCCGCATCTGCCGCTGATGCAGCCCGCGCTTCCGCTGTCGCTCCATAGTTGGAAGAAGGATGACGTCGCCGGAGGTCGAGATTGAGACAGTCACCGAGGAGGCCGTGGACGTGCCGTGGAATGTCGTGGTGCACAACGACCCGGTGAACCTCATGAGCTATGTCACCAGGATCTTCCAGAAGGTCTTTGGTTTCAGCAAAGAGAAGGCGGAAATCCACATGATGGAAGTCCACCAGAAAGGCCGCAGCATCGTCTGGACGGGAGTTCGGGAGCGCGCCGAAATGTACGTGCAGCAACTTCACTCCTATCTACTGCTCGCGAGCTTGGAAAAAAGCAGCTAGGGAAGGGGAGCGGTCTCGCCCTTCCAGCGAATCCCTCGGCGCATGACGATCCACCGACTCAATGCTGATGTGCTCGCCCTGGAAGATCTGGATCCTTTCTGCCAGCAACTGCTGCAGGAGATTCCGTCCAGTGCCGATCCGCAGGGCAGCTCGGATGCGGAAGCCCGGCTTTTCCCAGCGCCCACGCGTGGAGCAGAACCGGCTTCCGATGAGGACTGGCGGGAATACGTAGCACCTGATTTGCGGGAGAGTTTCAAAAGCGCCGTGGATGTGGTGCAGGCAGATCTTCGACGTTTGCCGGAACATTCAGACGATGCGCCGGCGACTCTCCGGATTCCGTGTGAGAATCTGGAGGCTTGGGTTCACACCTTGAACCAGGCGAGGTTGACACTGACGGCGCGGCACGGTTTCACCGAGGAAGAACTCGAGCGCCACCTCGAACTGGAAGGAAGCTCCCGCGCGTTGGCTCTCCTCCGCGTGCATTTCTACGGCCTTCTGCTGGAGCTTTTCCTCCGCGAGCTCGAGTGACTCTGACGCAACCGAGCTAGCTCAGCGTCTGCAGGCAAACCGTGAAGGTCGAGCCGCGCCCCATCTCTGTCCGGATCTGAATTCCACCTTTAGCTTCGCGGACCAGGCGCTTCACGATGGAGAGGCCGAGTCCCGTTCCTCGGTCCGGCGGCTTGGTGGTAAACCGCTCTTCAAACATCCGGCGCAAATCGGACTGCGGGATGCCCGGACCATCATCTTCTACAGCGATGGTGAGGATCGGCGTGACGTTCGCGAAGCCGCTGCGGTTGATGAAACGCTGCTGTTCGTTCTCTGCAAACGCGTCGAGATCCAGTGGTTCCGGAAAGAGGCGGCAACGCACCTGAACGCAGTGAGTCTTCTCGGTGCTTTGCAAAGCATTGATCGTTAGATTCAGCAGCACCTGAAGCAGATCTGTTCCGTCGATATCGGCCACGATGTCAGTGTCAAGTCCGCTGACGATCAGCTGATGCTCCTGTGCACTGGGATGACGCAGGAGCAGATCCTTCAGATCGGCGATAACCTGATTGGTTCCGACTCTGGTTTTCTCGGCAGGCGAGTTCTGGAGAAAGCTAAGATACCGGCGGGAAATCTCGAAGCAACGCCCGACCTGTCCATTCAAGTTGTTGAGGTCACCTTTGATCTTGGCTAACTGTTCACCTTCGACACTTGCGGCATTTTCCATCGAACGATTGATCAGTTCGACGAATCCGCTGATCACAGTGAGCGGACTGTTGATGTCGTGCAGAACGCTGGCGTAAATCTCGCCCTGATTCACCGCCATCTCTTCGCGTACCCGTTGATCATGGATCACGTGTTGCAATTCACTGAGCTGCTCGTTGCTGTTCTTGAATTCAACGGCGGCGCGGTGCTTCTCGGAAGCTCGTTTGACCGCTGCTCTCATGGTCGGGATATCAAACGGCTTGTTGAGATAGTCGCTGGCGCCATATCTCAAAGCCTGGCGCGCGGTCTCGATCGTCTCGAAAGCGGTAAGCATCACGACTTCAATCGTCGGATCGATCTCTTTCAATTCCTTCAACACCTCCACTCCAGACATTCCAAACATCATAATATCGCACACTGCGACATCGATGGAGTGTTCGCGCGCAAGCTGAAGCGCATCCAGGCCATTGCTAGCCAGCAGAACGCTATAGTCGTTCTTGAAGACAATCCGCAACGACTGTCGCGGTCCCTCTTCATCGTCGATGATGAGGAGGGTCGGCTTCCCCGCTGCAGCTAGCGCCGGCCGGGTCTGACGGATTTCAGAAATTGTATCCAAGCGACAAACTCAAAG
>DASVRZ010000006.1:0-14445 GCA_036388355.1 Chthoniobacterales bacterium | reverse complement strand
TTGCGTAAGAATAGATGGAGTCAGCTCGCAGTGGGAAGTTTGAAAAACGCTTCCGCGGTGGCGGTGGTGTGGGCGGCGAAGGTTTCCAGAGATTCGCTTCGGGCGGCCGCGAGTGTCTCCGCGACGAGTCGGGTGTGCGCTGGCTCGCAGCGTTTGCCGCGGAAAGGGACCGGCGCGAGGTAGGGACAGTCGGTTTCCACCATGAATTGACCGGGCGCGAGGTTGCGGGCGGCGGAGCGCATGTTCTCGCCGTTCTTGAAGGTAGCAATGCCGGTGAAAGAAACGAGATGGCCCATCTCGATCACCTGTTGGAGCCGGGAGAGATCTTCGCCAAAGCAATGGAAGACAGCGCGAATGCGGGTGCCGTATTCCGAAAGGATGGTCACGGTATCGTCCCACGCCGCGCGTTGGTGGATAACGACATTGAGCTGAAACTCTGCGGCAAGTTCGAGTTGCTGGCGGAAAAAATCTGCCTGGCGAGCCTTGTGGGCCGGCAGGTCTTCGTGATCTTCCAACCGGTAGTAGTCGAGCCCGGTTTCGCCGATGGCGGCGATCCGGTTTTCAGCCGCAAGCTGGCGCAGAGTGGGGAGGAAGTCAGAGGGTTCCTCGTCCACGTTGTTAGGATGGATGCCGATGACCGGGAAAATCGATGGGTGTTGCTCGGCCAGAGCGATGTTACGCCGGCTGCTTTCGATGCCCGTAGCAATGCTGATCATGCGCGTGACCCCGGAATCCGCAGCACGCTGCAGAATGCCGGAAAAGTGGGAAGCAAATTCTGGATAATCGAGGTGCGCGTGGGTGTCGATCAGCATCGGTTCAGAAAGGCCGCGCTTCGAGTGTCACAAAAAAAATTCGCAGCAGATTTACCACTGGATAACGGAGCTGGCCCAGGTCAGGCCGCCGCCGAAGACTACCAGAAGAACATAGTCGCCTTCTTTGATCCGTCCGGAGCGGTTAGCTTCATCAAGTGCGATGGCAACAGCCGCCGCGGAGGTGTTGCCGTATTTATCGAGATTGACGAAAAAGCGGTCCATCGACACACCGATGCGATCCGAGATGGCTTCGATAATGCGGACGTTCGCCTGGTGAGGAATGACACAGGCAATCTGCTCAGACGTGATACCTGCTTCATCAAGGGCCGTTGTCGCAGCCCGCAGCATCGCGGTCACCGCCTGCTTATAGGTCTCCTTGCCGTTCATCTTGATGGTGTTCAAGTGCGCGCCGATGTTCTCTGGAGTGACAGGACAAGCCGATCCACCACCTGGCATGATCAAAATATCCGAATAATTGCCGTCGCTGCCCATGTCGGTGCTCAGGATGCCGTGGGTGCCCTCGCGTGATTGCAAAATGGCTGCGCCAGCTCCGTCACCGAAGAGCACGCAGGTATTGCGGTCGGTCCAATCCACGCAGCTGCTGAGCTTGTCGGCTCCGATCACGAGAATGGTCTCGTAGGTGTGGTTGCAGATGAACTGCTGGGCGACTTCGATGCCGTAAAGGAATCCCGAACAGGCGGCGGAAAGATCGAAGCATGCGGCGTTTTTGGCACCGAGCTTCTTCTGCACCCAGCATGCCGTCGCGGGAAAAAAGGTATCTGGCGTCACCGTCGCGACGATGATCATGTCGATCTCTTCCGCACTGATGCCCGATTGTTCCATCGCCTGAAGCGCCGCAGAGACGCACATGTCGCTGGTCTGTTCGCCTTTTGCCGCGATGCGGCGTTCTTTAATGCCGGTGCGGGTGACAATCCATTCGTCGGACGTATCGACCAATTTCTCGAGTTCCGCGTTGGTCATGACGCGCTCGGGAACGTAACTGCCGGTGCCGACGATGGAGACAGGCCTACGAGGTTGGACGGGACGGAGTTTCATCAGTTGGGAGGGTGGAAAAACGGGAGTCGTAAGCGTTGATCTCTTCGACGATGTGGGGGTTCACTCTATGAGAGACAGATTCTGCTGCAACTCGGATCGCATTCTTGATTGCGCGAGGGCTGCTTGACCCATGGGCGATGATGACAATGCCATTGACGCCGAGCAGGGGACTGCCGCCGTATTCATCGGGATCGATGCGTTTCTTCAAGGCGCGGAAGGCTCCTTTGGCCAGGTAAGCGCCCGCCATACGGATGGGCGTTTTGACGAGCTCGTGCTTCAACCACGCCATAATGGCGACCGCGATAGATTCGCAGGTTTTCAGAACGACGTTGCCTACAAAGCCGTCGCAGACAACGACCTCAACCGGATCTTCAAAGAGATCGTGACCTTCCACATTGCCGCGGAAATTGAGACCTGATTGCTTGAGCAGCGGGAAGACTTCCTTGGTAAAGCCGGTGCCTTTTGTGTCTTCGCCGCCAATGGACATGAGGCCGACGGAGGGGTTTGCGTAACCCAGGACGTGCTTGGAATAAACCGAGCCCATAATGCCGTATTGCAGCAAATGGATTGGCTTCGGGTCGGGATTCGCGCCAGCGTCGATGATCAGAAACAAGTTCGTCTCGGTCGGCATGACGGTGGCGATGCCCGGACGATCCACACCTGGCAGGGTGCGCAGTTTGATCTGCGCAGCGGTCACGACGGCTCCAGTATGCCCAGCGGAAACGAAAGCATCGGCGTTGCCGGATTTTACGAGTTCCATCGCGCGGGCGAGGGAAGAGTCCTTCTTTTTACGGACCGCATCCAAAGCGGCGTCGGTCATCAGGACCACCTCGGTGGTGTGCAGGAACTCGATGCGGGGGTCCGAAAAATTGGCAGCTTTCAGCTCTGCCTTAACAGCCGACTCATCGCCAACGAGGTAAAGCTTCTCAATGATCGGGAATTCCCGAAGCGCCTCAATAGCTCCGGCCACTTCATTTTTTGGGGCAAAATCGCCGCCCATGGCGTCCAGGGCGATTTTCAAGGGCGGAGCAATTCAGTTTTCAACATAAACAAAACAAGATGCCAGTGAATCAATCACAGTGGCATCTCGCAAGTTTGGAATGTCTTGGACTCTAGCTTAGCCCTCGATGGTGAGGACCTGGCGACCGTTGTAGTATCCGCAGGAAGCGCAAGCCACGTGGGATGGTTTCCGGCTGCCGCACTGGCCGCATTTGCCGAGTTGAGGGGCATGCCAGCGGTTAGCGGCACGGCGTGTGCGCAAGCGCATTTTCGAGGTTTTACGTTTTGGAACTCCCATTTTAACTCCTAGGTCTAATCTGTAATTGGTCTAAAGCGTCCCACGCCTTGGGAGCGTCGGACTCAATAATTTCGTCGGTTAAATTGTTAACTGCCGGAGTAAAACGAACGCCGGGGCAAATCGTCTCACCATCCCAGTCGCAATGCGGATGGGTCGGAAGGGCCAGCAATATGTCCTCCCTCATGGCTGGCGTCAAGTCGATCATTTCAGCTCCTGTCAATTCGAGTTGAGTGGCAAATTCATCGAACTCGAACGTCCTCTCGAACTTCTGCAGACAACGCACGCACTCCATTTCCAAGCCGACGGAGAGCCGGCCCGTGGCAAAGAGACCGCCCTCGGATAAACCGACATCCACGGAGTAGTGGACGGGGGAAACGGGCTTGATGAGCTCGTCGTTAATTTCGAGAATGTCGTGATCTTCGTCTCCTTCGAGGTGGAGACCTTCCGGTGGGATTTGGTTGAGATGCACTTTCATGGAGTGAAAGTCTGGCAAAATCCCAGAAATGCCAGCGTGAATCGTGCGAAATCATTCCCTTCCGGAAAAGTCCCGGGGGTATTTGCGGCAGAGCACGGAGCATCAGCAGAAAGGTGTATATCTACTCAGGTTCTTCTTTTAAAAAGAGGGTTCACGGACAGCCCTGCCGCGTGAACGTTTCCTTTCATGCTTCCCCTCAAGATCGCTGCGCGCCGCTTGGTTTTTTGGCTGCGGCCTTTGGGAAAGTGCCTCCCTCCACAAGTGCTTTGGGCTGTCTTTTTTCCGTTTGCGGGTGTGCGTTCGGCGTGGGAGCTCATTTCCGGGGCGAAGATCGTGAGCGATTTTATGCGCGTGCCCAGATCGATGAGGACGAGTCGTTTTCCTCTCTTTGGATTCTGGGTTCAGCGAACCCTTGTCCATTCTGCTGCCGCATTGACCCTCTTTGCGGACGCATTTTCTCAGCCTGCTTGGGCTATTTCGGATCGAGGGAAACTTGAAAGCGCGGGACTGGTTGCTTTCCGAGCGGAGCGGGGCTGTCTTCGTAACACTCCATTTCGGAAGCATGGAATTATTCCACGAGTTGCTTCGATCCTATGGTGTTCCGATAGCGAATTGTTTCCATCCACTCCGAATCGGAGCAGGTCGACGAAAGGAGAGTGGTCCATCAATCCGGGGATCAGGCGGCAGGATTGCTATCTGCTCCGAGGCGGCTTCTTCCGCGTCCTGCCCGCCGGTTGGTGTCCTACCTTCAAGAAGGGGGCGTGGTAGGAATCACCGCTTCCGTGGACGTCAAAGCGCCAGTGATCGTTAACGACGGTGATACAAAAATCCGGCTTTCTCCGGGATGGGTACGACTAGCTGCGATTAGCGGCGTGCCATTGCTGCCGCTGTTATTGGAGTTGAGGCCGTTTGGATCCGCAACGCTTCATCTCGGGCCACTGATTTCGACCGAGGAGCTGAAAAATGCGACAAGCGAAGAGATCTGCACATACGCGGGTAGATTTTTCCTGCCCATTCTGAAGCGACAGCCAGCGCAGATGCAGCCGACCTTCATCTCCCAGATATTAGCCGCGTCCGCTTAAGTAATTAGCGAGCCCTGGTGGCCCGGCAGTGTGGCGTCAATTACCGCCACCCGCGGCTACTTTCCTGCGCAATGCGGGCAAGACGACATCCGGCACGAAGCTCGAAACATCTCCGCCTAGCCGCGCGACTTCCTTTACGATGCGGGAGCTGATGTAGGTGTAATCTTCCTTTGGGGTGAGGAAGATGGTCTCAAACGAGGCCTCCAGCTTTCGATTCATCAGCGCCATTTGGAACTCGAACTCGAAGTCGGACACGGCGCGCAAGCCACGCACGACGGCGACGGCTTTTTCCTCGCGCACGAGGTCGACAAGCAATCCATCGAACCGCACGACTCGCACGTTACTCAAATGGCGGGTGCAATCGCGGATCAAGTCCACACGTTCCTCCATGGAAAACAGCGGACCTTTCGACTGATTGAAGGCCACGGCCACAATGATCTCATCGAAAAGATGGGCAGCTCGCTCCAGCACATCGAGATGTCCAAAGGTCATCGGATCGAAACTGCCGGGGTAAATTGCTTTGCGCACCCGCCGACATTGGGCTCCCGGCGCGGCTTCGGGAATAATAAAATGGTTAGTTCAGATATTTGGCAAGCGCCTCCCGCAATGCTGTCCGCGCACGAAAGAGGAGACTCTTCACGCCGGGAACTGTCTGTTTCAGAACGACCGCCATTTCCTCATACGGCATTTCCTCGTAACGCCGCAGGATGATCGCCATCCTCTGCTGTTCCGGTAGCGCGTCGATGGCCGATTGGATGGCGGCCATTTTCTCGGTGTCGAGCATTTCCCCGGAAGGCGTCTTCTGCCGCTCGTCGCGCATTTCGTCGTCCACCTGTTTCGTCAAATCGGCACGTCCCCGGCGGCGCGTTTCGTTAAACACCAAGTTCCGCACAATTGTATAAAGCCACGTGGTAAACTTCGCGCTCGGCTGATAGCGCCCAGCCGACTTCCAGACGCGAACGAAAACCTGCTGGGCCAAATCTTCCGCGTCGCGCTCTGAACCCAGCATCCGCGTGATCGTTCCGTATACGCGGTTCTGGTGCCGCTCGATCAGCTCGCGCATGGCGTCTTCCTGGCTGTCCGCAATCAGGCGCATGAGAGCCACATCGCGATCATTTTCGCTGTCAGGAAGGGCCGGGGAACTCACCGCTTCGGATGGTGTTCTGATCAGCGGCAGGGCACAAGTCATTCTCATTCAAGAACTCCCGGTGCCGGGAAAAGTTGCGCGCCGCGGCTGCAGGACCGGATGCGTCCTTGAATAAACCCGAGATTGTGAAAACTTTCACAAAGTTAATGCACGCCTCTTTCGACCGCCTTCTCCCCACCGCACTTCGGCCTATCTTTGCCAAAGTCATCGAAGGCGTCCGCATCAGCGAGCAGGATGCGCTCACTCTCTACGCCTCGAACGACCTTCAAGCGGTCGGGCTGATTGCCGATACGGTGCGCCGCCAGAAGAACGGCAACCGCGCGTCCTACATTCTCAACCGCTACATCAACTACTCGAACTTGTGCATTCTCTCCTGCCAGTTCTGCGCTTTCGCCGCCCGCAAACGTGACGCGCATGCCTTCGAGATGGCCATCCCGGAAGTGGTGGCGAAAACGCAGGAAGCCCTCACCCAAGGCATCACCGAGATCCACATGGTCGGCGGGCTGCATCCGACGTTGAAGGGTGATTGGTATCTGGAACTCCTGCGTTCGCTGCGAGCGCTGGACCCCAACCTGCACCTGAAGACGTTCACAGCCATCGAGATCCGCCATCTGGCGCAGCGGGTTTTCAAGAAACCCATTCGCGAAACGTTAGAAACCCTGCGCGAAGCAGGCCTCGGCTCTCTAACAGGCGGCGGAGCGGAGATCTTCGATCCAGAAATTCGCGATCAGATCTGCCGAGGGAAGGAATCTGGTGCCGAATGGCTGGAAGTGCACCGCACCTGGCACGCGATGGGCGGACGCAGCACCTCGACGATGCTTTTTGGCCACTTGGAAACGCCCGTGCATCGAGTCGATCATCTGCGGCAGCTCCGGGAGTTGCAGGATGACACCGGCGGCTTCACCGGCTTCATCCCGTTTGCCTTTGTTCCAGAGACCACGGAAATGGCGCACATTCCTCCGGCGACCGCTTTCGACGAACTCCGCAATCTGGCGGTCAGCCGCATTTACCTCGATAATTTCGACCATATCACCGGCTACTGGATTGCCATGGGGCTGCCGCTCGCTCAGATCTCGCTTAACTATGGAGTGGACGATCTCCACGGCACGATCATGGAGGAAAAAATCTTCCACATGGCTGGCGCCACCACTCCGCAGTCGCAGACTGTGAAAACGATGGAAAAAGCGATCCGCGAAGGCGGTTTCGAGCCTTTCCAGAGGGACAGTTTTTACCGTCCGATCCAGCGTCCGGAGCCGGTGCTCGTTTAGGGCCGCTACTCGAAACGCAGCGCCTTCACGGGATCCAGACGAGCCGCGATATACGCGGGAATGAGCGCGGCGACGGTGCAGATCAGAAATCCGCTCACGCAGATGATCGTCACATACACCGGATCGATCACGGCCGGAATCTCCGCGAACTGATACACCGCTGCGGGGAAAATTTGCATCCCCACCGTTTCGCTCAACCACAGACGGAAGGAATTCCTCTGCTCCACGATCAGAATGGCCAAACCGAGCCCCGAGAGGGTGCCGAAGAATCCTATGACGACCCCTTGAGCCAGGAAAACCCACAGGATCTGGTTCACGCGCGCGCCGAGGGCTTTCAGGATGCCGATCTCTCGCGTCTTCTGCACGGTCGTGGTGATGAGCGTGTTGATGATGCCGAAGCCCGCAACAATCGCGATAAAGAGAAGCAGGAAAAACATGACGTTCCGCTCGACGGTGATCGCGTCAAAAAGCTGCGAATTTTGCTCAATCCACGTGGAAGCCTGAATGGGTGGCTCGATGGGCAGCACGCGGTTGATGGCGGTTTGAAACTGTGGCGCCTGGTCAGCGCTGACCGTTTTCACGCTGATGCCATGAATGGCGTCTTCCAAAGTGTAAAGCTCTTGCGCAACATTTAGGGGCACAAGTAGATAATCCGAGTCGTAGGAATAGCGACCGCTCTTAAATATTCCCGCAATGGTCACGTCGATGGGCAGGACGAGTTCGCGCACTTTGTCCAAGGCTTCCTTGTTGCTGCCCTCCGCGCCGGCTGATTCGATGGACTCGAGAATCTGCCCGATGTTACTCGGCGAATAGATGGAAAGCGTGTCGCCCACGCCGATCTGCAATTCGTTGGCCAGGTCAGCTCCGATGATGGCGTTGTTGCCCGTGAGATCGAAGGTGCCGGAGCCTGCCGGGATGTATTTCTTGATGGAGGAAACCTTCTCCTCGGAGACGGGATCAATCCCACGAATGTAGGGAGCGAGGCGGCGGTTATTGTATTCGACCAACACGCGGCCCTGAACGAACGGGGCGACTGCAGTGACGCCTTGTATGGCAGTGACGTCGGTGACGATTTTCCGCCAGTTATCAATCGGCCCGTTGTAATTACCGATGGTGAGGTGAGCGTCGAAGCCGACGACTTTTTCACGCAGTTCCCGGTCGAAGCCGGTCATGACGCTCAGCACCACAATCGGCACCATCACGCCAAGCATCACCCCGAGAATGCAAATAAGAGTAATGATCGAAAGAAAAGTGCGCTTGGGCCGGAGATAGCGAAGCGCGAGAAAAAAGGTGAAAGGAAGTTTCAAGATGCGCGGAATCTAGCGAGGAGAGCTCACGAGGGCACGGAGATTTTTCGCTCTACTCCGTACGATATCACGGAGGATATCTTTGGCGTCCGATTGCGCCCTCCTCAATAGCCTAGGGCTCGGCCAGCCTGATACAGGACGAGTGTGCTGAGGTAGGCGAAAGCGGTCATGTAGAAGAATTGAAAAGCGGGCCAGCGCCAGGTATTGGTCTCGCGTTTCACCACGGCGAGGGTGGCGATGCATTGCATCGAGAAGACGAAGAAGACCATGATGCACAGGGCGACCAGCGGCGTGAAAACCGGGCGTCCGTCGGGCCAGCGGTCTTTCAGCAAAGCCTCCCGCAGTGGCTCGGTGTCTTCGTCTGCGCCATCGATGCTGTAAACGATGCCCATCGTCGAAACGAACACTTCGCGCGCTGCCTGCGCTCCGATGAGGCCAATGCCGATCTTCCAGTTGAAGCCGAGCGGCTCCAAAGCAGGCTCGAGGAAATGCCCAGCTCGTCCCGCAAAGCTGCCGGAGAGCCCAGCGTCCGTTTTTGGGAAGGTCGAGACGAACCAAAGCAGAATGCTCAGTCCAAGAATGAGAGTGCCCGCACGAGTTAAGAACGCCTTCCCGCGCGAAAGCATGTGCTGCAGCACCGTAAAAAACCCAGGCATCCGGTACGGCGGAAGTTCCAAGACGCGCGGAGGTGGCTCGCCGCGGAGGAAGGTGCGCTTAAAAAGCAGCGCAAAGAAAAACGCCGCCCCAGTTCCAAGCAGATACATCAGCATCATGAGCCCCGCTTTTTGTCCGGCAGACGCCGTTCCGCCGGGGATGAGAGTGGAAATCATCAGCGCGTAAACCGGCAATCGCGCCGAGCAGCTCATAAAGGGCGCAACCAGGATCGTGGCGAGCCGGTCGCGCGGGCTCTCGATCGTGCGCGTGGCCATGATGCCCGGAATAGCACACGCATAGGAACTGAGCAGCGGGATAAACGATTTCCCATGCAGACCGACCCGGCTCATCACGCGGTCCATAATGAAAGCGGCGCGCGCCATGTAGCCGCTGTCTTCGAGCAGCCCGATAAACAGAAAAAGGATCAGAATCTGCGGGAGGAAAATGACCACGCCGCCCACGCCAGCGATGATGCCGTCGGTGAGGAGGTCGCGCAGATCGCCCGCAGGCATGCCGTCCTGGATCAACGCCGAGAGCTTGCCGAAGGAGGCGTCGATGAAATCCATCGGATAGCTCGCGAAGGTGAAGATGCTCCAAAACATGAAGCCCATGAGCCCCAGGAAAACTGCCCAGCCCCAGACGGGATGGGTGAGCACCGCATCAATGCGATCCGTTCGATCCTCTCCCTCCATCGCGGAGTAGGTGATGACGTCGTTGGCGATTAGCCCGATGCGATCATAGCGGGCGGCAATTGCTTCCTCGGAAACGTTGTCTAGATCGGTGAAATCCGCGTGGGTGGAGAGATTCGGAACCGTCGGCTGCGAAAGAGCCACGCGTAGGCCGAGCAGACCGTCCGTATGATTGGCCGTCGCAGCCACGACTGGACAACCGAGGTGCTCCGACAGCCGATCCAGGTCGATCTTTTCGCCTTTGGCGTCCGCCATATCCATCATGTTCAGGACGACGATGGTGGGCAGGCCAACCTCCAGCACTTGAGTGGCGAGGTAGAGATTCCGCTCCAGATTCGAGGCATCGAGCACGCAGATCACCCTATCCGGCTGAG
The DNA here is from genome assembly GCA_036388355.1 of Chthoniobacterales bacterium. GTDB lineage: Bacteria > Verrucomicrobiota > Verrucomicrobiia > Chthoniobacterales > DASVRZ01 > DASVRZ01. Next base: position 4,284 of record DASVRZ010000006.1, on the reverse strand, counting down.
GCGTGTCGGACTGGAGACCCAGCAACGTATCCCGCGTCACCCGCTCGTCGGGCGACTGCGGCACCAGGCTGTAAGTGCCAGGCAAATCGACCAGATCCCGCTTCTCGCCGTGTTGATTGAAAAAGGAACCCACCTTTTTCTCGACCGTCACGCCGGGATAATTCCCGATCTTCTGACGCATACCGGTGAGGGCGTTGAAGATCGTCGTCTTTCCGCAATTCGGATTGCCCACGAGGGCGAAGGTCATGGTCGAAGAAACGACAGCAGCCATGGCTTTTAAGGAGTAACGGGCGTGACTTGAATCAACTCAGCTTCGTGGCGGCGCAGGGAGAGCCGATAGCCGCGGAGTTCGATCTCCAGCGGATCGCCCAGAGGCGCCCAGCGGACAAATTTGATTTTCGTGCCGGGGAGAAGGCCCATTTCGCGGAGGCGTTTCGTGCGTTCCAAATCCCCGACAAAAGCGACGACGGTGGCAACGAGCCCCGGTGTCAGCTCGGAAAGAAGGGTAGGGGAAGCGTCCAGAGTCACAGGATCAAGACCAGCCAGAAACAACTAGGCGCGACGAGCTTCGGCGGGCAGAGCGCCCATCGGCTTAAGCAAAATGCAATTGCCCAACTCGCGGCTCAGCGCCAGACGCACGCCGCAAACCTGACAAATGAGGTTGCTGCCGCTGGAAAGCTTGATGACTTGGGCCGATTCGCAGAACCCCATTTCGCGCAGCCGCTGGCACACTTCCGGTGCCGTGTTCAGCGCGTGCAACTGCATCTTTTTGCCAACCGGAGCCGCCAGCAAAGTGGTCGGCTGGAGCAAGCCAATTCCGGGTGCGCAATTCGGTTTCACGGTGCGAAGCATCGCTGATTGAGACTGATTCTCAAGACAAATCTATGAGCGGCCTCATTTTTTCACCTCGTTCGGCGACGAGTTGCCCGCAAGAAAATCCGCCGCGTTGGCGAGGGTGGTTTCTGCGATGTTCGTCATGGCCGTTCTCGTAAAAAACGCCTGGTGCGACGTGATGAGCACATTGGGAAACGTGAGCAGCCTCTGCAGCGTATCGTCCTGGATGATGACGCCGGAGAGATCCTGGAAAAACAGCTCGGCTTCTTGTTCGTAAACGTCGAGGCCAACGTAGCCGACCTGCCCCGACTTCAGCGCGCCGATGAGCGCGTTGGCATCGACCAAGGCTCCGCGGCTGGTGTTGATGAGCATCACGCCGCGCTTCATTCGGGAGAGGGATTCGGCGTTGATGAGGTGAAACGTTTCCGGCGTCAGCGGCATGTGCAGGCTGATGATGTCGGCTTCTGCAAAGAGCTGCTCCAGAGGAACATACGTTCCGCCTTCCGAGGTGAATTCCTCGTTGGGAAAAGGGTCGTAGCCAATGACGCGGCAGCCTATCGCTTGAAGAGGACGCGCGGCGAGACGGCCAATTTTGCCGGTTCCGATGATGCCAACGGTCGATCGGTTGAGGTCGAAACCGAGCAACCCATCGATCGAGAAGTTTCCTTCGCGCACTCGGTTGAAGGCGCGGTGCGTCTTGCGATTCAGCGTGAGAATGAGCGCGAGGGTGTGCTCCGCCACGGCGTAGGGCGAGTAGCTCGGCACGCGGCGCACGCTCATCCCGAGCCGAGCCGCGGCCTCGAGATCAACATTATTGAAGCCAGCGCACCGGAGCAAAATCAGGCGGGTACCCGTCTTCGCGAGGCGTTCCAGAATGCGCGCATCGGCAACGTCATTCACAAATATGCAGACCGCCTCACAGCCATCTGCCAGAACGGTTGTGGATGCGGTCAACCGCTCCTCGAAGAACGCGATCTCGTAGTCACCTGGTTCATTCGCCGCCTGCAGAAATTCACGGTCATAGGGTTTGGTGCTAAAAACGGCAATCTTCATAAAAGGGACATGGTCCGCAACGCGCAGGGGCCGACCTTCAACGTCCCATCTGTGAGGATCCGCGCCCGCAGCCCGCCGAAACCCTCCAGAGCGCTTTTCGCCCCATCGCCGATCACCCGATCCATCCAATAACAGGGCCGCGCCTCTTCGGTTCCGGCGAACCAGATGCCTTGCACCTCAAACTCGACGCCGATCAGTTCGTTGAGATCAAGGCCGGTCGTAATGACGTTTCGGCGGAAGACGGAGGAGCTCAGATCCACATGGGGAAACATCAGGCGAATTCGCTCAAACGTTTCCCAGGCGAAAAACGTGATCTGCCCTTTGTAGTCCGGCTTGTGATTGAAATAACGATCGCCCACGATGCCGCTGCCGCTCCTGCAGAGTACTTCGCTACAGTCCCGGGTGGAATATTCGTCCGCATCCCGCCCGTGATGTCCCACAAAGTTATGCTGCTCCGAAATGAAGAGATGCTTGATGGCGGCAGACTCGCTATTCATTCGTCCTTTACTATGGCGGCGACCCCTTCACTTGTCGATAGCCCGGCGGCGGCGTTCTCTGCGGTCCTCCTGGCGGGTGGCAAATCGACCAGAATGGGTTTTGATAAGGCAACGTTGGTAATCGACGGGGAACCGCTGTGGCAAAGGCAAATCCGGCTCCTCCAATGCGTCGGCGCCAACGAGGTTTTCATCTCCGGCCCTGCCGATGGCCCGTGGAAAGACAGCGGACTGCCCGTCCTCGAAGACGAAGTGCCTCAACTTGGCCCGATGGGAGCGCTGGTGGGCATTCTCAAGAAAATCTCCACGCCGCGAGTGTTAGTGTTGGCCGTGGACATGCCCGCGATGACCGCCGCATTTCTTCAAAAACTAACCACCGCAAACCGAGCCATTGTTCCGAAGAACGGAGACTACTTCGAACCGCTGGCGGCGGTGTATGCCGCGACTGATTGGGAGCGCCTAGCAACTTACCTGCAACGTGGCGACCGCAGCCTGCAGCCTTACCTCCGCGAATCCGCCGCGCTCGGCTCCGTCCAAGTGCTGGAGCTTTCCGAATCCGAGAAGCCGCTTTTTATGAACGTGAACGCTCTGGCAGGTCTGCCCGGAGGGCAACTGCGCAATGTTTGTAAGACGGCTGACGAGAGTAAGGATCGAACGACGGCAGCGTCAGATTATTCAGCTCGGGATAATGCATCGGAATGAAAATCTGCCCTGGCCGCACGGTGGAAGTGATGTGAGCTGACGCGGAGATCTTTGCGCGTCGCGAGCGGATCCAGACTTTCTCGCCAGAACCGATCTGGAGCCGGAGCGCGTCGGCAGGATTGATCTCCACGTAAATGTTAGCAGGATAAAGTTTGCGCAAAATATCCGATTTTGCTGTGCGCGTCTGCGTATGCCATTGCGCAGAAGTCCCACGCCCTGTTAGCAGGATGATCGGAAACTCTTCATCCGTCGATTCCGCGACGGCACGTGGTGCTTCAAAAACAAAGCGCGCCCGTCCGTCGGCATGATAGAAGACCCCATCTTCAAACAACCTGCGTTCCACCTGAGGCGGGCTTGTTTCGCTCGCGGAAAAGGGCCACTGAATGCCTCCGCAATCGTCGATCATCTGGTAATCGCGAATCCCGCTGATGTCGCAAGGCTGCCACCGACTCACCGCCTTCAAAATCTGGAACGCCGCCTCGGGCGAAGTCCACTTTTCGAACATCTTCCCGCAGCCCCAACGCTCCGCAATGAGCCGGAAGATATTAAAGTCCGACAACGCCAGCCCCGGCGCGCGCGACACGCGCTTCATGAGGCCGAGGCGCCGTTCGGAATTGATGAGCGTTCCTTCTTTCTCGCCCCAGCCAGCGGCGGGCAGGAGCAGATCGGCCGTTTTTGCCGTTTCCGTCGTGCCATACATGTCCTGCACGACGAGGAAATCCAGCTTGGCCAAAGTTTCTCGTGCCCACGCTTGGTTGATCCACGAGTGTGCGGTGTTAGTCGCCACAATCCACAGGCCTTTGATCTGGCCCGATTCGATGCGGGAGAGGATCTGATCGTAGGCGAGCGAGTTCACCTGCGGAATGTTAGCAACGTCAATTCCCAGAACGGCAGCCACTTTCTCCCGATGCGCCGGATTGCGGAAATCATGACCGCCCATGAGGTTCGTCGTGTTGCTAAACAACCGCGAGCCCATGGCGTTGCATTGTCCGGTGATGGAATTGGCTCCTGTGCCTGGGCGGCCAATGTTTCCGGTCATGAGAGCGATGTTAATAATCGCCTGCGCGGTGCGGGTGCCTTCGTGGCTTTGGTTCACACCCATGGTCCACCAGAAGGAGACGCGTTTCCCCTTTCCGATCGTCTCTGCACAATAGCGCACCGCTTCAGGAGAGAGCCCCGTTGTGGCCGCGACTAGCTCTTC
>DASVRZ010000005.1:0-7046 GCA_036388355.1 Chthoniobacterales bacterium | reverse complement strand
TAAAACCGCACTTCGACAGGAATGATTTCCCCGACGTAGGCGGTGTCCTTGGGAACGAGGAGTTCCGCGAAGATCTTGGGATTGGCGTCTTCCTCCTCGTCGTCGCGATTAGCACGCCGACCGACGCCTTTTTCGACGGTTATCGTGATGGGCTTTGTCTGGTAAACCTGGCCTCCCGCTTTCAAAGAAATTTCAGGAATGGCAAATTTGCCTTCTTTCTGCGGGGTGACGAGGTAAGTGACCACGGTCGTCATCGTCGCGCCAAAGCCGCTGCTGAGTTCGAAGCGTTGGCTTTTGCCCTGAAGATTGATCTCCAGCCCGTCCGCTGCCAAGTGGGAGGGGACATCGGCGTTGCGCGCACCCGTGATCGTGACGGTGAGGCGGATCGGTTCTTTCAGCGTCGTCGTCGTGGAGGAGACGTTTGCGGTGACGTTGACGTCTGCCGCGTGTGCAATGGGCAGGAAGAACAAGAACGCGAAGAGAGTCAGGAACGCGTGCATCCGGCACATTGTTTGCCGACCTGCGCCAGCCGGTTCACTCGGCGCGCCGGCGTTGAGAGGGAGAATGTTTGTCGCGCAGTTCATCTTACCAATCCTTCAACACAGGAGATTCGCTGGCGGGTTCGCGAAGATTGACGCGTTCGTCTTCCCCTTGCATCGCTTCAATGAGCGCGCGCGCCTGTTCCTTGCTCATTTTTCCGTCCTGCTCCTCTTCGGGCTTTTCGGCCATTTGACCAGCCTGACCTTCCTGAGGTTCGTCTTTCTTTTCATCCTGGCCAGCCTGCTTTAGCTCGCCTTCCTTTTTCTCGCCAGGAGTGGGCAGCGGTTCGGATTTGTCCTGCTTTTCTCCACCCTTCTTTGGCTGCTGCTGCTCGCCAGGTTTCGGAAGCTGATCAGGCTGGTTTTTGCCGTCCTTTCCATCTTTGTCATCCTTGGGCTGACCTTGTTGATCCTTCTGATCCGACTCTTTTTGCTGTTGATCCTTTTTGTCCTTTTCGTCTTTTTTCGGATCGTTCTTGGCTTGGTTTTGTTGTTGCTCTTGCTCCTGTTTCTTCTGCTCGTCTTCCTTGTCTTTCTCGTCGCGCTTTTCCTGCTCTTCCTTCTTCTTTTCGTCTTCCTTGATGAGCTTCTCGACAAGGTCGCGGTTCGTCTTGGCGTCCGTGAACTGCGGGTCGATCTTCAAGGCTTCGTCGTAATGCTGCACGGCTTCCTTCCAGTCGGAGAGAGCCTCGGTGCGGTTCTTTTCCAGCTTACCTTGGCCGATGAGAAACAAGGAATTCGCGGCGTTGTATTCGGCCTTTTTCCGAACATCGGGATCTCTGCTGGTGCTGGCTTTGCTGAAATGATCCAGCGCCTTCGCGGCTGCTTCCGGCTTCTTGTCCGCGAGGGAATTCATCCCTTGGTTAAAGGCGCGTTTATCCTGATCGAAAAACTCAAATTGCACCGCTTCCGCCTGTGCCAGAGGCAGCAGTGTCAGCAAAATGGCGGCGCGGGCCGCAGAACGGCGTCGATCACTGAAACTTTGGGCGAGCACAAAAAGCACTATGGCTAGACCGAGCGGCCATTGGTAGCGTTCAATCGCCCGCCGCGAACTAAACTGGCTGCCCTCGCGCTCCTCCAGAGTGCGGATGCCCTCGTCGATCAGGCGTTGCACGGCGTTGGAGCCATTTTCCAGGTGAACGTAGAATCCCTCTCCCGTATCGGCGATTTCCTTGAGCCGGCTTTCGTCCAGCTTGGTCTTCACGAACTTGCCGGAGTCGTCCCGCACGAAAGTGCTCTGGCCGTTTTCCTGGATTGGAATCATGGCGCCTTCGCTGGAACCGACGCCCACGGTGAAGATTCGCACTCCGGCATCCTTGGCGGTCTGCGCGGCTTTGAGTGCGTCGGCGTCGAGTTCCTCACCATCAGTGAAAAGCACCAGCGCCTTATGTGCGCCCTCGGCTTTTCCGAAGGCTTCGAGGCTGACCTTGATCGCCTCGGCGAGGTTCGTTCCGCCTTTAGGGATGATGTTCGTGTCCATTTCCTCCAGCGAACTCTGCACGGCGCTGTAGTCGATGGTCAGCGGCGCCTGGAGAAACGCCGAGCCGGCAAACGCCACCAGCGCGACGCGGTCACCTTCGAGAATCCGCAACAAATCGAGCACCGCGAGCTTTGCACGGGCGAGGCGGTTGGGGGAAACATCGTCCGCCAACATGCTGCGCGAAGTGTCGATTGCCACCACGACGTCGCGGCCTTTGCGCTTCACTTCCTGCGTCTCGAAGCCGGCTTGCGGACGGGCCAGAGCGGTGATGAGCGCTGCTAGGCTCAGCAAGGTGAGGATGAATTGCAGAAGCCGTTTTCCGCGATGGACGCCATGCATCAACTTTTTGCGAAGCTTCGGCGCGACGAACTGGGCTAGACGCGCCGCGGATTTCTTTTCCGCGACAAAATAGAACGCCGCCAGCAGCGGGAGCAGCAGCAGACCCCAGAACCAGAGCGGCTCCGCAAATGTTACAGGCCACGTCATGGGGAACGCCTCCAGATGGTTTGCTCAAGGAGAAACGGCACGAGCAACAGGACGAATCCCGCGCCGAGAAACCACGGAAAGAGATCGCGGTAGTTGCGGTAGAGCTTTGTCTCGATGGTCGTTTTTTCGAGCTGATCGATCTTATCGAACACGCCCTGCAGCGACTGCGTGTCGGTGGCGCGGAAATATTCGCCTTTGCTGATTTCCGCGATCTTCTTGAGGGCGGCTTCTTCGAATTTCATCATCACGCGGGCGTAGGTGATGTTCCCAAATCCGTCGCGCATGGGGAAGGGGACGACTCCGTTCGTTCCGGCTCCGATGGTGTAGATCTTGATGCCGAGCGCGCCGGCCGCCTCAGCAGCGGTGATCGGGGAAACGCGGCCAGCGTTGTTGTCGCCGTCGGTAAGCAGAACGATGAGGCGGCTTTTGGCGTCTTTGTTTTTGAAACGATTTGCCGTGGAGGCAATGGCGGAGCCGATCGCAGTGCCGTCCTCAACCATGCCGATGCGGATGCGTTCGAGGTTTTGTGTAAGCCAGCCGTGATCCAGCGTTGGCGGGCTAACGAGATACGGGCGACCAGAAAATGCGACGATGCCGATGCGGTCGTTGGGGCGGCCATTGATGAATTTTTCGGTGACCTGCTTCACGGCTTCGAGACGGTTGGCGCGCTTCATGCCGATGGTGAAATCCTCCGCGAGCATGGAGCGGGAGACGTCAATCGCGAGCATGATGTCAATGCCGCTGGCCTCCATCTCGGTGCGCGATGTGCCCCATTGGGGACGTGCCAGAGCGACGATTAGCGACGCGAGGCCAAGGTAGGTGAGGGTGGCGAGAAAGGCCCCGGCGCGGGATTTCCGCATTTTGCCCAGCGAGCGGACAAGGTTCGTGGAGGAGTAAACAACGGCCGCCGATCCGCCTCGTTTGCCGCGCAACCAGGCGAGCACCGGGATGAGCAGGAGCAGCAGCAAAAAGAGCGGCTGAAGGATGGCGAAGCCCTCGCCCAGTTCCAGAGGCTTCATGGTTTTTCGCCTCCCTGGACAAACTGCCGGGCTTTTTCCCAGAGCTCCCGGTTGTCGGCGCTGGTGGCTTCGAATTTGGCGAATTCAATGAGGTCGCTCTTGTCGAGGAACGACTTGAGCAGGATGTTGTCGGCCGCGCTGAAGGCTTTCGATTGGGAGAGCGAGTGGAGGAATTCCTGTGAGGTCTGGCGGGTGGCGGGAATGCCGTATTGACCCACCACAAATTGGCGCAGAACGGAGGCAACTTGCACGGTGAACTCGGTGGGTTCATCGACTTCGATGTGCGGCTGGAGCGCTTGCAACGAGGCGAGTGCTTGCTGGCGCGGCGGTGGTGGAGGCGTGTTAGCTTTTTTCCAGCGTTTGCGCAACCACCAAATCACCGCGGTGACTAACAGTGTGCCTAAAACGGTGAGCGTAATGATCGCCCAGAGCGGGAGAAATGGGATGTCGTAAGCGCTGGCGAAGGGGCGGAATTCCGGCGGCAAAGTGGCTTGGGCCAGCGGGAAGGCCGCGAGTGCCAATGTAACCCGCTCGTCCGCAAAACGTGGTTTTCTCATCGGAAGCCGGCCCTCCGTTCGCGGGTCTTGAAAAATTGCCGCAGGGCAGGGAGGTAATCCTTGTCTGTGCGTAGTCGGATCGCGTCGATTTTCTTCCCGCGGAAGACATCCTGCCAGCCGCGCCATAGATCCTCCGCGTGCGCCCGGAAGGTTTCCCGCACGCGGCGGTCGGAGGTATTCACCTCGATCTGCTCGCCCGTCTCAGCGTCTTCCAGCGTGATTCTCCCGATGTCGGGCAGCTCTTCCTCCCGGGGATCGACCACGGCAAGCGCGATTAGATCATGCCGCTGGCTAGTGACGGAAAGTTCGCGCTCAAAGGATTCGGTCTGGAAATCCGAAAGCAGGAAAACCACGGCGCGGCGGGTGAGCACCCGATTGAGATATCTCAGCGCGACCTGCGGATCGGTGCCCCGTTGCTTGGGCTCGAAGAAAAGGATTTCCCGGATCAACCGCAGCGTGTGCGTGCGTCCCTTCTTTGGCGGGATGAAGAGCTCCACCATGTCGCTAAAGAGCAGGAGCCCAACTTTGTCGTTGTTACGGATCGCGCTAAACGCCAGCACCGAAGCAACTTCCGCCGCCAGATCGCGCTTGGAGCTTTCCACGCTTCCGAAAACGCCAGACGCGCTCACATCGACGACGAGCATCACCGTCAACTCGCGTTCTTCCGTGAATTTCTTGATGTAAGGCTCGCTCGTCCGCGCCGTGACATTCCAATCGATCGACCGAATTTCATCCCCGGGCTGATATTGCCGCACCTCGTCGAAGTTCATCCCTCGTCCCTTGAAGACGGAATGATACGACCCCGCAAACGTGGCGTTCACCAGACGTTTCGTCCGGAGTTCCAGCTTCCGGATTTTCTTCAGGATGGACTTGGCGTTTTCCAATTTTGAAGAAGGCGACTAAGGCACGGGCAGACCTTCGAATACTTTCTGCACGATCATTTCCGAGGTCATTTCTTCCGCTTCCGCCTCGTAGCTGATGCCCACGCGATGGCGCAACACGTCCGTGCCAATCGTCTTGATGTCCTGTGGAGTGACGAATCCGCGGCCGTTGAGAAACGCATTCGCCTTCGCAGCGAGCGTGAGCGCGATGGTGGCGCGAGGGCTCGCTCCGTAGCGGATCATGCCTTCGAGCGGCAGCTTGTAAGTGGCCGGCTGGCGGGTGGCCCAGACCACATCGACGATGTAATCTTTTACCCGATCGTCCACATAAACTTCGTTCACGATCTCGCGGGCCTTGATGATGTCGGACGGCTCAGTAATCGCCTGCACGTCCAGTTTCGGGGCGGAAGTTCCCATGAGATCGAGGATTTTCCGTTCCTCCGCTTTGGTGGGATAGCCGACGGAGAGCTTCAGCATGAAACGGTCGAGCTGTGCTTCGGGCAGTTGATACGTGCCCTCCTGCTCGAGCGGGTTTTGCGTGGCCAGCACGAGAAATGGATCGGGCAGCGGATAGGTCGTGTCGCCGATAGTGACCTGCCGCTCCTGCATGGCTTCGAGCAGAGCGCTCTGGACCTTGGCGGGCGCGCGGTTGATTTCGTCCGCGAGGATCAGATTGGAAAAAATCGGCCCCAGTTTCGTGGTGAAAGCGCCGTCACGAGGGTTGTAGATGAGCGTGCCGATCAAATCCGCTGGGAGTAAATCGGGTGTAAATTGCAGACGCTGAAAACCGGTGCGGATGGTGGAGGCGAGCGTCTTGACCGTGAGCGTTTTCGCCAAGCCGGGAACGCCTTCCAGCAGCACGTGGCCGTTGGTCAGGAGTCCGATGAGCAGGCGGTCGATCAGGTATCGCTGGCCCACCACCACGCGGGCGATTTCTTGTTGAAGAGGAGCGATCCAGTGGCTGTTTTCCTGGACTTGGCGGGTGATTTCGTCGGTGGCGCTAGGCATGGTTGGGTGGAAGTGTGGATAAGAGACAAGATGACTCGCCTCCTGTTCGATTTTTCAGGAATGGCGGAAACCCACAAGCGCAAAGACATCGCGTCCAGATGAGTTTGCAAAGAAGTGGGAATAGAAGATGCTTAAACCTCCCGTATGGCTATCAGCAGCACCCCCGAACTCCCCCTTCCGGATCTCCTCACCACTCTGCGGAACCTCTCTGGTCGACTTGTCTTTACGGAGCTCGGCTCCATTTCAGGCGTAGAAGTTTTCATCGCCTCCTCTTTTATTTGCGGATTTTACGCGTCGGGAGAGTGCATGACGGAAGAATCTGACATCCTCGAGAAGCTGGTGGCGATCAGCGCCTCGCAGTTGGGACGTTTCAGTTTCGAAACGATGCCGCTGGAAATGATCAATCACCGCGTCCGCATCTCCATCGACCAAGTGAACTTGGCGGTCGTTGCGTTGAAGGACGAAATCGCCTGGCGCCGCTCGGAGTTCGTCTCGCCGACCAAGGTGATGGTTGTGGACCAGATCGGCTGCAAGTTTGAATCCGTGATGCTGTCGTCGTTTTTCAAGCGCGCTTACGAGCTGTTTGAGAAGGGGATCGACGCGCAGCAACTGGCCGTGAAGATGCAGATTTCCCTCGTGCAGGCGCAGTTCTACATCTTAAAGCTGCTGGAATCGGGAGCCATCGCCGTGGGAAAAAATGACAAACCGCGCAACGGCATGGCGGTGCCTTTGGTCATTCCTCCCTCGCGTCTGGAGAGCGTCGCGACCGTTCGCGCACGCTCGAGAAACTAGCCTCCCATACATCCGGGGGGTGAGCTGCCTCCGTTCTCTGGGTTATTATGATGCAAGGCGGCTTTATTTACATGATCCTGATCGGCCTTTTGATAGGCGTGGTCGCAAAATTTCTCACTCCCGGCCGTGATCCAGGCGGCTGTATTATCACGATCATCATCGGCATTGTTGGTTCGATGATCGCTGGTTGGCTGGGCCGCGCCATGGGCTGGTATGCCGAAGGCGAGGCTGCGGGGTTCATCGCTTCGGTGGTGGGTGCGATTCTGCTCCTGCTGGCGTATCGG
>DASVRZ010000004.1:0-14417 GCA_036388355.1 Chthoniobacterales bacterium | reverse complement strand
CGCCCGGAAAATGTCGCAGATTTGGATGACTTCCGGCCGGCTCTTGGCGTCAACCGCAACACGCATCATCACGAGCTCGCGATCGACATATTCATCGTCGGCAAAGTCTTGAATCTCGATGACGTCAATCAGCTTGTTGAGCTGCTTGGTGACTTGCTCGAGGACGGTGTCGTCCCCGCGTACCACGATGGTCATCCGCGAAGTGTTGTCATTGCTCGGACCGACGTTGAGCGAATCGATGTTAAATCCGCGTCCGCTGAACATGCCGGCTACGCGAGCTAGAACGCCGAATTTGTTTTCGACGAGAACTGAAATGGTGTGGCGCATAGGGGCCGCAGACTGTGGGGAGGTTTGCTGGCTTCGTCAACGGAAAAAGCGGCGATGCGGGAAAAAGCGACCGCGGCACGAAGTTATTCGCTTCCGAAGGCGGGCGGTTCCTGCTTTTTTCAGCGCCATGCTACAACTACCGCCGGGGCCATTTGAGGCTTTTATTTTCGATGTGGATGGTACGATTGCCGACACGATGCCGCTCCATTTCCACGCCTGGACGCATGCTCTCGGCGAGTGGTCGGCCTTTTTTCCAGAGGATGTTTTCTATTCTCTCGGCGGCACGAAGACAGATCGCGTCGCGGAAATTGTGCGGGAGCGGGCCAATGCGGATTTCGACGTGGCGGAGGTCGTGCACAGGAAGGAAGCGCATTTTTTGCATCACCTCGGCGAGGCGATTCCCATTCGGCCGGTGATCGAAGTTATCGAGCAATGGCGGGGAAAAATCCCGATGGCGGTGGCTTCGGGCGGTTTTCGGCGGGTGATCGAAGAAACTTTGCGCGGCCTGCAGCTAGAGGATTGCTTCGGCGCGATGGTCGCGGCGGAAGATGTGGTGCATGGCAAGCCCGACCCGGAGCCTTTTCTGCTCGCCGCTCGCCTGCTTGGAGTGGATCCGACGAAATGTCTCGTCTTTGAAGACAGCCCCACCGGCATTGCCGCCGCAAAAGCCGCAGGGATGGAGTGGGTGGAAATCCACCGCGGCATCCGCTAATTACGACGTCTGAGCGGTCGAACCCTTCGGGCGCAGCACGGCGTAAAGTAGCAGGGCAACGAGAACGATTGCCCCGGCGACCATCGGCGCGGTGCGGCTCGCAGGGTTGTCGCTGTTCAGCGCCGCCACGATCCGCACGACGATCAACGTCGCACAAACGAGCGCGCCCGCGGCGGGCACCCAGATGGGCACTTCGAATTGACCACGCGGCTCGTCTTTTCGCCGCTTGAGCAGGAGCAGGGCGACGTTCACCACGGTGAAAACCATCAGCAATAACAACACCGTCGCCTCGGCAAGTTGCTTCACTCCGCCGGCCAAAATCAGCGCGGCCACAATGCAAAAAAGCGTCGCCACTGCCACATGCGGAGTGCGGCGCGTGGCATGCACCCGTCCCAAAAAGGCGGGCAGCAATCCCTGCCGGCTCATCCCATAAAGCAGCCGGGAGCCCATGATGTAATTCAGCAAAGCCGTGTTTCCGATCGCAAAAATAGTGATCCCCAGGAACACGCTATCGATGTTCTGGAACCATGGCGCCGCGCGGTGCGCCACCTCCATGAGCGGTGTTTTGCTGGCGGCAAGCTCCTTCCAAGGCACCACCGAAACGGCCGTAATTGCCACCAAAAGGTAGATCACCGTGGACATCAACATCGCTGCAATCAGCCCGCGCGGCAGGTTGCGCGGAGCGTCTTTCACTTCTTCGCTTACGTTCAGCACATCCTCGAATCCGATGAACGAAAAGAACGTCAGCACCGCGCCTTGCAGGACAATGAAAGCCAATGCGGCGTCCCCTCCCCCTTGGGAAGCGACCGGCAACTCGAGATAATCCACGCCGCCCCAGTAACGCATTCCGACGACGATGATGAATAACAACCCACCCGCCTCCACGACGGTGCAAACGATGTTAGCCCACATGCTTTCCCGGATGCCGCGGAAGATCACGAGCCCGACTATGAAGACAATTCCAATGGCGACTAACTTCGTGCTAACACCCCAGCCGAACGCTTTATCCAGATTCTCCGCGATGGCCTGCGAACCCGTCGCCATGCTGGTGAGGCCGCTCATCATCACGACAATTCCTACGACGTAGCCGAGCCACGCACGGTCAAAAGCGCGATGCGTGATGAACGCCGCGCCGCCTGCTTTTGGAAAGCGACTGCCGACACACGCGTAAGAAAGCCCCGTGAGCAACGCCGCCACCATCGCAACCAGGAAAGAAAGCCACACCGCATTTCCCAACGTCTCCGCAGCCCGCCCGATCAGCGCATAAATACCGGCGCCAAGCATCGAGCCCGTGCCATAAAGGGCCACCTGCCAAAAGCCGAGGGATCTGTGTAGTTCGGGAGCGGCGTCGTGTTGTTTCATGAAATGGGATGAGTAAAGCGGGTGCGGAAAACGAGGCGTGCGTTTTGGCTGACACCAATCAGCCTCTGCCGGACGCGCCCAGTGCAGCAGGCTCGCAAGCGCCGGTCAATCTCCGCCCGCCTACTCCCCGGCCGCAATCTCGGTTAGAAGCATGTGGAGCAAACGGCACGCGTTCTTGCCCGCTGCGGTGTGGATCGTCGGCTCAAACTGCGAGAGCAATTTCCTCGCGGTCTCCATCGTCTTCGGCATCTTTGGACCACCGAGCCGATCGGTCACGTTGTCGTAGCAATCCGCGAGCTTGATGATCTTCACGATTTCCGGCGCAGAGCCGAGCCGCGCAAAATATTCCCGCTCCCGCTCGCCTTTTGGCAGCATGGCGTTCTTGGTGAGCGCGACCACATAATCCGCGACTAACCTTCCGAAATGTTCCGCCAGTTCATCGTAATCGGTGTCCGTGTCTTCCAGCGTGTCGTGCAAAAAAGCCGCCGCCAACGCAGCCGGATCATCGATGCCATACAGGTCGCGCAGAACGACCGTGACGCGAGTCACGTGGGAAAAATATGGAGTAATGCCATCCGCGCGCGTCTGTGAGCGGTGCTTGCGCGCCGCAAACGAAGCCGCTCGCAGCACCGGATGAATGGCATGGCTCGGCATAATGTTAGGAACGGACGGTTTCATCTTTCAGGACACCGGCTGTGATAATCTGCGTCTCCGCCGTCGTGTTCTCGATGCTCACATTCCCCACGATCTTCACGCCCGGGGCAAATTCCACGGGACCTTGCACGGTGAGCTTCTCACATTCCACCAGCGACGGCGCGCCATGCGGGATGGCGACATCGAGTTGATCCACAAATTTGTAATTCTTGCCATCCAGATCCACGAACGGCGGGCGTCCATTTCGCGAGGAGGCGAGCACCAGCCGCGAATCGCTCGTCACTTCATAAGCGTCGGAACGCAACGCCAGCAGATCCGCAGTAGATTTCACCGGCGCAAACCGCGTGCGCGAAACTTCCACCGCACCAGCATCGGCAAACGCGCCAATCGCCGCGCCCATCGCGGTCTCGAGTTGATAAACCTTCGGCGACGCACCGTCGCGCGGATCGACCGTTTTCGTATTGCGGATCATCGGCAACGGCAGCACGCCGCCATTCGCGTGCATCGTTTCCTGGAGACGGTCCAGGCGGATCCACAGGTTGTTCGTATTGAAGAAACGATGCTTCTCGATGTTCTGGAATTCCTCGACGTCCGCCTCCGGACATTGCGCCGACTCGCGCAGCAAAAGCTTGCCCGTGGCCGCGTTCTTCGCGAGGTGACCTCCCTTGCGGTCCGCATTCGTGCGCTTCGTCACTTCCATGAGAAACGACAGGTCGCTCTCCGCGAAATATTCCAAAATGGCGGGGTCCAGAGTCGCGCCCAGATTGTCCGCATTCGAAACGAACAAATACTTCACGCCGTCGGCCAGCAACCGATCCAGTAATCCTGAGCCGGACAGCGACGGATAAATATCTCCATGACCCGGCGGACACCATTCCAGCGCAGGATTTTCCGGCCACTCGATCGGAGCCAAAGTCTCCACCGCCAGCTTGGGCACGCGGTTTTGCATGAGCTCCAGATCGTTGCCGAGAGCGGGATACGCTTTCAGGAAATCCAGCGTATCCGCACTGGTCGAAAAGCTGTTCATCAGGAGAAAACGCACCGGCCCGTTCTGATGCAGATGCAGGATTTGGCGGGCAATGAGATCGAGGAACGTCAGCCCATCGCGGATCGGCAGCAGCGACTTCGCTTTTTCGAGTCCCATGCTGGTGCCCAGACCGCCATTCAATTTGATGATGACCGTTTTCTCAAAAAGGCTCGCGGCACGCTCCGTCGCCTGCAATTCGTCCGCATTCGGCAGGTCGAGCACCGGCGCAATCGCGCTCTCCGGAATCAACCCTGTGGCGTTCGCTTTGAGCTGCGCATAACCCGCGAGAAACGCGGAAATGGCCGATTCACTCAGGCCGCCGTTTTGCATCTTTTCCCGAATCTCTTGTTCCATGGCGTCATGGTTATTGGAAACTTCGGCGGACCGCAATTTTTCTTGGCGAGATAACAGCCTGACCCGAATCTAAGTCCGTGAAACCGCTCTGGCAGCCCTGCAATCCGCCCGATCTGGCTGCGGCACGTGCTCTTGCGGCCACTCTCGGCCTCCCCGCAGCCTTGGCTCCGCTGCTCTGCCGTCATGGGTTGTCTGAGGCAGTTGCGGCGGCGGATTTCCTAAAACCGCGTCTGAAAACGCTCAGCGATCCGTTTCTCCTGCCGGACATGGACAAGGCCGTCGCGCGGATTTTCCAAGCCATCGACGCCGGGGAAAAGATCGTGCTTTACGGTGATTACGACGTCGACGGTGTGACCTCGCTCACCATGCTCCGCCGGATGCTGGCGCAATATGGAAACACCGCCGCCTGTTTCCTCCCGCACCGCGTGGATGAAGGCTATGGACTCTCCACCGACGGCATCGAGCGCTGCCTCGCCGAGCACGCGCCGAAGCTGCTCATCGCGGTCGATTGCGGGACGAGTTCGGCTCGTGAGATCGCTGCGCTCGCCAGCAAAGACATCGACGTCATCGTGCTGGATCACCACGAATGCAGCGGCGACTGGCCCGTGTGCGCGGCGGTGGTCAATCCGAAGCGAAACGGCGAGTTTGGCTATCTCTGCAGCGGCGGGATTGTGTTCAAGACGTGCCACGCTTTGCTGAAGACGCGGCCGTTACAGGACTTCGACCTCAAGTCGTTTCTGGACCTGGCTGCGCTCGCGACTTTTGCGGATCTCGTTCCGCTGACCGGTGAAAATCGACTCCTCGTGCGTCACGGCTTGGCGCGTATGCAGCAATCCTGCTGGCCGGGCATTTGGGCGCTTATGGAAGTCTCCGGAGTAAGCGCGCCGCTGCAAGCCTCCGATATCGGCTTCCGGCTCGGACCGCGCCTCAATGCCGCCGGCCGACTCGGCACTGCGCAAGCTGCCTTGGATCTGCTTTCCACCGACGATCCAGAGCGCGCGCGGGCGTTGGCTGCCGAGCTGCACAGTCAGAATTCGGAACGTCAGACCATTGAGAAATCCACGCATCAGAATGCTCTATCGCTGGTCTCTGCACCAGACGCGCCCGCCATTGTGGTGGGCGCTCGCGGCTGGACACCGGGCGTGGTTGGCATCGTCGCCGCCCGGCTGGCGCGTCATTTTCATCGACCAGCCATCGTCATTGCCTTCGATGAAACCGGTCTCGGCAAAGGCAGCGGGCGGAGCATCACGGGGCTATCCCTCGTTAAGGCGCTGGGTAAATGCGCTCCCCTGCTGGAAAAATTCGGCGGACACGAAATGGCCGCCGGACTAACGATTCGCGAGGAAAACCTGCCCGCCTTCGTGACGGCGTTCGAAGCCGTTGTCGATTCGCTGCTAGCGCACGACGCGCGCAATCCCCGCCTGCACCTCGATTGCGAGCTGTCGCTGGCTGAGATCAACGATCAACTCTGGGACGCTCAAGCCCACTTCGAACCTTTCGGCATGGCCAACCCGCGCCCGACCTTTTGGGTGCGCGGTGTTACGCCAGGCCGGGAGCCTGTCGTCATGAAGGAGAAACACCTCCGGCTCATCCTGCAACACCAGGGCACCCAAAAAGCCGCCGTGTTCTTCGGTGGCGCATCCGAGCCGCTCCCGCCGCCGCCGTGGGATGTGGCCTTCCATCTGGAGACCAACACCTACCGCGGCGAGACCTCCCTCCAACTCCAGATCACCCACCTCCGCCCCGCGTCGCCATGAAACACCGGCCAAAGGGATTAACCACCAAGACATCAAGGCAACAAGGAAGAGAAGAGAACCACGCAGCTAGTTTTTCTATAACCGACCCGCTTTGGAGCGGCGCACACTCACTCGATCCAATCCGCACCCCTCTGGCCTCCTTTCGCCCTTGGCGTCTCGGTGCCTTGGCGGTTCCTCTCCTCCGTTCCCCATGCTGAAGTTGGAAACACCGCTCGCCGACGCGGTCCCCACGCCGCAGCTCAAGTTGCTCGCCCGCCTTGGACTACAAACCGTCGGCGACGTCCTCTCGCATTATCCGAAGCGCCACGAAGACCGCACCCGCTTCGACCAATTTCCCCATCAGGAAATGGAAAAGCCGGTCTGCATTTGCGGGTTGGTCACCAAGACGCAGCTCAAGCGCTTTGGCGGCTTCAAGAAGATGTTCGACGTGGTGATCGAAGCGCCGGAGGCCAGCATCCTCTCGAGTCCGATCACCCTGCGTTGGTTCAACCTGCATTACGTCCAGAAGATGATTGCCGTCGGGCAGCAGATCGTCGTTTTCGGCCGTCCACGGATTCGGGGCAAAATCCTCTGCATCGAACATCCCGAATTCGAAATCCTGGAAGACGCCATGGAAGATGCCTCGCTCAATCTGGAGCGCATCGTCCCCATCTACCCCGCAACAGAAGGGATTACCCAACGCGCATTTCGCAAGCTCGTCCATGGCTTCCTCGTGCAGTTGGAACCCCTCGAAGACCTGCTCCCGCCCGGCCTCAGCCCCACTGGACGCGACCGCGCGCTGCGCAACATCCATTTCCCCTCCGACGCGTCCTCCCTGGAAGAGGCGCGCAGACATCTAGTGCTCAGCGAATTCTTCGGCCTCCAACTTCAAGTCGCACGCCGCCGTTCGCAGACGCGCGCGCTGCCCGGAGAGGTGCATTCCAACACGGGAAACCTGCTCGACCGCCTGCTGCAATCCCTCCCATTCCCGCTCACCGGTGCGCAGGAACGAGTCATCCGCGAAATCCGCGCAGACCTTGCCTCACCGCATCCCATGAACCGCCTGCTCCAAGGCGACGTCGGCTCCGGTAAAACATTCGTCGCCATGAGCGCGATCCTCCTCGCCATCGAAGCCGGATTCCAAACCGCCCTCATGGCTCCGACTCAGATTCTAGCGGAGCAGCATTATCTAAACTTCACGCGCCTGCTAGAGCCGCTCGGCGTCCAGCTAGCCCTCAGAACCGGCAACCGCCAGGAAGAAACGCTTCCCCTCTTCCAGCAAGCGTCGCCGCCAACTCCGGGGAGCGCAGGCGGTGCGTCTTCCGGGAGCGCACGCGTCTCGCGTGCAGATTTTGGCGTCCCGCCGAAATCCGCTGAGGGATTCCGTTTCAGTCGACGGCGTCTCCCTCACTACGAGCGGCCGTACGGCATATACGCCCTCACCTTCAGCACACAGGATCATCTCCATCTCAGCCCTATATCTCGAGATCTGGTTTTGGACGCAGTCCTCCATTTTCACAACAAACGCTACGAACTCTTCGCCGCGTGCGTTATGCCCGACCACGTCCACCTTCTGCTTGAGCCTTTCGTCAAAGACCGGCTGGAGAACGGAAACCTAGTCTTCTTTTCGTTGGCCGAGATCACCCACTCGATTAAGTCTTTTGCGAGCCACCGCATCAACGAACTCGAGAAATCCACCGGCTCGGTGTGGCAGAAGGAATCCTTCGATCGTCTGATGCGCAGCGACCGGGAGGCGGACGAAAAGTATGACTACATCTTAAAGAATCCCGTCCGTGCTGGCCTAGTTCCCCCAGAGGAGGATTATCGCTGGTGTTGGACTGCTGAAAGAGCCCTTTCGCGGGACGCGAAAGGGAGCACGCGAGACGCGTGCGCTCCCGAAGACCCCGCCACCGCGCCCGCCTCCGTTCCCTCTCCCCCCTTCAAGATCTCTGCCGCAGGCCCCCACCTCATCATCGGCACGCACGCGCTCCTTTACGACTCGGTCGAATTTTCCAACCTCGGCCTCGTCGTCATTGATGAGCAGCACAAATTCGGCGTCCTCCAACGCTCCAAACTCATCTCACGCCGCCCGACCCCGGATGTGCTAGTCATGACCGCCACCCCCATCCCCCGCACGCTCACCATGACCGCCTACGGGGACCTCGACGTCTCCATCCTCGACGAACTCCCTCCCGGCCGCGGACGCATCAAGACCGAGCTGCGCGAGGAAGGCACCCTCAAGGACCCCGCGAAATTCAAAGCCTACCTAGCCGCGGGCAATCAGGCTTACGTCGTTTGCCCGCTCATAGACGAAGGCGAGAAATCCGACGCCAAAGCCGCCACGCAGGAATACGAGAAATGGTCCGCCTTTCTCCAGCCGCTCAGGTGCGAACTCCTCCACGGCCGCATCCCGCCTGAGGAAAAAGACGCCATCATGCGGCGGTTCCGCGCAGACGAGACCCAAGTGCTCGTCGCCACCACCGTCATCGAAGTCGGCATCGACGTGCCGAACGCTACCGTCATGATCATTGAGGACGCCGAGAAATTTGGCCTCGCCCAGCTCCATCAGTTGCGAGGGCGCATCGGCCGCGGCTCCCAAACCTCCTTCTGCATCCTCCTCACGCGCACCAAAGACCCCGCCGCCCTCGAAAAACTCCGCACCCTCACCGCCACCACCGACGGCTTCGCCATCGCCGAAGCCGACCTCCAACTGCGCGGCCCCGGCGACATCCTCGGCACCGCCCAAAGCGGACTACCACCGCTCAAGATCGGCAACATCCTTCAGGACCGCGACCTCATGCTCCTAGCCCGCGAGCGCGCGAGGGAAATCATCGACGCCGATCCCGAACTGACGTCGCAAGCCAATCAGCGATTCCAGTCCCTCCTGCAAACCTTCACACAGACTGCCCTCTCCCACGTCTCGTAAAAGCGCCCGGTCTTCCCTCGAACCGCGCTTCCATTCAGCCGACCAAGACAATCGTTTCTTAAAACAGGTCGACCACTCAAACGGTGTCGCTTCACCGGTCAGGCCATTCTCGATCCTTTCTAGATCAGACTTGGCCGTTTCCCGCTTCAGCCGGGTCGTTTGTCACCTACGAGTCGTTTCTTCCTCCGAGCGACTGCCTCTTCATCCAACCGAGCCGTTTCTTTAGCCGTCGATCCTTCGCCAGAGGAGGCGATTCTCTTGCTCGTCCGCACTCCCGTCGAGGAACGCACTTGCCTCTTCCATCGAGGTTTCGAAACAGCCCTCAGGAAACCACATCATCTATTCCTCAGGAACTCTCCTCCGGCTCAACAGATCGGCGTCCGGCTTGTCGAACAGGCGCACACCCCTTAATCTCCCCGCATGAAAAGCTTTCTGAAATACCTCTTCTTCGTCCTGCTCCTCGCGATCGCCGTAGGGGTGCTCTACGTTCAGAAAAACAAACTCAGCGCCCCCCGCTCCAACTGGCGGCCTGAGAAGTTTACCCCGGCCGATAAACCGAAGCTCGAGGACGGCGATCTCGAGATCCTTTCCCGCCTCGATTCGGAATACAAAAAGCTCTCCAGCGTCGTCGTTCCGTCCGTCGTCAGCATCACCACGTCGCGCCGGATCGATGGCCAGCAATCGGTCGATCCCTTCGAGTTTTTCTTCGGACGCCGCAGCCAGGGACGCACCCGGCAACAGGTCCAATCCTCCCTCGGCTCCGGATTCATCGTCAGCAAGGAAGGCCACATCGTGACGAACAACCACGTGATCGAAAACATGGACGAGATCCAGGTCCAGCTCGCGGATGGCCGCACCGCGCCCGCCAAAATCCTCGGCGCGGACCCCATGACCGATCTTGCCGTTTTGAAAATCGAGCTGCCGAACATCACGCCGCTTGCCTTGGGCAACTCCGACGAAGTGCAGGTCGGACAACTCGTTTTCGCCATAGGTAACCCCTACGGACTCCAGGAAAGCGTCAGCCAGGGAATCATCAGCGCGAAGGGCCGCAAGGCCACCTCCGACAGCCTCGTCGAGGCCTTCCAGACCGACGCCGCCGTCAACCGCGGCAACTCCGGTGGCCCGCTGGTGAACATTCGCGGCGAAGTCATCGGCGTGAACAGCTCGATCTTCTCCGAGTCGGGCGGCAGCCAGGGCATCGCTTTTGCCATTCCCTCCAACACCGTCAAAACCACCGTCGAGAGCGTCATCAAACAAGGAAAAGTCGTCCGAGGCTACCTCGGCGTGACCATGCAAAACGTCTCTCCGGAACTCGCCAGCCAGGTCGGCGCCAGCGGTCTCGAAGGCGTCATGGTCGAGGAAGTCATGGACGGTTCGCCCGCCGACATCGCTGGAGTTCAGCCCGGCGACATCATCCGGAAGTTCAACGGCAAGAAGATCGAAGATCCGGTGTCGTTGCGAAACAGCGTCGCGCAAGTTGCCATCGATTCCGAAGTGCAGATCGAAGTCCTCCGCAACAATCAGGAGAAAAAACTCACCGCTAAAATTGTCGAGCAGCCGGAGAATTTCGCCGCGATGGGCGCGCCTCAACGGCGTCGAGGCTCGCCCGCTTTCCCTCGCGGCGGGAATCCCGCACCACGCACGCCGCCGAACGTTCCCCCGCCAGCCCAAGCGCTGGCCGGTATCTCAGTCACAGATACCCAAGACCAATCCGGAGTGATGATCGGGGAAGTGCAAGAAAACAGCCCCGCCGCGAGCAAACTCCAGGAGGGAGACATCATCATGGAGATCAACCGGAGCCAAATCACGTCTGTGGACGAATACCGGGCGCTGGTCAGCACGCTAGACCCCAGCGCCAGCCACGTGCTGCGGATCGCAAGAGGCCGGCAGAAGTTGTTCGTCGTTATTCCGCCCAGATAAGAACGGCAAAACGCTCTGCACGAAGCAGGGACATAGCGGTGTGCAGCGCTTCCACTTTATAGAAGCGGCGTAAGAGTCTGGGGAGCGCAGGCTGCTCGCCTGCAGATCTCGCCGGCTCGCCGGGAACATTCCTTCGGCGTGTCAGAACAAAGTGATCTACCCTTCGGCGAGCCGCCGAAGGGTGCAGGCCAGCGGCCTGCGCTCCCCAGAGCTTCGTGTGCTAGGCCGCTCTTAGGTGTTTTGCGCGGAGAAGAGGCAGAGAGAGCTGGCATTTCATTTCACCCGGCCCTCATCCACAGAAGAAAGGACTCTTACCTATCTCAGTTTTTTCCACACCAAGGAAGGTGTAGAGCGCCCGCCGGGACGCTCCGGATGCCGACGGGCTAGGCCGTACGAAGAGGTGTACTGAGACGGGAGACGACGTGTTCCCAAATTCGAGCGGCGATGGCTTCGACGGAATTAGCGGCATCGATGATGACGAATCTTTTCGGTTCCGTCACCGCCAAGTCTAAGTATCCCTGCCGGACGGCTTGGTAGAATTCGCGAGGTTGGGATTCCATGCGGTCGGGTTTTCCTCCAGTGCGGGAAGTCAGGCGGTTGGCAGCGATTTCGGGATCGAGGTCGAAGAGGAAGGTGAGGTGGGGCAGGCAATCGCCGACGGCGAAGCGGTTGATTGTGGCGACTTGAGTGGGGTCGATGCGGCGGGCGACGCCTTGATAGACGGTGGTGGAGTCGAGAAAGCGGTCGCTGATGACGACTTGGCCTTGATCCAGCGCCGGGCGGATGATTTCGCGGACGAGCTGGGCGCGGCTGGCGGTGAAGAGGAGGAGTTCGGCTTCGGGGGTGAGCCGGGCACCGCGTTTCGAGTATTGCAGGAGGTCGCGGATGGCTTCGCCGGCGTCGGTGCCGCCGGGTTCGCGGGTGATAACAGGGGGGCGTCCGCTTTCGAGGAGTCGCTGTGCGAGGCGCTCGATCTGGGTGGTTTTGCCGCAGGCTTCGGAGCCTTCGAAGGTGATAAACAAGCCGTCGGACATGGGAAACGGGGATGAGAAAAGAAAGCTTTCGGCTTGTCGATGTGAAAGGTGGCGAGGGCGGCGAAAGGAGTTGAGAGTTGCAGGGCTTTTGTTGAAAGTCGGCGCTCACTGGCGCGCGAAGGCAGCGCCTTTCAACACTCGACGTCCCATTTTCTACCTGAAATCATGAAGCAATACTGGTTGGTGAAGACGGAACCCTCTTCCTATTCATGGGACCAGTTGGTGAAGGATGGGCGGACGAATTGGACGGGAGTGCGGAATTTTCAGGCCCGGAACAACCTGCGCGAGATGCAGCTGAAGGATGAGGTTTTTGTTTATCACAGTGTCGTGGGCAAGGAGGTGGTGGGCGTGGCGGTGGTTTCGAAGACGGCGTTTACGGATTCGACCGCGACGGAGGGGGATTGGAGTTGCGTGGAGCTGGAGCCGAAAAAGGCATTGAAGCGGCCGGTGACGCTGGCGGAGATCAAGGCCGACGCGGCGTTGAAGGAGATTCTGCTGGTGAAGCTGTCGCGGATTTCGGTGGTGCCGCTGAAGGCGGAGGAGTTTGCGCGGATTGTGGAGCTTTCGAAGCAATGAGCGGCCCTATGTTTCACGCGGAGATGCTGCGGAGTGGATTTTTTAAATTATAGATTATGGCTGAAGAAATGATTTTGGTGGTGAAACGCGAGCTGTTCGACGGGCTGGGTGCGTTTCAAGGATTGAACTTCGAGGTGGATCGGTATTTGCCGCAGTTGCTGGCGCGACAGAATAACCATTTTATGCGGCGCTCCGAGGCGGAGAAGGATCCGGGGTTTAAGCAGATCATCCCCTACGCGCTGCTCGTGCATGAGGACAAGGTGTTGCATTATGTGCGCGGGAAAAAAGCGGGCGAGCAGCGGCTGGTGAGCAAGGGCTCACTGGGAATTGGCGGCCACATGAATGATGGCGACGAGGGGCTTTTTGCGCTGGATCTGGAGGCGTATCAGGCAGGCGTGCAGCGCGAGGTGAATGAAGAGCTGAAGGTGAACACACCCTACGTGAACCATGTGGTGGCGATGCTGAACGACGACTCCAATGAGGTGGGCCAGGTGCATCTGGGAGTGGTGCACATTTTCCGATTGGAGACGGCGGCTGTGGAGAAACGGGAGGCGATGATTACGGAGATAGCGTTCCTGAGCGTGGATGAATTACAGGCGAAGAAGGATTCGCTGGAAAGCTGGTCGCAGATCTGTGTGAGCCAGTTGGATGCTTTGCTGAAGGCGGCAGGAGAGAGCTAGCGCCAGCTTGGAGCCGGAGCTAGCTTGTTTAACCTGCACGTTTTCTCCTCTTTGAATGCTCGCCCAACGCACAGAGGGTGCATGTCTTCTAAGATGGCTCAGAGGAAGCGGCCTCTTTGTTCTTTCTCGAAAGAAGCTGGAGCATGTGATCCAAAGCAATGGCGATAAGGATGACGCCCAGCCAGTTCAACGGATAGGCATAACGTCCCAAGCGGTCGCCCACAGCGAAAACCGTTACTGCATAGAAAGTGGCGGGTAACCAGAGAATGCTAAGTCTTTTCACATTGCGCGGCAGCGATGCGCAGAGTAATCCGGCCAAAGCAAGCCATCCGGTCAGGCGGAGGCTGAGCGAATTTCCTGACGGCGAGAGATTCTGCCGGAAATAGCCCCAGCCTTCGGTGATCCGCCGAATGAACCGCGCTGGAGCGAACTGCCTTTGCCCCCTTTCGCGGGCCATCTGGTCGTATTCCGCGGCGTCCATGCGATAGAGCAGCCTAACTTCCTTCGGCCGTTTTTTCCAACGGGAGGAATTCTCGTCATTTTGGTCAGGCCAGAAATTCTTTGGCTGGAAACGCTTAATCCAACCGCCTTCGGAGAGTGCGATCCCCAATTTTTGCAGGGTGTAACGGGCGAAGGTCAGCGGATCGGCGCGCAAGGCCTCGAAGGCCAATGTGCGGCAGACTTTGTTGAAGTGCCTGCCCTTGCGAACGGTATCCGCCCATTTCTCGCTGACCACCTCCGCTTTGGGACTGTTCAGCCGGTATTTGAAATTCACCTGCTCCCACGCGTAATTCTGATGCACGCTGCGGGCTTCAAGAAGGAGCGGTTGCAGGGCGGCGCGTTCCTCGGCGTAGGCTTTGCCCTCGAGTGGAACGAGCGGGAGGACGGAATTTAGCAGGAGCCAGCTTCCCTGGCCGCTGCTACCGGAACTTAAAATGACGACCAGCGCGAAAGCCAGAGCTCCCCAGCTCCGGCGGGCCCAGTGCAGCGGATTGCCGTTTCTCCAGAGGGCAATGAGAACGCACGCCATCCAAATGCCGCGGCCATGAGGTTTCCACGCGGCAACCAGTGCAGCCGCTATCAGAAACCAGAACAGCCGACGCGGAGAA
>DASVRZ010000003.1:0-30482 GCA_036388355.1 Chthoniobacterales bacterium | reverse complement strand
GGAGCTTGTCGCCCATGTCCAAAATGAGCCAAATCGCAGCGATCCCGACGAAGCAATACAGGAACGGTAGCAGGAAGCTCTTTAGAATGTAACGATCCAGCAATCGCATAAGGGCGAGACCTTAGCGAAGAACGCCAAACGCGGAAAGGAGGTTTTTCCCGCAGCTCGCAAAGATTGGAGAAACTAGAACCGCCCACTTCGGCCAGCCCGCACCCAGAGCGGTCCAGCTTCCATGAGCGGTTCACGTTTTTCCTCGATCAGACGCTCGCAGGCATCGTTGGAGGGACGATTTTCTTCTGGAACCGAGTCGCCCAATCGATCTTTGCTGTCGTGACCATGAGAATGGCGAGCGTCGCGATGGAACCAATCGTCACCGTCAGTCCGGTGAGCCCATCGAAGAAAAAGCTGGCGCTAAAAAGGACCATGTAAGCGATCTGCGCCACCACAACCCATTTCGTGAATGCCCAGCCGAACGCCAGCCGCAGGTAGCCGCCGACGAGGCCCACCGAGACCGTGGCGGCGATGAGAAACGCCGTGACGAGCGGAATCAGATCAACCAAATACGCAAAGAGCAACTGGAAGGCGAAATACCCCGCCGCCAGAAAGAAGAAATGCATCGGGTGCATGGTCGTTCGCGAAACGAGCGCCCAGAGCACCACGACCGCAAAGAAAAAGAGCAGCGACACCGGAGCGAAAAAGGTGATCCGCGCCGCGACTGGGCCGGGGTTGAGCTTGGTGGGCACTTCCACGCCGATGGCTTGCGCGCCGATCACATCGGGATAGCTCCAGGTGAAGTTGCAGCCCGTGGCTGTTTCCGTGCGCTGAGTTGGCGAACTCGTCCCGACGGGGAAATTGTAGTCGAGGAAGTCGGTAGTCATCTCCATCTGGAAGTTCCGAATGCGCGTGGCATCGCCAAACGAGTAGCCCCACGTGTCGAGCCCGCGGGTGCGGTAGGCGATGCGGAGCCAGGCAGATTTTCCGGCAGGAACGCGCACCGATTCGGTCAGCGGCTCGCCGCGTTTCGGGTTTTGCGTGCTGGGCCGGCCGTCGATAACGAAAGCGAAGTTCTCGTAGCCCGCGTCACTCGCCGGGAACTTGAAAACCGCGAACATCGTCTGGTCGATTGGGCTGGTGTTTTCCAGGCGGTATTCGCCTTTGAAATCGACGTTGTAGGTCCGATTCCAGAGGAGTCCTTTACGTTTCGGGTCGTTGTCGAGGGTCACGGCGACGCGGCTTTCGGCAGGAGAGAAGAAACGTTTCCCGCCCGTGGCGTCGGGCGCTTCGATGAAGATCTCGGGATGCACCTGCTGCAGCGCGCCGCCCCATTGATTCGCCACCTGGCTGCGAAGGACAGACGACGACCACTGCGAGCGTGCGGTCAGGCTGGTGCCGAGAATCACCCACGCGGTGCAGGTGCAGAGGAAAATGGCGACGATGGCGAGGAGTTGTTTAGAAGTCATAATGAGAGCGGGTTAAGATTTGCGGGTGGAGGTTTGCGGATGGGAGGAAGATTTCCTGCGGCGAGCTGGAGATGAGGACCGAAGAAGTCGGGAGAGGCGGAGTTCGATGTGGTGGAGGCTCATTTGATTTTCTTTTGGTAAAAGAGGACGGCGAGGGGAGCGGTGTCGCGGTAGAGTTCCTGGCGGAAGCGGATTTCACCCGGAGCGCCGGAAGGTTCCGCCGCCACGCTGCCGTCAAAGGCGCTGAGGGAGAGCCCCGCCGGGAGGCGAATGGTCCAGGTGGCGAGCTTGGTGAGCAGCGAGGTGAGTGGCATGGTCAGCCGCACCTGCCCGCTCGCAGGATCGAAGGCGGTAAGCTGCTGGGAAAAGCTGAGCTCCACCGGCACGCGTCCGCCCGCACCGGGCAGACTGAGCTGGATGCGCCCGTCGCCGAGATCGACCGGGTCTTGGCGCTGTCCGGCGACGCGGCAGGAGAGGATGCGGGTGTCTTTGGGGAACTGGAGATCAATTGTGGTCTTGTCGGTGGTGAAGATTTCCAGGGTGGCTTCTGAGAGCATCCCGCCGCCGGTGGCGAGTTCACTGGAGAATTTCGCCGAATCAATACGAGCCTGAGCGAGGGCGACTGTTTTGAGGGCTTCCACCGGAATCTGCGCCCCGGCTGCGGCTTGGAAAACGGTCGCGTCGTTCTCTTTCATGCGGCCTTGCATCCAGTTGGAGAGGGATGCGGCGAGCGGCTGTTCCGCCGGAACGCGGGCGCGCAAACCCGGCGGAGTGGTGAGCTGCCACACTTCGACCGGAGCGGCCTGACCGGCGATCTGTGGCGACACGAGCGGCCAGGAGCCGACGATATCTGGCTGGGTGCGCGCGACGTTGACGAGAAGAATGCGCTGGCGCACGCCGGGTTTCTTCCAGTGGAGTTGCAGGGCGATCTGGTTATCTGCGGTGGAGGATTCCCATTTCTCCAGCTCCTCGCCGGAGACCTGGAGAACAATGCAGTCGACGGGAAGCGTCAGCGTGGCGGCGGCATCGTTTCCACGGGTGCAGAGGAGCACGACGCGGTGCTGGTAATTCAGTCGCCCGTCTTCGTAGGCAATCTGCGTTTCAGAGCGGCTCTCCCACGTGCCGGGAGGGAGCTCTTTTTTCTCCACGACAACCGGAGCCGCAGTCCGGCGAAGCTGCAGCACCGTCCGATCCGTGGCCGTGGGAGCGACGGCGACCGGCGTGGCGGTGAGCTGGGAATCGTTGAGCGTTACGTGCAGGTCGGGCGCCGTCGTGGTGAGCCGCGCTTGCAGAGACGTGGCGGAGGCGAGCCAGAACCCCAGCTCCTCACGGGGCTGAGGCGTTTCGTGGACGAGGCGGACCTTGAGCTTGCCGGGTTTGTTAGTCAGCAGCGCGCACGCGCCGTCCTTGATGATAATGCGGCCTTCGGAGACTTCGCTGGAGAGCAGGGGGAGGTCGGCGGCCGAGAGCGGGAGAACGAGCCATTGATCGTGGAGGACTTCGATGTCGAAATCGGAAATGAGCCGCCATTGGCCGTTCTCATAGACGACTTCGCACTGGATGCTCGAAATGATCGCAGGGCAGGGAGCGGCAGGTGCCTTGTCGGCGGTTGGCGTTTCGCGGGCGAGTTCGGCTTTGGCGAGGCGATCCATCGTTTCCTGCCACTGGCTGAGGGAGAGCTCGACTCGACCGGAAGGATCAGCGGCCGGGGCAAGTTGCGGGAGGAGCAGGAGGAGGGCGAGAGCAGAATGGCGTGGAAACATGCGCCGACTCTGCCGGGCGAATGTGAAGAACAGATGAAGCTCGCGAGAAGTTTGCGAGAAGAAGGACTAGCGGAACACCGCGCGGAAGATGGTGCCGCGGGGAACGTTCGGATGAACCGTGATGCTGCCGTGGTGGCTCTCTACGATGGATTTCGCGATGGCGAGACCGAGCCCGGTGCCGCGTTCGCCCGTCGCTGGAGATGCTGTGGTGAAGAAACGGTCGAAAATCTTTGGGAGGAGGTCCGGCTCGATGCCGACGCCCTCGTCGGTCACTTCCAGAGTCGTAGTGCCTTCCGCTTGCACGAGGCGCAGGTGGATGGCTCCTCCGGGTCGGCTGAAACGTAGGGCGTTGTCGAGTAGGTTGTTGCAGAGGAGCTCCCACTGCTGTGCGGCTATGGCTAGGGAGATCTCTGCGGGATTAACTTCGCAGGTGAACGTTAGCTGCAGGGAGGCGCCGCGGGTCTTGTGAGATTGGGCGAGAGTCAGAGTGAGTGCTCCGATGTCAATCGCTTCTGCTGCAGCTTGCTGTCGCTCGACTCGACTAAGAGCGAGAACGTTTCCGACGATTTGGTCCAGACGCACGACCTCGTGCTGTATGTTAGTGAGGAAGCGCTGCCGCAGCTCGACTTGCTCCGGTCGCGTATCTTCGAGAATCTCAGCCGCTCCTCGTATGGCGGCTAGTGGCGTTTTCAGCTCGTGCGAGAGGTTGGTTACCATGTCTTCCACGTAAGCCTTCCCTTCTAGCTTGAGGCGCATCTTTTCCAGCGCCCGAGCTAGCATTCCGAGTTCGCTGCGCGTCCAGGTCTCCAGTTTCACATTGGGCTGCCCCGCTGCGATGGCTTCCGCCTGGCTGGCGAGCTGCCTAACAATGCGGGTGATATAACCAGAAATGACGTAAGCCAGGACCGCCGCGAGCGTGAACGCGAGAAGAACCGGAATGGCAAACTTTAATAACGTGGTGGCCAGGAAGACCGAGATCTGCTTGGTCGGTTTGATGGCGGTTACCGTTCCCACGATGCGATTGCCTACGCGAACGGGAACGGTGCTATAGAGCTTCACCGTCCCATCCGTTCGCATCCAGCGAGCGCCGTAGTTTCCTTTTCTAGCGTTCATCACGTCCGGGGTTCGGAGCTTCCCCGTATGGCCACGGGTGTCATAGACGATCTCGCTGTTGGCGTCACAGATGATGAGCTCCAAATCGAAGGCGGGCCTCCCGTTGCGGGACAGGCGCGACTTGAGGGGTTTTCCTGCGCGTAAGCCCTCAACGACGGAGCTCAGCGCCAGCCGAATAAAGAGAGGGTTTGCGGTGCCGGTTTCGACTGCCTTTGCATAGACGCCAGCAGTGATCGTAGCGACGTCGATAAGCCCCTCCTCGGTGGATTGCAGCCAGGCGCGTTCGACCACATCCCGCGCCGTCCAGACTAGGTAGCTACACGGCAGAATCAGGATCAGCAGATGCGAGACAAACACCTTCCAGTGAATGCTGCGAAGTCCTGGAAGCCGGAAGCCCATGTTCGAGGGCTAGGAAAGACTCGCCGCTAACTCCGCCATCTTCTGCACGGCGGCATCGTCCAGCTCGCCGCGCCAATGGCCGCCGAGCTTCAAGCTCGAGCCGACAATAAACCCGTCGGCTAGGGGCCACAGTTGCGAGACGTTCGCTTCAGAGATTCCCGAGCCGATAACCACCGGAAGCTTCGTGTGGGAGCGGAGATTGGTGAAATCGTCCGCGTTAGGAGCATCGCCCGTCACTCGACCTGTAACGATCACCGCGTTGGCTCCCATGTATTCCGCCGCCGCTGCCGTTTCCCCGATGGAAATGTCTGCCGTTAGCGAATGCGAGGCGTGTTTCTTTTTGATATCCGTCCACACTTCTACAGCTTCTGCACCAATGGACCGCCGGTAGCGCAGCAACGGCCCCGCGCACGCATCCATCCAACCTTCATCGGCCACGTGCCCGAAGGTAAACGCCTCCGCTCTAATGAATTGCAGCTCGCAAGCATGAGCCACCGCCAGCGCCGCTTCGTTCGCGCCAGCTAGAATCTGCAGCCCAATCTTCCCCAGAAACTCCGCCCGCACGGCCTGCGCCGCCACAGTCATCGCTGCGACAATCTCCGGCCCCACCTCACGCGCCAGATACGGCGTGTCGTGCATATTTTCGATCAGCACCGCCGGGAAGCCCGCCTCCCGGTAAATCCTCGCCTCGACTACGGCGCGACGGGCGATTTCTGCCACTGAAAGCTCCGCCCGCGGAGTTCCCGGCAACGCCGCCAGATGAATCATGCCGATGAGAGTTTTCATACGAATTTCCTGTTTTCCGCGTTTCCGACCACCCTACGCTGTCCGCTCATGGATTGGAATAACTGGATTCCGCAGCAACGCGCCACGCTGTGTTTCATCATCGTCGGCACCCGCGTGCTGCTCATCCACAAGCTGCGCGGCCTCGGCATGGGCAAGGTGAACGCTCCAGGCGGCAAGATTGATTTCGGCGAAAGCCCCGTGGATTGTGCCATTCGCGAGACGCAGGAGGAGGTCGGCGTCACCCCCCTCGATCCGCAGCACGTGGCGGAGCTTTCGTTTCATTTTACCAACGGCTTCCAGCTGCAATGTTCCGTTTTTCTCGCGCACGGCCATGTGGGAGAGCCGCATCCCACTCCCGAGGCGGATCCGTTTTGGTGCGAGCTGGACTCCATCCCCTACCACGAGATGTGGCAGGACGACGCCCTTTGGCTGCCGCAAGTTCTCGCTGGAGAGAAAATCCGGGGCCGCTTTATTTTCGCCGACGAGCAGATGTTGGGTCACGAATTGGCGCCGTGGTGACGGTTAAAACATTGGCGCGCAGGGCGTTCCTTCTCTAAACTCCCCCCCATGGCATCAGAAAACGTATTCACCCTCGGACATTCCCCCGATCCGGACGACGCGTTCATGTTTTACGCGATGGCGGAGAAAAAGATCGATCTCCGAGGCTTCGAGTTCGAGCACATCCTGCA
The DNA here is from genome assembly GCA_036388355.1 of Chthoniobacterales bacterium. Taxonomy (GTDB): domain Bacteria; phylum Verrucomicrobiota; class Verrucomicrobiia; order Chthoniobacterales; family DASVRZ01; genus DASVRZ01. The sequence continues at coordinate 24,272 of DASVRZ010000003.1, read as the reverse complement.
AGACATCGAGACGCTCAACGACCGCGCTACGCGAGGGGAACTCCACATTTCCGCCGTCTCGATTCACGCGTATTCCTACGTGCTCGATAAATACGCGCTGCTCGCTTGCGGCGCCAGCATGGGCGACGGTTATGGTCCGATGTTGGTGGCGTTGCCCAGTGCCGATCTGCCGACGGATCGCAGCGACGACGGCCTCCGCGCCTGGCTGAAAGGCCGCACCATCGCGATTCCGGGCACTCGGACCAGCGCATTTCTTTCGCTCCGGCTCTTTGTGGGCGAAGTGGATTACATCGTGGTGCCGTTTGATGAGATTTTTGCCGCGGTGAAAGATGGACGCGCGGATGTCGGGCTGATCATCCACGAGGGGCAACTCACCTATGCGGCAGACGGCTTCGAGCTGATCCTCGACATGGGCGAATGGTGGAAACGCAGCACCGGCCTCCCACTGCCGTTAGGCGGAAATGTAATCCGCAAAGACATCGAGCCCGAGGTGCGCCGCGAACTCTCCATTGTGCTGAAAGATAGCATTGAATATGGACTCAAAAACCGGCTCGCAGGTGTTCAGCATTCCATGCCGCTAGCTCGCGGGCTGGATCTAGCCATGGCCGACAAATTCATCGGTATGTATGTGAATGACTACACCCTCGATTACGGCGAAGTCGGTCGCAAAGCCATCACGACTTTCCTAGGAGCCGCCAGCGAAGCCGGGCTCATCCCTGCTCCAGTGGAGCTGCAGTTTGTTAGCTAGAGACGATTAACATTATGTCTACCAAACGTCGTCTGGTGCGTATCGCACCTCTGCAGCTCGGGAAAATGCTAGGAGCGCTGTATGGAGCCATGGGTTTGATCTTCATTCCGTTTTTCGGCATCTTTGCCTTGATCGGCGCTTTTCTTCCCAAGGGGGCTAATCAGCCGGAATTTTCAGGAGCGATGTTCGCAGGAGCCGGCGTCGCAATGATGATTCTCATGCCCCTCCTTTATGCGGTGATGGGTTTTATCATCGGCATCGTGGGTGCGGCTATATACAATCTGTTTTCGAAGTGGATCGGCGGGATAGAAGTGGAAGTGGAATAGAAAGAGCGTTGGATGTCTGTTAAACGTCGTCTTACGCGGATCGCTCCCCTGCAGTTTGGGAAGATGCTAGCCGCACTTCATGGCACCATAGGGTTAATCTTCATTCCTGTTTTCGGGGTATTTGTTCTCATTGAAGCTTTCTCTCCCGGTCAGTCCGGCGCAGCTAACACTCCGGGGATCCGTGAAATTTTAATGCTGGCTCTCTTTCCGCTGGTCTATGCCGTGATGGGCTTCATTGCCGGCATCATAGGCGCAGCGATTTACAACCTGTTCGCCAAATGGATTGGCGGCATCGAAGTGGAAGTGGAGTAGCTTTAACCTCGCGGGTGGAACTTGCGATGGATGGACTTTAGATGATCCCGGTCTACGTGCGTGTATATCTGGGTGGTGGCGATGTCGGCATGTCCCAGCATTTCTTGGATGATGCGCAGGTCGGCTCCGTTGCCTAGTAGATGCGTGGCGAAGGAGTGGCGCAGCAAGTGGGGATACACGTTGGTGTCGATCCCTGCATACTTCGCGGATTGTTTCACGATCTGCCAGACGCGCACCGTTGTCAGCTTGGTGCCGCGGCGATTGAGGAAGATCTCGCTGCCTGTCTTCTTGCCGACCACCTTCGGACGCTCCACGGTTAGATAGTTCTGAATCGCCTCTAGCGCGCGTTTGCCCACGGGAACGAGCCGCATTTTGTCACCTTTTCCGATCACGCGAATCCAGCCTTCTTCCAGGCTTAGGTTTTCCAATCTCGCATTGACGAGTTCTGACACCCGCAAGCCGCTTGCGTAGAGCAATTCAATCATCGCTCGCTCTCGGAGAGCAGTCGGATGATTCCTGGGGAGTGAGTCGAGTAACTGCTCCACTTGCAGTTCGTTGAGCGTCTCGGGCAGAAAACGAGTCAGCCGCGGCAGCGGGAGAACGCCGGCAATGTCGGCCTTGACGCGCTTTTCCTTTACCAAAAAACGGAAGAAAATCCGCAGTGCGACGATGATGAGTTTGATCGATCCGGCCGCTAGCCCGCTCCGCTTTCGATGAGCCAGATAGTCGGTGACGTGATCGAGATTCACTTCCGAAAACTCCGTCACCTGGCTGTTCTTCTGGAGCCAGCTGACAAACCGCTCCAGAGAGATGCGAATCGTTAGCTGGTAGTTCGTCGAGAGCCCCCGTTCCACCGCCAGAAAGAGCAGGAAGTTGTCGATGTCTTCTTGCATCGTTAGCTACAGCTGCGGGAGCGCGGGCGCCTCGCCTGCCACAGGAACAAGTCACAACAGCGGTGTCCGAAAGCGGCTCTGCGCGAGCTGCGCAAAACTGCAGACGAGCAGCCTGCGCTCCCCGGAGTCTGCTGCGCCACGAAAGAGGTCATGCGGTCAACCGCTCGAAAGCTTCGCGATACTTCTGCGCGGTCTTCTCGATCACATCTGCAGGCAGAGATGGCGCTGGCGGCGTCTTGTCCCAATCCAGCGTTTCAAGGTAATCCCGCACGAACTGTTTGTCGTAACTAGGCGGATTCGAGCCTGCTCGATACGAATCGGCTGGCCAGAAGCGGGAAGAATCTGGAGTGAGACATTCATCGATTAGAATCACTTCGTCGCCCAACATGCCAAACTCGAACTTTGTGTCCGCAATGATGATTCCTTTTTCGGCGGCGATATCCCGCCCCCTCGTATAAAGCGCCAAACTGTAGTCCCGCACTTTCTGCGCGATGTTAGCACCCAGAATCTCCACGCATTGCAGCCAGGTGATATTCTCGTCATGACCTTCGTCCGCTTTAGTTGATGGCGTGAATAGAGGCGCAGGCAGGATGTCGGCATTCTGCATCCCCATCGGTGCGGCATGACCACCCACAGTGCGGCAGATCTGATATTCCTTCCACCCGGAGCCAGCGAGATAGCCGCGCACCACACATTCGACCGGCAGCGGCTGCGTCTTCTGCACTAGCATCGAGCGCCGGGCCAGCACGTCACGATATGGCTGCAATTCAGCAGGATACTCATCCACCTCAGCGGAAATGAAATGGTTTGGAATGTTCGGGAACTGCTGGAACCACCAGCGACTGAGTTGCGTGAGCACTTCGCCCTTGCCAGGAATGGGATCGGGAAAAACGCAGTCGAAGGCTGAAATGCGGTCCGTTGTGACGATCAAAAGCTGTTCTCCAAGATCAAAGACTTCACGGACTTTGCCGCTGCGGAGTTTCTGAATGCCGGGAAGATCGCAAGTAAGGAGATTCATGGGAGTGGGGAAAAAATGTCACCAGCAGGACATGAAGACACGAAGAAAAACGAACGAAATGTGTGGCTACAGGAGAGTCGGACGCGTCCGAAGCGCCGATTGTGTGCGCTCTTACCGGAATTGGTTCACGCTTTGGGTGCACGAGGCATCAGAGTTTCCAGACCTGCTCACGCGAAGAGGAGTCGGACGAGCGAAACGGACTCAGTTCATCGCCCGACGATCGAAAGCCAGCGGATCTCGCAATCTGAAAAGACGGGACCGCGCAAAGGCGGTCCTCGGATCGACCTCCGTCCGACTCAACTCAGTGTCAGAACGCCGTTCTCAAACCTCACCCGCCCAAACGGCTCCGACTGCAACAGCCACGAGCCATCGAGATCCGCGTAATCAGTGCGTTGCGCAATCGCCAGCCCGGCGGCAATCAGCACGCTGCTTTCCAGCATGCAGCCGACCATCGGCCGCAGACCGCGGTGCTGCGCTCTGCGCAACATTTCCAGTGCGGGCGTGATGCCGCCGCACTTCACCAGCTTGATATTGAATCCCGCAAAACCATCGTGCATCCGGTCAATGTCTTCTGGAATGACGCAGCTTTCGTCGGCAAAAACGGGCACCTCCGGAGCGGCAAAGCCTTCGCCCGGCGGCAGCGGTTGCTCAATGAATTCCACACCCAAGCCATCAAGCTGCGGCGCAATCTTTGCCAGAAAAGCAGCATCCCAAGCCGCATTCGCATCAACTACCAAGCGGGCAGAAGTTCGTTCGCGGATTATTGACACAAGCTCAACCGGATTCTCCCGTCCCAGCTTGATCTTAATCAGTGGAAACCCGGCAAGCTCCTCCAGTTTTGCCTCCAGTTCTGCGGGTTCGGAGAGTCCCAGCGTCACGCAACTGGTCACTGGTCGCGCCGCGTCTCCCCAGAGCAACTCGGACAACGCCACCTCGCGCGCCGCCGAGAGCCAATCCCACAGAGCCAAATCCACCGCACACGCCGCCGCTCGTGAAGGTTGCACTCGCCGCCAAATCTCCGGCCAAAGCGCCACAATCTCCTCCGGCTCCGCCACGGCGATCCCCTCCAACCATGGCGCTAACGCCACCAATCGCGCGGCCACATCATCCGCCGTCTCCTTGTAAAACGCATTCGGCGACGCCTCGCCCAGCCCGACGACGCCCTGCGACTCGACCCGCAGCACCACATTCCGCACGAGCGCCTTCGCCCCGCGGCTGATGCGAAACACATGCCGCGGCTGAAGTTGGATAATCTCAACGGTCGATTTCATCTTTTTCTATTCTCCAGCTCCCCAGGCAGCGGCAACTGCAGGCCTGCTCAGAAGTCCTCCGTCGCTCAGTTGAACAATCATGGTCGCTTCTGAACTCATCGTCGAACGGACGTTTCTGCCAAGTCTTTTTGCACATGATCGACAGGACAGCTTGTCCTCGTCGCATAGTCGGAAACTTTAGCGTCTTCCCAGCGGGGAACGTCCCGGCCCGACATCACTCCTAAATCTTGGCGTCCATGGCGCGATCAGCGTTCTTTTGGCACGATTACAGCTTTTGAGCACCTTGGTGTTTGCTCGCATCGGCGAAGCACACTCTTTCGAATGCATCTTTCCATCCTCCATAAAAAGACAACCTCGCGAAATAGCGTGGGCGGCTCGGTTTTGGTCGCTGCCCTGATTATCCTCGCGGTGACGTTCGTCGCCGTTAGTGCAACTTTGTTTGAAGCCACCCACCGGTTTCGAGTGAGCCACCAGAGTTCTCGTTGGGCTCAGGCGGGCCAGGCAGCGGAGGCAGGCGCCGAGATCGGGTTCATGACCGCACAGAAGAAAACCTGGGTTGCTGATGGGTGGTCTGGCACTCCGGGAGCAGTTGGGGCGCCTGCTGTGACGAAATCTGTGGTGCTTGTTACAGGCCCAGGTTCCGAGGGGGTTAATGCCTCCATCGCTGTGGATACCATTAACGTCAGCGGGGCTTCATGGCTGCGGATTCGTTCGACGGGAAAGGCTGATCTGGCGGGCGGAAACCAGGAAGGAATTGATCGTTCGGACCTCTTGCTCCGCAAAGTGAGTTTAATAAGGGACCGCTACACCAATGCGGCTCTGTCGGCGCCGCAAGCTACACGGATGGTGGAATTACTTGCGCGGCCAAAGTCTCCATTCTCTATGGCGATTTTGCTAGACAAGAAATTCACTATGGAAGGCGGCGGCAACTCCGGCCTCATCGACGCCTTCAACTCAAGCCTCCCAGACGGCGACTCAGACGAGACAAACAATGGACTTTGGGCTGAACATAGGCGGATAGAAGATGGTGCGACTATCGGCGTGAACGACACCCAGGGCACGTCTGATCTAGGCAACGTGGACGTCTTTGGAGACGTCTCGTGGAGCGGTAACGAGCCAGCTCGGATGGATGGCGTGACCGGAGACAAGATATCGCCTTTCAGTCAGCCGGTCTCCCCTGTAACTGCACCTTCATGGACAGCTTCCAATGCCAACCCCACGGTGATTGATCGCACGATGACCCTCCGGGGGGGGACAGCCGCTGCCCCTGCTACGTATAAGGTCTCTTCGGTGATGCTCGACGCGCAAAAGACCGTCACGCTGGCTCCTCCTCCAGGTCATCCGGCAGACCAGGACTGCTATATTGAAATCTGGGTGACGGGCAACTTCACCAGCACCGGATCAAGCAAGATCACGCAGCACCCTCGAGTGCACGTCACGTATCACGTCCAAGGGAATGTGACCGTCACAGGCGGCACATTCGTGAATAACTCCGGGTTCGCGGCACAAAACATCATCAATGTCATCAATCCTCCAAATGGCACGACCCAGACCGTCACCGTCACCGGAGGAGGAACCTTTGTCGGAGCGATTAACGCCCCGGGCGCGAACGTTACCCTCTCCGGCAACGGATCCTTCACTGGAGCCTTGGTCGGAAAAACCCTCGCAATGTCGGGTGGCGCCGCGTTCCACTACGATCAAGCACTCGCCGATCTGGGAGGTTCGGGCGGCGGCTATTTCTTCTCCGGCATCACGGAGGCGGTGCGATGAGTCGTTTTCGGCGGAGCAACGGCGTGACTTTGCTCGAAGTTCTCATCGGCATCGGAGTCCTCTCGCTAGGCTTCCTTGGAGCTCTTTCCATGGTCGTGCAATCCGGGAAGCTCGCTTCTGCTGCGGAAGAGGACGGCCTCGCTTCCAGTGCCTTGGAGCAGCGCATGGATCAAATGCGGACGCTCTCGTGGAGCAGCCTTACTGATGGAACCGGGATTAGGACCACGGTCTGGACCGCGAGGCCGTTGTCCATGACGGGAATCACGGTGACACAAGAGACGATGACCGTTTCTTCCTACAATTTGACCAATGCGCAGGTGTTAACCGCGACCTGGAACGGCACCTCGACTTCATCCGCAAATCTATCCACGGCTACCAACGCGCTGAACTCGTCTTCGGCCGTTAAAGTGGTGGCCACCCTCACCTGGACGGCGCGGCGCACCGCGCGCAGCCAGACCCGCAGCTTGGTGACTGTTATTTCGAAAGGAGGCGTTTCTGAAAAGCCAACCCCAACCCCGGCCCCTTAACAACCGAAACGCCTTCACCTTGGTGGAAGTGATGGTGGCCGTTGCCGTCTTCGGCATCTTTAGCACCGTGCTTCTAACCTCGTGGACCGGAATGCAGACCGACGCCATGAACACGACGTCGTATTCCATCCGTCAGAACGAACAGATGCGGGTGATGGATTACATCAAGCGCGATATTCGTCGAGCCACCGAAGTGACTATTTTGGATAGCTCCCGTGTGGCTGTTACGGGTGTGAATACTTATGGCAGTATCTTGCAACTGAAGCTTCCCGACTACTATTCCGATACTCGCGTGGAAGATGATGCGAAGGGAACCAGCGTTGCAAACACGCCGACCTACATTAGCAAAAAGGTCGTTTACGGAACGCCGATCACTGTGGAGTATTCTTCTTCCAATGGGGCGGTCATCCGCAGCGGGGAGGGAACACCGCGAACCATCTCGGATGCTACGGGCAATTTCACCGTATCATTCTGCAAAGATTCAGCAGGATTCATTAGCACCCGGCTCATCTTCGATCAGCGGATGCGCAGCGCGTCTTCACGCAAGCTCCGGCGTCAGGTGGACTTTCTGGCTGACACCCGCACTCAATACTTCAAGACCAAGTAGCTGATATGGCGAGGCTCGTTTCCCGTCCTGACCTCAGGGCTCCTTCTGCGCGAGTGGCTTTGAAAGTGGCGATCGCTTCATCCTGCGTTGTGATCGCAATGATCGCGATCACGCTCATCTACCGAAATCGGGTGGCAGATCTCGACAAACAATTCGCCACCTCTCGCCACCTCGTAGAACTCGTCTCGAGCGAAGGCGAATCTCTCAAAGCCAATCAGCACTCAAGAGGCGACAGTTCCGACGGGCGGCGTTTTCTGGAGAACTTTAAAAGGGAACGCTGGGGAAAAGCTCTGCGGCTCCTGGCTAATCATATAGGCACCAACGTCACCACCGTTACCCATGCGTTTGTGGACGTCGCGGTGCGCTCCAGATTGCCTTTCAGTGTTCAGGGCATAGCGCTGGTAAACGTCCGCATCGCAGACGGAAGAGATCAGCCGCGCAACTTCGAGCTGTTTCTTAGCGGCATATCGACCGCCGCGGAGCCGCGGATCAACGCCGATGCGTATCGGCAGCAACTCGATGAGTCCTTTGCCCAAACATTTCAGCCCCGCGCTCCTTTCCGTTATTTGGCTTTGGAAGATTTGCCCGACAAGGGCCGCGAACATCAGGCCCGCTTCAATCTAAGCATCACATCCGAATACCCGGCGGAAAAGCCCTAGCTAGTCATGCTGAAATTTGCCACACGCGAAGATGACCTCTTTTGGGCCCGGGTAATTTCCATTTCCACCCTCTTTATCGCCGTTGTCTGGCTCGCACAAACTTTCCTCCCCCTCCGTCGCCAGATTCAGGAAAAGAGGCAGTTGGTGCAACGCGTGGAGAAGGACATAGAACTCGCCACGACCGACATTCGCCGGCTGAAAGAGGAACAAATTAACTCCGCTAAACAGAGGGAAGAACTCAAGACACTCCTTCCCCGCCACGCAGCGGGCTCCGCAACAGTGTGGCTGCCGAAGCTGGCGCGCGAGCATTTCAGCCTCTCTAACATCCCCACGGGCGTGATTCGCCTGAACACAGTCGTTGCAGACGAAAAATATCCCGGTATCAATCACACCTATGTGAGCGTCGAGATCCCCGGGGCGACTCCCGAGGTCATCAAAGCTCTTCTTCTCGCGGGAGCGGATTTGGAGGAGCGAAATCCGACAATTCGCTTCGTGGATTTCATCGTCAATCCAGACCCCTTGGATCCTTCCACGCAGACCGCTTCACTTAATTTGCAGGCTCTCGACCGAAACTAGCCGCTTTTACTTCTACTCTGTTCTTGGGGTTTCACGTAAGAGCTGGGCCTGTCACTTGGCTGCTTTGGAGAGTTCTTTGACGCCGGCCAGGTCTAGTTTGCCGGTGGGGAGGACGGGGATTTTTTCTACCTGGCTGATGATTTTGGGGACCCAGAGATTGGGGATGCCGGCGTCGCTGAGTTTTTTGCGGAGGTCAGCGCTGTCGATGGGAACGGTGGTGAGGAGGACGAGCGCTTCGCCTTTCGCCTCGTCGGGGATGGAACCGATGGCCAGGGTGCGGTCGCTGCTGGAGTCGATTTGCAGGGCTTCGACGATGGCCCCTTCGACGGTTTCGTGCGGGACCATTTCTCCGCCGATTTTGGAGAAGCGCGAAAGGCGGCCTTCGATGAAGAGGAAGCCGTCGTCGTCCATGCGGGCGAGGTCGCCGGTGCGGAACCAGCCGTCGGTGTGGAGGACTTCGGCGGTGCGTTCCGGGTCGTTGAGGTAGCCGGAGAAGATGTTCGGGCCTTTGATCCAGAGCATGCCCGTGTCGTGGAGCGACAGCGGGGCGTCGGTTTCAGGATCGGTGATGCGGATGGCCTGCCCGGGGAGGAGTTTGCCAACGCTGCCGGCGCGGTTGGAGGGCTGGATGCTGTCGTTGGGCCGGGAGGGTTTGGGATCGTGCAGATTGACGGCGACGGCGGGGGAGGTTTCGGTGAGGCCGTAGCCTTGAAGGACGGGCTTTTGGAAGGCGGCTTCGAAGGCGGTGGCGAGTTCGCCGGGGAGTTTCTCCGCGCCGGTGACGACCATATCGAGGGAACGGAGCTGCTCGGGTTTTGCTTTGCGGATGTATCCGCGCAGGAAGGTGGGCGTGGAGCAGAGGAGGGTGACCTCGTGTTTCTCGATGAGTTCGATGTTTTTTGCGGTTTCGAGTGGCGAAGGGTAGGTGACGGAGCGCAGGCCTTCGATGAGCGGATACCAGAGGGTGACGGTGCAGCCGAAGCTGTGAAAAAACGGGAGCGACGCCAGGATGGTGGAGTGCTGCGGGAGGTCCAGCATCGAGCTGAATTGAGCGACGTTGGCGAGGAGGTTGCGATGGCTGAGGGCGACGCCTTTGGGTTCTCCGGAGCTGCCGCTGGTGAAGAGGAGGACGGCTTCGTTGTGGTCGCCTTTGCGCGGGAGATCGATGCACCAGGAGAGGAAACCGGTGGGCAGGATAGCGGCGAAGATGCGCCAGAAAATGATCTGCGGCTTGAGCTTCGGGAGGAGTTCTTCGAGGTAGATGACTTCTTTCGGCCAGGGGATTTGCTCAAAGCGCTTCTGGACGAGTTTGGCGGTGATGGCGACTTCGATGTCGCCGCGAGCGAGGGCGGATTCGAGGGAGGCGCGTCCGGCGGTGAGGTTGAGGTTAACGGGAACTTTGTCGGCCAGAACGGTGGCGAGGTTCGCGAGAACGGCGCCTTTTCCGGGCGGGAGAACGATGGCGATGCGTTTGCTCGGATAGCGTCGGGTGAGGTGTCGGCTGAGGGCGAGTCCAATGGCGAGAACCATTCCACGGCTGAGAGGTTTCTTCTCCGGGGCGTCGGTGCCGTCGATGACGGAGGTGGCGCCCATGTTCTTCTTGAGTCCACGGATGCAAGCGCGGCCGAGGTGTCCCTGGAGTTCTTTGCGGGCCTGGTAAGCGGCCTCTCCGAGGATCAAGAGGCGTTCGCGAACCATGGTGACGTCCGCTTTTTCCGCGGGGATCGGAACGTCAAATGCGACGGTGACGGGATACGGTATGCGCGATGGGCGTTTCTTGAAAAAGACGCCGCCTTTGAAGGAGAAGATGGAGCCCCAGAGTTGGTCGAGCCAAACCGGAACAACGGGTGTGCCAGCGCGACGGGCGATGAGTTCGAAGCCTTTTTTCAGCTTCAGCAAGGTCCCCGAGCGGCTGAGTTCGCCCTCGGGGAAGATGCAGACGACTTCCCCTTCGGTGAGTTTCTCGGCGGCGATTCGAATCGCATCGCGCGCCTGCGTTTCCGAGATGGGGATCAATTGCAGCCAGCGGAAGGAGGCGTTCATCCAGCGGTTTTCGTAGATCGACTTGTAGATGACGAAACGGATCGGCCGCGGGCAGGCCATCTGGAGCACGACGGCGTCCACGTAGGATAGGTGGTTGGGGACGAGGAGAACGCCGCCCGTCGCCGGGATGTTGGACACGCCCTGGGTGGTGAGCCGGTAAACAAAGGTGCTGAGAACAAAGCGCACGACGCGCAGCAACGGGGGGAGGGTATGGGAGACGGCCATGGTGGTCTTTACGAGACTCCAGAGGAAGAGGCAACCGTGAGTTGATAGCGTCCGCGTTGGGAGTGGAGCTCGAGCGGGCGATTGAAGATGGCACCGAGGTTCTCGGAAGTCAGAACCTCATCAATCGGGCCAGAGGCGAAGACGCTGCCTTTCTGGAGAAGCAGAATGTGGCTGAACCCTGGCACAATCTCCTCCACGTGATGAGTGACGAGGATCAGGCCGGGGGTTTTCTTTTCTTGAGTTAGCGCCTGCACGCGTTGGAGAAAATCCTCCCGTGCCACAGGGTCCAGCCCAGCGCAGGGTTCGTCGAGGATGAGCAGATCAGGATTGGCCATCAAGGCGCGGCCGATGAGAACTTGCTGCCGTTCGCCCTGCGAAAGCACCAGCCACGGGCGCCGCGCCAGTGCTTCGCAACCGAGCATCGCCAGGATCTCACCGGCGCGGGCGGAGTCGGTGCGGCTCATCCGCCCCCAGTGGCCGATGACCGCTTTTCGACCGGTCATGACGGTGATCTGCGCTTCCTCTTCGTCCGGGATGCTCTGCCGGATGGAGGAACTGACAAAGCCGATGCGCTTCTTGATCTCGGGCCAATCGCATTCGCCGTAAGTCTGCCCCAGGAGAGAAATGCGTCCGCCGCTGAACGAGAGGTAACCCATCAGAGTGGCGAGCAACGACGTTTTTCCCGAGCCGTTGGCACCGAGGATCACCCAGTGCTCGCCACGTTGCATTTGCCACGTGATCCCGCGCAGGATCTCCACTTTGCCACGGCGAATGTTGAGGTTCTCCAAAGAAAGCAGCGGCGTCATCGGAGAACTTTTGCCACAGACGACCAATTGGGCACAACGGATTCTGCATTTCTTGATCAACTCCCTGGCTGGGCGGCTAAGGCTGCTTGAACCCCGGAGGGTTTCGCCTACCATGGCCGGAGCGATGTCGGACAATCTCACCCCCATGATGCAGCAGTATCAAAAGATACGCGCCTCGCTGCCGCCACAAACGCTGCTCTTTTATCGGCTGGGCGACTTCTACGAGATGTTCTTCGAGGACGCTCGCGAGGCGGCTTCGATTCTGAACGTCGCTTTGACGAAACGCCACACCACGCCAATGTGTGGGGTGCCGTATCATTCCGCGGAAGGCTACATTGCAAAGCTCATTAAAGCAGGCAAACGCATCGCCATCTGCGAGCAAACCAGTGACGCTCAACCCGGCAAAATCGTCCAGAGGGAGGTGACCCAAATCATCTCCCCGGGGACCGTCTCGGATTTCAATCTGCTCGACTCCGCGAAGAACAATTACCTCGCGGCAGTCTTCCACGACGCGGGGCGTTACGGACTCGCCGTGATGGATCTGAGCACCGGGGAATTCCGCCTCACGCAGATGGAAAGCATGTCGGTGCTGCTGGACGAACTAGCACGGATCAACCCGGCGGAAATGCTCGTCGCGGAAGCGCAGGCGCAGATGGAGCATTTCTCCGATCTCACGAACACCGTTTCAGTCGAAGATTTTCTCTTTAGCCAGGAACATTCCAGCTTCACGTTGCTGGACCATTTCAAGACCCAGTCGCTTGATGGCTTCGGTGTCGCGCATCTGCCCTTCGGCACGGCTGCGGCGGGAGCGATTCTACATTATCTGCGGCACAGCCTGCGGCGCAATGTCGCCCACGTCAGCACGCTCGGCTCCTATCGCACGGACACGATTGTCGCGCTCGATGTGGCCACGCAGCTCAATCTGGAACTCGTCACTTCCCGCACTTCCAGCAAACACACCTTGCTCGCCTCCTTGGATCGAACAGTTACCCCGATGGGCGCGCGCCGGTTGCGGCAGTGGATCTTGCAACCCATCTGCGATCTGTCCGAACTGAACCGCCGCCAGCAATTCATCGGCGACCTTCTGGAGGAAACCTATCTCCTCGAGAAGATCCGCCAAACCGCACGCGACATTCGCGATATCGAGCGGATCGTCAGCCGTCTCAGCCAGGGCGGAGGCAATGCGCGAGACGTTCTGGCGTTGCGCTGTTCCCTGGAGCAAATTCCGGAACTCAAACAACATCTTGTCGCGCTCATGCGGCCGGAACTAGGAGATCGCGATCGCGACCGGCTCGCGTTTTCTCTGGAGGAAGATCTCCTGCCGCTGCCCGAACTCGCTTCGCTCTTGGCTCGCGCGATCACGGACGAACCACCGCTGGCGTTGAAAGACGGCGGCATTTTCCGCGAGGGTTATCATCCCGTTTTGGATGAACTCCGTGTTGCTTCCACCGAAGGAAAAAACTGGATCGCTGCGTTGCAGGATCGCGAGATCGAACGGACAGGAATCAAGTCGCTCAAGATCCGCTACACGTCCGTGTTCGGCTATTTCATCGAGATCACCAAAGCCAACGTTGGCGCGGTCCCGATCGATTACGTGCGGAAGCAAACCACCGTGAATGGCGAGCGTTACATCACGCCCGAGCTGAAGGAAATGGAGAACAAAATTCTCGGTTCCGACGAGCGAATGAAGAAGCTCGAATACGACCTCTTCGGCGAACTGCGCACGGAGATTCTGCGTCATCTCGGCGATCTCCAGCGGACCGCCGCAACCATCGCCACGCTCGACGCACTCGCCTCTTTGGCAGAAACGGCGCGCCTCTTTGGCTACTGCCGACCGACGCTCACCAATGACGGTCGCCTCCACATTTCCGACGGCCGCCACCCCGTGCTCGACCAGAATCTGGTCGATGGAAAGTTCGTCCCGAACGACGTCCTTCTCGATCTCGAAACAAATCGCCTGATCATCATCACCGGCCCTAACATGGCGGGAAAATCCACTTACATCCGGCAAGTGGCGCTCCTTGTTTTGACCGCGCAAATTGGTAGCTGGGTGCCTGCGGCATCCGCGGAAATCGGACTGGTGGATCGCATCTTCACGCGGGTCGGGGCTAACGACGATCTTTCCAAAGGGCAATCCACTTTCATGGTCGAGATGAACGAAACGGCGAACATCGTCAACAACGCCACAGCGCGCAGCCTGGTCATTCTGGACGAAATCGGCCGCGGCACCTCGACATTTGACGGTCTCTCCATAGCGTGGAGCGTTGCGGAATTTCTTCATGACAAGATTGGCGCCCGCACGTTGTTCGCCACGCACTACCACGAGATGACGGACCTCGAATCCGGCCGCAGCGGCGTTAAAAATTACAACATCGCCGTCCGGGAATGGAACGAGCAGATCATCTTTCTCCGCAAGATCGTGAAAGGCTGCGCCGACAAAAGCTACGGCATCCAGGTCGCGCGGCTGGCCGGCTTGCCACCAGCGATCATCAGCCGGGCGCGGGAGATTCTCGCTAATCTCGAACAAGCAGAACTCAGCGCGGGAGGACGTCCTAAACCAGCCACCGGCACACGCAGTCGCCGCACCCGAGATGACAAAGAGCAAATCCCGCTGTTCTGATGATTAAAGCAGACAGCGACCATTTCCCTAATAGAGTCGCTCCCATGAAACTGCTCCTCCTTGTCCTTTCTTTCGCTCTTGCGGTCATCGCTCCCTCCAACGTTTACAGCGCGGAAGAGAAAAAAGTGGAAGCCACCCCCGAGGTGCAGATCACCAAGTTTTATGCATGGTATGTGAAAGCCGTCGACGCCGGGAAAGACCCGCTCTCCGACAACGTTTCCGAGATGCAGAAGTTCGTCACCAAGGAACTCCTCGCGAAGATCGAGAAAGATTCAAGCGAAGGCATGGATGCCGATTACTTTCTCAACGCACAGGACGTCGACCCAACCTGGGCCAAAGGCATCACCGTTAAGAACTTGAAGGTGAAGGAAAATTCTGCCACGGCGGACGTTCAACTTTCCGGCAAGGGATTCGGGATCTCGCATTTAAAACTTTCGCTGCGTCTCGAAAAGGGCGCATGGAAGATCGACAAGGTTGCCGTGCCAGGCGCTTAAGGGCATGCGGGCTGTTCCGGCTTTGTGGCTGTTTTTGGCCACGCAGGTGGACAGCTTGAGACAGCATCGGCGGCAGCGCTTCGATTTTCTCAAGCCCGTCTCTGAGAGCGTGCAGTGAAATCCCACATTTGAGAGAGACACGACTCGCGGCGGACCACTGAAAGTGAGCCATTCCCAAGCGTAACGGAACAATTACAGGTTAATTCCCCTCTTGAGGGCAAAGGGCATACGAGTTGCATACGCAGCACTGTGCCAGCGCCTGCCCACATGTTCCCGTCCCCAACCTGGATGTGGATAAGAATCATCTCCGAAGAATGAGATTCTCGAGATTGGTCGCGCGGTTTCGCAATCTGAAGGTGGCGCAGAAGTTGATGCTCATCAGCGTCTTCTTCATCATGCCGGATTCGCTGATGCTCTATCTGTTCATCACCGGCATCAACGCGAACATCAAATTTGCGCAGCAGGAGGTGAAAGGAAACGCCTATCAACATCCGCTCGAGGATCTGCTGGAATATATTCCCGAGCACCGTCTCCTCGCGATCCAGCTGCGCAGAGACAGCTCCGTCGCGGCGGAAATTGCCCAAAAAGAAAAGGCCATTGATGCGGCGTTTGTGCGGTTGGAGAGCGTCGATGCAGACATCGGCCGCGATCTTCAATTCACCGAACAAGGCCTCGCCAAAAGGAAACGCGAGCACTTCCAAGTGGCAACGGTTCGTCGCGAATGGGACCAACTGAAGAAAAGCTACGGGCAGCTTGATGAGGCTGCGATGGCAGAAAAACATCTTCACATCATCAAGGATGTGCGCGTGATGATCACTCATGCGGGAGATCTATCGAACCTCATTCTGGACCCCGATCTCGACAGTTACTACCTAATGGACGCAACGCTCCTGGCGCTGCCGGAGAATCAGGATCGCATCGCCGCAGTCATGGCGCGGGGTGAGGAAGTCCTCCGCCAGCCGTCGATCTCCCCGGCGGATCAACGGCAGCTCGCGACCTACGCTACGTTCCTCAAGGAAGCCGATCTGGCGCGGATTCACGGCAGCCTGCAGACCGCCCTGAACGAAGATCCGAATTTCTATAAAATCAGCCCCAGCCTTCAATCCCGTATCCCGGAAGCGCTGAAGGAATACGAAGTGTGCTTGCAACATTTCATCGATATGACGGAACGTCTCGTGCAGCCGGAACACGCCACCGTCACGGCAAAAGGCTACCTGGCTGCCGGCAAGCTCGCGCGGGGGGCCAGCTTCAACTTGTGGAGAGTCGCCGCCGAAGAACTGGATGTCCTGCTCCAGACTCGCATCCGAGCCTATGAAAAAAGGCGCGCCATGAGCTTGATGGTTGCTGCCGCGGCTTTGGTGGCGGCCTTGGGATTTGTTACCTTCATCACACGCAGTATCAGCGGCCCGTTGCAACAGCAGGCAGCAGAATTAAAATCCGCCAACGACGCATTGCAGGCGGAGATTCTGGAACGTCGGAGAGCGGAGGAAGAGTTGCGTCATAGCGAGAACCAGCTTGCCAATGCACAAACGATTGCACGTATGGGAAGCTGGGATTGGGACATCCCGACCGGAACCATGAACTGGTCGGAAGAGAACTACCGCATCCACGGTTTCGACTCGGCCGATACCGACGTCACCTATGATGCGGCTCTCACTTGGATTCACCATGAGGACCGCGCGTTCTCCGACAGCACCTTCAAACGCGCGCTTACGGATAAGCAACCCTTCAGCTTTGAGCAGCGCATCGTGCGCCAGGATGGCAGCACGCGCATCCTGCAACAAAGCGGTGATGTCGTCCTGGATAACAGCGGAAATGTCGCGACCATCTTCGGAACCGCGCAGGATGTCACCGAGCGGAAACTATCCGAGCAGGAACTCGAGCGGGTGAACCGCGAGTTGATCGAAGTCTCGCGCGCAGCGGGGATGGCCGAAGTGGCGACGGGCGTTTTGCATAACGTCGGCAACGTCCTCAACAGCGTGAACGTTTCCGCCCTCCTCATTTCCGACCGGCTGGGAAAATCCCGCGCAACCCATCTCACCAGCGTCTCGAATCTCCTCAAAGAAAACGCAGACAACCTCAGCTACTTTTTGACACGCGATCCGCGCGGAAGAATGCTACCAAAGTTCATCCAGACTCTCGCAGAGCGGCTGGAAGTCGAGCAGGCGGAAACTCTCTCCGAAGCGGAACGGCTCGCGAAAAACATCAGCCACATCAAGGACATCGTCGCCACGCAACAAAGCTACGCGCGCGTCTCCGGCCTGATGGAATCGCTTCCCGCCAGTGAGCTCGTTGAAGACGCGTTGGGCATGAACGGCGCCGCCTTTGATCGTCATCATGTGGAAGTCATCCGCGACTTCGCGAACGTCCCGCCGGTGCATGTGGATAAACACAAGGTCCTGCAGATTTTGGTCAACCTCATCCGCAATGCCAAATACGCGGTTAGCGAATCTTCCCGCGCGGAGAAGCGCATCACGGTGCGCATCGCGAAGTCCGGAAAGCAGCGCGTGAAGATCGTCGTCGCCGACAACGGCATTGGCATCGAAAAGAAAAACCTCGTCCGCATCTTCGAACACGGATTCACCACGAAGGAAGACGGACACGGCTTCGGCCTCCACAGCGCCGCACTTGCTGCCAACGAAATGAGTGGCTCGCTCTCCGTTCGCAGCGCCGGTCGCGGCAAAGGCGCCACTTTTACACTCGACCTTCCCATCTCTGAAATCACCCCTGGCCAATCCTCATGACTTCTCATCCTCCACTTCCCATGCGAGCAAAAAAAGGCGCAGTTGGAGCCAAAGCTGCAAAACCCAACCAGCGCATCTTAGTCATCGACGACAACCGCTCGATCCACGACGACATCCGCAAAATCCTCGGCAACCCTGCTCAGGAAGACTCCGAACTCGACAAAGAAGCTGCCGCCCTTTTCGGAGTCGAAGTCGAATCTCTCATGGAAACCGAGTTCGAGATCGACTCCGCTTACCAAGGCCAGGAAGGGTTGAAAATGGTGCGTGCCGCGGCCGAGGAAGGACGGCCCTACGCAATGGCGTTTGTCGATGTGCGGATGCCGCCCGGCTGGGATGGCGTGGAAACCATCACCCGGATCTGGAAACTTTTCCCGGATCTGCAGATCGTGATTTGCACCGCCTATTCCGACTATTCCTGGGCGGATATGATCCGGCAGTTTGGAAAGACGGACAGCCTCGTCATCCTGAAGAAGCCGTTCGATAACGTAGAAGTTCTCCAGCTCGCTCACACGCTCACGCAGAAATGGACGTTGAGCCACCAACTACAAGCGCACCTGAGTGGACTCGACGACATCGTTGCAAGCCGCACCCAGGAACTCCAATCCGCCAACACACGACTCCTCAAGGAAATGCGCGAACGGGAAGAAACGGAGAACGAACTCCGGCGCTCCGAAGACCGGTTTGCACGAGCGTTTCAAGCTAGTCCGATTCCGATGTCGATTCAGTCGCTGAAGACGGGCCGCTACATCGACGTGAACGATGCCTTTCTCGCTATCTCCGGATGGAGGCGTTGCGAGGTGGTCGATCACACGTCTGCCGAACTGGAGATCACCTCCAACCCGGGATTGCGCAACATCGCTATCGAGCAGCTCAAACAAGGAAAAGCCGTGCGCAACTTCGAGTGCCCGCTCCGCACGCGTGCCGGCGAGATCCGCGAATGCGTCATCTCCGCCGAAGCCTTCCAGTGGGGCGAGGAGATGGTGGCCCTGATCGCCACCCTTGATGTCAGCGAGCAGCGAGGCTTGGAGAAACAGCTTCGCCATTCGCAGAAGCTGGAAGCGGTTGGTCAATTCGCAGCGGGAGTCGCGCATGATTTCAATAACATCCTCACCGTCATTCAAGGCCACGCCAGCATCCATCTCGCGGCCTCTCATCTCGACAAGAATGTTGCCGATTCTCTCAACCATGTCTCCGTCGCTGCCGAGCGCGCCGCCGGGCTCACGCGACAGCTTCTGAGTTTCAGCCGCAAGCAAGTCGTGCAGATGCGCTCGCTCAATCTGAATGATGTGGTCAGCAATCTGGACGGAATGCTCAGCCGTTTGATCGGCGAACCCATCAAGCTCCAGTGCCACTTCGCGAAGAAGCTGCCTGGCATTTGGGCGGACCAAAGCAACGTCGAACAGATCGTCGTTAATCTCGTTGTCAATGCTCGCGATGCCATGCCGAAAGGAGGGCAGCTAACCATCCGCACCGCGCTCAAAAATGTTGCACCTGCTCATCTCGCGAAACATCCGCAAGCCACTCTTGGTGACCACGTTTGCCTCAGCTTAACCGACACCGGCACCGGCATGAGCCCGGAAACCGTGAATCGAATCTTCGAGCCATTCTTCACCACGAAAGGAGTCGGCAAAGGCACCGGGCTTGGCCTTGCCACTGTTTACGGAATCGTCGCGCAGCACGAAGGCTGGATTGAAGTCGCCAGTGAGTTGGGCAAAGGCACCACGTTTTCCATCTACTTCCCGACGTGTGCTGAAGAGCCTACAGAGATCGAAAACGACACCAGCACCGCTCTGCGCGGCGGAGACGAAACCATCCTCGTGGTCGAGGACGAACCGGCGGTTCGCGAGATCATGACGCACGTCTTGCGCGACTACGGGTATCAAGTTCTGGAAGCTGTAGACGGCCCGGATGCGCTTTCCATGTGGGCGAAGAAAGAGCACGAGATTGATCTGCTGATTACCGACATCGTGATGCCCAACGGGATGAGCGGAAACGCCGTCGCCGCGCGTCTCCAATCGGAGAAGGCGGAACTCAAAGTCATTTTTTCCAGCGGCTACAGCTCGAACTTCGCCACCC
The DNA here is from genome assembly GCA_036388355.1 of Chthoniobacterales bacterium. Taxonomy (GTDB): domain Bacteria; phylum Verrucomicrobiota; class Verrucomicrobiia; order Chthoniobacterales; family DASVRZ01; genus DASVRZ01. The sequence goes on along the minus strand of DASVRZ010000003.1, from coordinate 4,557 downwards.
ACACCAATCCCCAACACGCGCCGATCAACTTCTTGGAGAAACCGTATAAGCCAGAAGTGCTGGTGAGAGCCGTCCGGGATTGTCTGGATAATCCGTGAGCGGCCGCTCAGTCAATGAGCATGCTTTCGGTCTGAGCTAACACATCCGAGAACGGTAGTTGCGCCATCATCGCAAAGTGGTCGTGGCGCGTGAGGCGATCGCGTTGCAACGCCGGGCTTTGCAGGCCACAAAGAAATTTCGCGAGCTGCCGGCTGCTGCGCAGGGCTGGATGTTTTTCCTCGATCAGGTCGCGGAGCAGAGCCAATTGTTCCAGCGTAATCGGCTTCGGACGCGTCTGCGGAAGCTTCCGGCGCGGATGAGGAGAAAGGCAATTGCTGCAGTGTCCACAGGGCGAAATCTTTTCTCCAAAGTGACGCAGCAAACGCGCGGTCAAACACTGCGTGCTCTCCGCTAAAGCCACGATGGATTTAAGCCGGTTGAGATCCGCGATCTCCCGCTCCGCAAAGAGTGGATGCAGCCAATCGGCGAGGCTCGCAGGTGTGTGCGTGGAGGCTTCCGGGAGCAGCCTGTAAAGGTGGCGAATGCCCTTCGGCAGCAGCACGATGTCGCCCGCTTCTTCCAGCAGTTTGAGGTTGCGGAGGATTTTCTCGCGAGGTTCGTCGAGCGCTTTAATGGCTTCCTCAATCGTAATCGTCAGCTTGCGCCCGCGCCGCGCTCCACATCCCAGCAGCTTCTGGAGAAATCTTTGACGCCCCACACTGTGGCCGCTCAACGCGCGCTCTTCGCCATGTGCAAAGGTGATCTCGAACTTGGTGTGAAAGGAGCCAATCGGCTCAAGCAGCTTGGCCTTTTCGAGATACGTCAGCGCCGTTTCCAGCACGATAGTTTTCACATCGTGGCTGCGAGAGAGTTCGTAGCGACTGATGGAAAACTCCTGCCCCTGACGCATGAAATGATCGCTGAGCTGCAGCAATGTGTAACGCGTCGGGGTGTCGCCGAGGATGAAGTTCTCCAGCACGCGAATGTCGTCACCGCATGCCAGTATTTCGCAATGCGACGGCTGCCCATCGCGTCCGGCGCGTCCGATTTCCTGCTGATAATTTTCCAGCGTCTTCGGAAGGTTGAAGTGGAAAACCGCGCGGACGTTTGCCTTATCCACCCCCATTCCGAAGGCAATCGTCGCGACAATCACCTGAATTGAATCGGCCATGAACGCCTGTTGCACTTCCGACCGCACATCATCGTTCAGACCGGCATGATAGGCGCGGGCCCGAATCCCAGCGCGTTGCAAGTGGGCCGCGACGGTCTCGCTCGTTTCTTGCAGCGTCACGTAAACAATCGCCGGAAACGGGCGAAGCTCCGTGAGCTTGTCGATCAGCAACTGCATCCGCGCCGGAGCTGCAACTGGCGTGACCTGAAGAAAAAGGTTTTGCCGGTGAAACGAGGTGACCACCCGATCTTCACGCGTGATCCGGAACTCCGCGGCGATGTCGCGAGCCACATCCGGAGTGGCCGTAGCGGTGAGCGTGAGGACGCGTTTCACGCGCCATTTTTTAATGATCTTCGCGAGGCGCAAATAGTCAGGCCGGAAATTGTGCCCCCATTCGGAAATGCAATGCGCCTCGTCGATGGCGACCATCGCGATCTCCACACCCTTCATCCGCTTCACAAACGTTTCATTCGCCAGCCGCTCCGGCGCGACATAAAGCAACTTCAACGTCCGCTCTTCCAAAGCTTTAAAAACTGCAGCCACCTCACTAACGCTCAGCGTCGAATCCAACCGGGCGGCTAGGACTCCGCGTACAAGTAGCGCATCGACTTGATCCTTCATCAACGCGATCAACGGCGAAATCACCAGCGTCAGCCCGTCGAGCAAAATGGCGGGCAACTGATAACAAAGCGACTTCCCTCCGCCCGTCGGGAAGATGGCCAGAGCAGAGCGTCCGGCGAGAAGTGTCTCCACAATTTGCTTTTGACCGGGGCGGAATTCTGCGTGACCGAATGTAGCGAGAAGCGTCTGCTCCAGGGTCATAATCTCTTTAAGATACTCTGCGCCGCCTCTTCGCCGGACTGCAACGCGCCCTGAATGCTGCCGTGGGTCGTGTGATCTCCCGCTAGCGAAACGTTGGTTGGAAGTGAACCCGACTCCCGCTGCAAACTATACCGCGGTAGCTGCGCCGGAACCCCATACGGGACATCAATGACACGGAGTGGAGTCAGGAGCGTTTGCGCGGATGGAAAACTTTCCGCGATCTCGGCTTTGGCGTGCTGAAGCAGCCTGACATCTTCGAGCGAGCGCCGGTCCAGAATGGTTGCTGAGAGTAAGTGACTTCCGCGTGGAGCGAGCTTCGGAGCTACGTTCGTGACCTGCGCATAGTGCCGCACCAACCGGTCCTTTCCCCGCGGCAAGACGAGCAGCTTTTCTTCGTAAAGAGCTTCGGGCGACGTGAAATAACAGACCGAAACTCTTCGTGGTGGCGCAGGAGGATTTCGCTCCAGAAGCCGCGCGGTTTCAGGTGCCGGTGTTGCGAGAACAATGTGCTCGGCAGCGATTTTTCCTCCGTCGCGCAGTTCCACATGATTGCTCCCGATTTTGGCTACAGTTGAATTGAGCTTTATGCACGACGCCGGCAGATGAGAGGCGATCTGGAGCGGGATTTCTCGAATGCCACGTGAAGGCAGCAACGTGCGTCCACGAATGAACTTCTGGAAATAGTATTGGAAGAGCGATGCACTGGTGGTGAGCTCATTGTCCAAAAGAACTCCCCCAAAAAACGGACGAAGGAAGCTTTCCATGATGAGCGACGAGAAGCCGCGTCGCTCCAAGAAGGCATGCGTGGAAAGGCGCAACCGATCTTGTGCCAGCAGCTTTTCCGGGCGGGCGAGGAGCAATTCAGCAGCCAGTTTCGTGAGGAGAAGCCTGTCCTGAAGAGTACCATAGCTACCAAAAGCAGACTCCCAAATTCCGGAAGGGTGACGGACCGGGTGCAATATTCGCGCATGCTTTTCTCCGTCGACCAGCATGGCGCCGGAATCAAAATAGCCGGGGTCCAATTTCGATAGATTCAGGTGCCGATGAACTGCTGGATAGTTGTCGAGCAGGACTTGGAAACCATGATCGAGGTGAAAGCCGTCTGGCGTGACGGTGGTCGCGAGCCGACCACCTAGAGAGGCGCCGGCCTCGATCAATTGAAACTGCACACCTGCATGGTGCAGAACCTTTGCACAAGCTAGTCCAGCCAATCCGCCGCCAACGATCACGACCATGCCTACCAGATGGTGGCGCGGTCGCTTTCTTTGCGAGACATCGCACTGTCGGGCTCACATCCGAAGGCGGTGAAGAACTCGGGCATGTTAGCGACGACGCCGTTTACGCGATGGATGGCTGGGCTGTGCGGATCGGTCAGCACGCGCATGCGGAGAGCTTCCTTGCGGATGTTGGAGCGCCATACTTGCGCCCACCCGAGGAAGAAACGTTGCTCGGGAGTGAAGCCGTCGATGGGTGCGGGTTTGCCGTCCTTTTCCCACTTCGCATTCAGTGCTGTCCAGGCAATGCGGAGACCGCCGATGTCGGCGATGTTCTCGCCTTGGGTGAGTTGGCCGTTCAGCTTGAGATCGTCCACGGCAGTGTAGTTGCCGTATTGATCCACGACCTTTTGCGCACGTTCAGCGAAAGCCTTTTTGTCCGCTTCCGTCCACCATTCGGTGAGGTTGCCGTTGGCATCGAACTGTCGGCCTTGGTCATCAAAACCGTGGGTCATTTCATGTCCGATGACCGCGCCAATTCCGCCGTAGTTGATCGCGTCGTCTGATGCCGCGCTGAAAAACGGTGGCTGCAGAATCCCAGCCGGAAAAACGATCTCGTTTAGCGCGGGATTGTAATAGGCGTTCACCGTCTGCGGGGTCATGAACCACTCATCGCGGTCCACTGGTTTGCCGATCTTGGCGAGGTTGCGACGGATCTCAAACTGAGCGGCGCGGATGGTATTCAGCACATAGCTTTTCCGATCAACCTGAAGAGCTGAGTAGTCCCGCCATCTGTCGGGATAGCCCATTTTGACGTGGAACTTGTCCAGCTTGTGAAGCGCGGCTTTTTTTGTTTCTGCGCCCATCCAGTCGAGACTCTCGATCCGTGCGCGCAGGGTTGCCCGTAGGGAGGCAACGAGATCGAGGATCCGCTGCTTGGCTTCTGGCGGGAAATGCTTTTCCACGAACAGCTGCCCGGTGGCTTCTCCCAAAGCTCCATCAGCGGCTGCGAGAACGCGTTTCCAGCGAGGCCGGAGTTCTTTAGCGCCGGTCAGGATGGTGCCGTAGAAGCGGAAGTTTTCGTCCACAAAAGGATCGCTGATTTCCCCGGCATTTGCGGTGAGTAGCTGCCAGCGCAGATAGGTTTTCCATGTTTCCAAGGGCGCACTCGTGAGCAGCGCGTCGAATCTTTTGAGGAACTCCGGCTGGCTCACGCAAAACCCGCCGGGGCTTTCTGGCTCGGCTAATCCACGTCCGACGAGATAGCTTTTCACGTCGAAGTTCGGGGTGAGCTGCGCCACTTCGACGAGG
>DASVRZ010000002.1:0-7184 GCA_036388355.1 Chthoniobacterales bacterium | reverse complement strand
GCCAGCGCGAGGAACTCGGCACGGTGGATTTCCCGCTTTTCACGCATCGCGAGCTCGATGGAATGGTCGGCCGCTGGGACTATGTGCCGCTGCGTCAGACCTTCGGCATGGATGGCGAACGCCGCCAGCGCGATAGCGAAGACTTTACGGCCGAATTGCTCGATGCAGGTCATATTCTGGGTTCCACAGGGGCGGTTTTGCGCAGCGGCGGCCGGACGATTTTCTACACGGGCGATGTGAATTTCCGTGACCAGACGCTGAGCCGCGGGGCGAAATTTCCCGAGGAGTTCATCGACGTTTTGATCATTGAAACGACTCGGGGCGACAATCCGACGCCCGAAGGATTTACGCGCAAGGCTGAGGAGAAACGTTTCATCGCGGCGATCAAAGAAGCCTTCGATCGCGGTGGATCCGTGCTGATTCCGGTCTTCGCCATCGGCAAGACGCAGGAAGTGCTCACGATCATCTACGAGATGAAACGGGACGGCGATCTGGCGCCATCCACGCCGATCTACATTGGTGGCTTGAGCGCGAAGATGACGATGATCCACGACGAGCTCTCCCGCGCCACACCGCGGAGATATGAGGGATTGGAGTTGCTCGACATGGTGGCTCCCTACGTCTTGGGCGGGAAGGAAGCGCAACATGCTTCGCCGGGACACGGGAAAATCTTTGCCATTTCCAGCGGGATGATGACGGAGAAGACGCTCTCGAACGTCTTTGCCCGCAAGTTTCTCGAGGAGGAAAAGCACTCCGTCTTTTTCGTCGGCTACGCAGCGCCTGACTCACCCGGCGGCGTCCTGCGCGCGGCGGAAAAAGGCGCCCAAGTGGTGCTCGATAAGAGCCAGCCGCCGCTCACGCTCAATGCGACGGTGGAGAAATTTGATTTTAGCGCGCACTCCACGCGCGAGGATTTGCTGGCTTACATTTTACGGGTGAATGCTCCAGCAACCGTGCTGGTTCACGGCGACCCGTCGGCGATCGAGTGGTTCCGCTCTCAACTCGCGGAGAAGGCTCCCAAGATGCGCGTGGTCGTGCCGCCTCCCGGCGAAAAAGTCGAGCTCTAGCCGTTTTCTCCGATGGGCTTGGAGATCGAACGCAAGTTTCTCGTTAAAGACGACTCCTGGCGAGCGTTGCTCTCCGGTCCAGGCCGGCTGCTGCGGCAAGGTTACTTGGTCAACGGACCGCCGGCCACCGTGCGGGTGCGGGTTGCAGAAACGGAGGCGTGGCTCACGATCAAAGGCCCCGTCGTCGGCCTCAGCCGGGCTGAGTACGAATACGCCATTCCCCTGGACGACGCTCAGGAAATGTTAGAAACGCGTTGCGCGAATCCGATCATCGAGAAAATTCGCCATCGTCTGCCGCATGAGGGATTGGTGATCGAGATCGACGAGTTCCTCGGTGCAAATGCCGAACTGATCATCGCGGAAGTGGAATTGCCGTCTGAAACGACACCGTTCACGCCGCCGCTCTGGTTCGGAATGGAAGTCTCCCGCGACTTCCGCTACCACAACTCGCAGCTTTCCAAACGCCCTCATTCCACTTGGGCGTAAGCGCCCTCGCGGCGTTCTCCGTTACCCCTTATCAGAGGTAGGAATCTCAGGATTGCATCATCCTCCACCTGGTTGTTTTTGGCTTCTGCTTCATCAAACATGACCATGTCGCGGGGGTTTTCGCGACCCCACTCATCGGGATAACCACGGCTGATTTTCCGGATATAATCCTCCCTCGATTTTGACCAGTAATGGTTAATCCGGAGCACATCGGCAGTTGGTGGTTCAGCGGACGACGTTTTTACTATAGGAACTTCTCATTCACCGCGAACTGATGTCCGGTATAGATCGCGTAATGAGTCGACTTGTACGTTTTCACGCGTCGCGGATTCACGATGCTTTTGATCTTGGGAGAGATCGAAGCGTTTCTTCGGGTGTAGTTCTCGATCACCAAGCCCGCTGGTTTCGCTTCGTGGCCATTGGAGCCAAACATCGCCCAATGCACAGCGACCGCAGGATGGTTCTCATATTTCGAAAGAACCTTCACCAAGGGATTCTCCGTCAGCGGAAACAGGAACTCGTCGTCATCTATCATCGCGATCCACCGGGCGTCATAGCGGTAATGAGTGCTGCAATGCTCGTAAGCGGTTGGGAAACCAGGAATTGCAGGCCACTCGTGCAACGTGACTAATCCGGAAGCGATATAGGGCGCGAGAACATTCCAGTAGTGGTCCCTGGAGCCATTGTTATAGAGGTATAATTTCTCAACTCCCACTGCGGCATGGCAATCGATCCACTCCTTCAGGTAAGAGGCGACATTTTTGAAAAGCAGGCATGCAGCAAGTTCATACTTGATCCGACACTCTGACCAAAACTGCGGCACTGCCTTTGGAGAGCGCTACTGAAACTTTGAATTCGCGGGAAGAGGACAGGCATTTACACTGAATCAGGTTTAGCTCGGGGTTCTCCGCGCACGAGAGTCTTGCAAACGAACGGCGCTCGCAAACGTTCTTTATTGAAAATTCGCTGTTTCCGCTGAACTCTGGCTGACGGTCCGCAGCGCGTTTTCAGCATTCCTCCGCCTCCACTGCCCCCATCGAACTCTGCAAAACGTCGCTTCAATGTCATTCTCATCAACCATTCTCATCACCGGTGCCAATCGCGGCATCGGCCTGGCTCTCGTTTCACAGTGTCTCGCGCTCGAGTACAATGTCGTCGCTACCGCCCGCAACCCTGCCAACGCGACCGACTTGCTCGCTTTGGCCAGGCGATATCCGGAGGCACTTCAACTTCGCGAGCTGGATGTGAACTCCGACTCTTCCGTCGCCAATTTTACAGAGCAGCTCACGCAGGTGGATGTCCTCGTCAACAATGCCGCGGTTTTCCCGGAAGAAGGAGAGGAAACCGTCGATCAATGGCAGATGGCGCACCTGACGGAGGCCTTCCAAACGAACGTCGTAGGCGTGGCACGCGTCACCCAAGCCCTGCTCGGCTTTTTGGAAAAGTCCAAGGCTCCCCGCGTGGTGAACATCTCCTCCACAGCAGGCTCGATTTCCGGAAAATACTCCCACTTCTATTACGCCTACTCCACTTCAAAGGCGGCGCTGAACATGCTCACTCGAGCCATGGCATTCGATCTTCGGAACCGCGGGATCACCGTTGTCGCAGTTCATCCGGGTTGGGTGCAGACCGAAATGGGCGGCGCGGATGCAACCCTAACGCCGCAGGAATCCGCTGGGGCCATTGCGCGAATGATCGGGAGCTTGACGCTGGAACAGGCGGCTTGTTTCCTCGAACGCGATGGAACTCCCTGCCCACACGCCTGGTGATTCTCCGAAGACCGGGTGGTTGATTGGGCTGCTAGTGAGCGCCCTTTTGCTCACGGGCACAAGCATGTTCACCTGGCTGCGGCCGGATCCGCCTGCTGGAAATTGGATCCGCGGTTCTGGCCGGTAGATCCTGTCACCAACGCGCGCTGCCGTTGGCGACTCGGTTCGACATGCCGATGGGCAGCAAACTGGAGCGCTCGTTTACAATGCGCCGCCGTTTACCGAAAACAAACACCTAGGCGACGACCTCAAGGGCATTGGTGGCGAGAATACCGATCTTGGCGATCCCATCTATTCCATCGCCAACGGACAGGTGATCTATGAAGGCTGGCCCGCCGACGGCTGGGGAAATCTCCTCCTCGTCATGCATGCTCATATGGAAAATGGCGAGCGCCGCCATGCACATCGCGACCGCTTGACGTGAAGCAGGGCGAAATCATCCGTCACGGTCAGAAGATAGACACCGTTGGAGGCTGGCGGACGCTATCTGACACACCTGCATCTCGAGCTCCGGGAGTTTCTCACGCCTTTTATTCGGCCGTTTTCGAACTGACGCCCGTGGTTGGCTAGAGCCATCCGGTTCCATTCGCAGCCACCCGGGAGCGCCAGATGCAGATCTAGGCAAGGAACCGGCCATCGCAGAAAGTGTTTTCCCCAGTCTGTAGGGAAAAGTACCAGAGAGCTACGGCAAAGCGAAGCTGGGTACCGTTGCTGCATTCCTGCCCTGGCGGGGTTTGCCGGTTCGCAGTCCATAGTCCCTGGCAGCGGGAAAGTAGGGGATTCCACCCCTCAAGCAACTATTTTCTAGAAAAAAACTGTCGAAGAAGTTGTGCGAAAATTTTTCCTCGCTTAAAAAAATCTTTCCACTAGTAAACATCCTGCTTCACTGATACTTACACATTCCTACCCAGATCATTCCATGCCCAAAATCCTCCTTATCCTTTCCGTCGTTTTCATGCTCGGCTCCGCCGTGCTCGGTTATCTTAATAAGTCCAAACTGGATGAAGCCACTGTGGCAAGAGCGACAGCAGAAAGTGCCGTGGGCGCTGCTAAAGACGAGGCCACCAAAGCTAAAGCCGCTCTTAAAGAAACAGGCGATAAACTTACTGCCGAGACTGTCAAAGTAACCGAGATGGAGCAGACTGTGACCGCGAAGGAAGCAGAACTAGCCAAGGCAACCGCAGACGTCACCAATCTCACTGCCCAACTAACGGACAAAACGGCAGCTCTGGATGCGGCAAATGCTGAAAAAGAGAGACTGGTTGCAGCAGCCGCTGCTGCGCCTGCCTTGACTGAAGTAGCTCCGGCACCAGCGGCAAACGCCGATCAAGTGGCTGAGCTCACCGCACAGATTGACGCTCTGAAGAGCGAAAAACAAATCATTGGAGATAAACTCGTCGCAGCCGAGTCGAAGACCAAAGAACTAGGCGACCTCGTAGCCCGTCAGAAAGCGGCCGTAATGGCCAAGGGCCTCGAAGGACAGGTCGTAGCAGTTAACCAGGCTTGGGGCTTTGTTGTTCTCAACCTCGGGGACCGCAGCGGCGTCGTAAACAATGCTGAGATGGTCGTCATGCGTGACGGAGATCGCATCGGCAAGGTGAAGATCACTTCAGTGGAGCCTTCTAGCTCGATTGCTGACATCGTGTCGAACTCCGTTTCCACCGGTCAACGCGTGCAAGCTGGCGATCGCGTCATTTTCTCAGGGACCAACTAATCGCACTTGCGTCACCCGATGCATCGACTCCTTCTCTTGTTAGTGGCCACTGGAGCCACAACAATCCTGAGCTCCTGCGCCACCGAGCAAAAACCGGTGGCCCAGACCCAGGCGTTCGGTGAGCCAGCCAGCACGATTCCTTGGAATCAGCCCCAGAAATGGGAAGGCGGCGCAGGCGGGTTCGGTGCAATGCGCGGCGGGGAAGAATAGCCCGGCTGCAAGCCGGCTCTGGCAAAAAGGACGCGGAGCGGTAACTTCACCTCATGGCGGGCCGGATTCTCATCATTCGCGGCGGCGCAATCGGGGATTTCATCCTCACTCTTCCGGCGATTGGGCTGATTCGGCAAAACTTGCCAGAAGCCCGTATCGAGATCCTCGGGTATTCTGGCATCGCTTCTCTGGCCCTCAGTCCCGAGTACGCGGATGCGGTGCATTCCATAGAATATGGGCCGCTGGCGCGGTTCTTTAGCCGCCGCCCTACGCTCGATCCCGAGATGGTGAATTTCTTCACCGGCTATCAGCAGATCATCAGCTATCTCTATGATCCGGACGGGATTTTCGAAGGCAACCTGCGCACTGCAGGCGTCAAAAATCTTCTGACCGGACCAGGGAAGCTTAGCGACGACATCCACGCTATTCAACAGCTTGCCCGGCCTTTGGAAAAGCTGGCCTTCTTCCTTGAAGAAAAAGCGGCCTCCTTCTCCCCGAGCAGTGCCGATCTGGAAGCGGCAGCCTCGACTCTGGACTCTGTTCCCAGTCCGTTCATAGCCTTGCATCCAGGGAGCGGAGGCAAAAAGAAAAACTGGTCTATCGAGAATTGGCAGCAACTCATTCGCGACCTTCAGGACCAGGGCCGCTCGATCCTTCTCGTCGGCGGCGAAGCGGATGACGCCCAACTTGGGCTGCTGGCCGAGCAGTTTCAACTTCCACTAGCCAAAGATCTCCCACTGCGCATCTTGGGAGCAGTTCTCTCCCGCAGCCATCTTTTTGTTGGGCACGATAGCGGTATTTCTCACCTTGCAGCCGCCGCAGGAGCGCGCTGCATCCTGCTTTTTGGCCCCACCGATCCCGACATCTGGGGGCCGCAGAACCCCAACGTCGAGATTGTTGTCTCGCCTGATGGGATGATGGAAGGCATCCCGTTCGAACAGGTCGCCGCGAAGTTGCAGGCAGTCCTCAGCGAGTAACGCAGCTCTATTCCGTTAGAGTCAGAGCCGCAACCGCCTGATCGAGAGAGGCCACATCGGAGATGGAAATGACGGGTGTGTCTTTGCGGATGCGGTTGACGAGGCCCGCGAGAACGGCTCCGGGGCCGAGCTCCAGGAAAAGATCCACTTTCAACTCGTCGAGCAGGTAAATAATGGACTCCGTCCAGCGGACGCTGCCGGTGACCTGTTCGGCCAAAGTTTCGCGAATGCGGTCAGCCTGGGAAACGGGAATGGCGTCCACGTTGCACACCACGGGCACTCTCGGAGAAGCCATTTCTGTCTCAGCTAGGGCGACGGAAAGCTTCTGATACGCTGGCTCCATCAGGCGGGAGTGGAAAGCGCCAGCAACGTTGAGCGTGGTGGCCCGGCGAATGCCGGCTTCCTTTGCCATGGAAACGGCGAGAGCAATTTTGGAAGCCTCGCCCGAGAGGACGATCTGTCCGGGGCAATTGAGATTGGCCACGTCCACATCAGTCTGTGCGGCTAGCCCGCGAACGTCGTTCTCGTCGCCGCCGATCATCGCTGCCATGCCGCCGTTGGTTGCGTTGCAGGCTTCCTCCATGTAGCGGCTGCGTTTGGCCACGAGGCCGAGCCCGGTCGTAAAATCAAAGGTTCCGGCGGCACAATGCGCGGTAAACTCACCCAGAGATAATCCTGCGGTGGCGACGAACTCCAATTGAGGCAGACGTTCCCGTAAAGCGGTGAGGCAGGCGACGCCGTGCACGTAGAGCGCTGGCTGGCAGACTGAGGTGCGGGTCAGTTCCTCGAAAGGGCCTTGAAAAGCACTCTGGCTCAGCGGGAAGCCGAGTTGTTCATCGGCTTGCGCAAAAATGGCTTGGACGCTGGGAAAAGCGGCGGCGAGATCCTGGCCCATGCCGACGGCTTGTGCTCCCTGGCCCGAAAAAAGTAGCGCGATGCGTTTGTTATTCATTGCGTAAGA
>DASVRZ010000001.1:0-1844 GCA_036388355.1 Chthoniobacterales bacterium | reverse complement strand
CGGAGCTCGGAGAGGATCGACTGGTAGCGCCGCGCTTTTCCGGCCTGGCGTTGCAGCGACCCGATCTGGCGTTTGACCTCCCGCATGACGTCCGTGAGGCGCAGCAAATTGGCCTCCGTGAATTCGAGTTTCCGGAGAGCTTCTTTTTTCTGGGACTTGTATTTGGTGATCCCGGCGGCTTCTTCGAAAATGGCTCGGCGTTCCTCGGGTCGGGAACTGAGAATCTGGTCGATCTTGCCCTGTTCCATAATGGAATAGGCGCTGCGGCCGATGCCCGTATCCATGAAGAGCAGATGGATATCGCGCAGCCGGCATGGGGTTTTATTGAGAAGGTATTCGGACCGTCCGTCACGGAACACCCGGCGCGTGATGCGGACTTCGTGATAATCGAGCCCGAGCTCGGCCTCGCATTCGGCAAAAGTCATCGAGACTTCGGCCATGCCGACTGCCTGACGGGTATCAGTGCCGGAGAAGATGACGTCAGCCATTTCGCCGCCCCGTAAGGCTTTGGCGGATTGCTCCCCGAGGACCCAGCGAATGGAGTCCAGGACGTTGGATTTTCCACAGCCATTCGGGCCGACAATAGCGGTCACCCCGCGATGAAACTCGATGAGCGTTCGGTTCGCGAACGACTTGAAGCCCTGAATTTCGAGTGACTGGAGATACATGGAACGGGCGCCGATGATACGCCGCGCACTTGAAAGCGGAAGCTCGAATTCCGCTGCAGCCTACTCGCTTTTGCTCAGGCGCTGGACTTCTTCGCCAAGGAGAAGGTCGTTGGCCTCGCGAAGGATTCGCGGGATGCGATCGGCAAATGCGGAGTTCGCAACCAGCGGCGCGAGAGCGTGTTCGTCGAAGCTTTTGGCATTGGTGCCAGGGAACCAGTGACCGGCGTTGCCGAGCAGGTTGTAACGCATTTTGCCGAAGCTGACTAGGTCGAGGGACTTGGCGAGCGACCAGAGGCGGAGGATTTCCAGAACGTTCATTTCGCCGGGCACCTGCTGATACTCGGGGATGTCTTTCCACCAGTTACCCGTCCAATCCGCGCCGAGAACCGTGTCCATTTCCAACCGGAGTTTTAGTTCAATGGGCGCGATGGTCTCCTGCGCCACGTCGTAGTATTTCAAGGCTTCGATATGAGCGTCGAAGTCGCTCGGCTTGCTCGCGCCAATGCTGAGGGTGTGGACTTGCGGACGGCCGAGGCAGTAGAGGTCGTTGAACGCCATCGGGGTGAGCGGGTCACAGAGGCGGACGAGTTTTTCGGGCGGCTCGTAGAGTTTTCCGCCTTTGTCATTTGGGCTGATGATGAAGACGCCGATGTCGCGTTTGTCGGCTTCGAGAACCGCTTCCCAATTGAGGTCGTTAACGAAATACCAGTGGAGATTGACGTAGCTGAAGGCGTCGGTGCTGAGGACCTCGATGATCTCACGATTGGTCGCGTGCGTGGAGAAGCCGATGTGGCGGACGCGGCCTTCGCGTTGGAGCTGTTGGGCGACTTCGAGGGCACCACCGGGAGCGAGCGACTGCGCGAGGACTTCGGAGGTGTTGATGCCGTGGAGGGAGAGAAAATCAACGTAGTCGAGTTGCAGTTTGCGAAGGGAGGTCTCGAAGTTTTCGAGGAATTTGTCGCCAACTTCGGGGCTGATCTTGGTCTGGATGAGGAGTTTGTCACGGTCGAGCTTCGGCAAAAGAAAGCCGAGTTGCATTTCACTTGAGCCATAGCCGCGGGCGGTTTCGATGTGGTTGATGCCGAGTTCGAGCGACCGACGAATGGTGGCTTCAAGATTTGCCTGGTTGGCAGGCTCGACTTTGTCCGCCGTCAGATCGTCCCAGCCCTGCTGGTA